>CAZZHI010000001.1:0-952 GCA_964654145.1 uncultured Candidatus Saccharibacteria bacterium
GCAGGCCCTATAGTGGATAAGTACTAATTGTGCCAAGGCACAAGATCCCACGAAGCAGTTTACTGCCTCCTCTGGACAAGAAAATCATCCTAGAGAAAAGAAATAGTGATAACGATTTTTTGTCTGTGGGTTGATTTATTTTCCGGTTGATCGTCTCGAACTTTGACAACTGAAATTGGTTCCATTGCAATCCGTATAGCGTAAAAACTATCCGGAAGTAACCAAATAAGAAAATAAGAAAGATCACGCATGCAGATAGTAATCATGTATTACTAGCTCATGCAAATGCATATCCAGAACTGTGACAATAAAGTGAAATAATCATGTGTCATACACCGTTAAGAGTATATGGTGGATGCCTTGGTAATAGACAACGATGAAGGACGTGGCCGGCTGCGATAAGCTGCGGGTAGGTGCTGAGCAACCGATAATCCGCAGATTTCCGAATGGGGAAACCCCTTTACCGTAATTGGTATTGACTACCTTGCTGCAAGGCAGGGATAGGGATAACCTGGCGAATTGAAACATCTTAGTAGCCAGAGGAAAAGAAAAGAACGAGCACTTTTTTATGCATATTCGGTCCGTAAACTTCCCGGATTTGAAGTTCGCTTCAAGTCCGTCGAAGTTTACGACCACCGATGTGTATGAAGAAAGTGTTTACATTCCCCCAGTAGTGGCGAGCGAAAAGGGAGGAGCCCAAACCATATACGCGCATAGCTCATAAAGCGTTGCGTATGTGGGGTTGTAGGTTTATGCAATGTAAATTTATGAAAAACAAAACGAAATGAAAGTGTCTGTCTAGCAGAATGCGGCTGGAATGCCCAACCATAGAGGGTGAGAGTCCCGTACACAAAAGATACATTTTCTTCGTTAGCATAGACCTGAGTAGGGCGGGACACGTGAAATCCCGTTTGAAACCAGGAGGACTAATCTCCTAAGGCTAAATATGTCT
>CAZZHI010000001.1:962-1203 GCA_964654145.1 uncultured Candidatus Saccharibacteria bacterium
TGAACTAGTACCGTGAGGGAAAGGTGAAAAGCACCCCGTTAAGGGGAATGAAATAGACCTGAAACCATATACTTACAGAGAGTAGGAGCCTTGCCTTTTAGGCGAGGTGACTGCGTGCTTTTTGCAGAACGAACCACCGAGTTCGCTGTATGCCGTTTGCTTAAGTCTCACTCGAGACGGAGGCGTAGCGAAAGCGAGTATTAATAGTGCGTTTATAATGGCATGCACGAGACCCGAAACC
>CAZZHI010000001.1:1213-2346 GCA_964654145.1 uncultured Candidatus Saccharibacteria bacterium
AGCAGGGTGAAGTTCGCCGAAAGGCGAATGGAGGCCCGAACCCGTTGGCTGTTCAATACCATGGGATGACTTGTGGATAGCGGAGAAATTCCAATCGAACCCGGCAATAGCTGGTTCTCGTCGAAATAGCTTTAGGGCTAGCCTCGAGAGTTACCCAAGAGTGGTAGAGCACTGCAAGGGATTAGAGGGCTTTACGTTCTCAACCCTAGCAAACTCCGAATACTTTTGGTCATTATCTCGGGAGTCAGAACGCGGGGGCTAAGCTCCGCGCTCAAAAGGGAAACAGCCCAGATCATAACTTAAGGTCCCAAAATGCTGCCTAAGTGGTTAAGGCGGTGGAGTTGCACAGACAGCGAGGCAGTTGGCTTAGAAGCAGCCACCTGTTAAAGAAAGCGTAATAGCTCACTCGTTAAGCGACTCTGCGCCGAAAATTCAACGGGGCTCAAGGCAGCTACCGAAAGTATGAATTCCGCCTTTTATTAGGCGGGATGGTAGACGAGCGTTTCATTTGCGTCGAAGGTGTACCGTGAGGTCCGCTGGAGCGAATGGAAGTGAGGATGGTGGTATAAGTAACATGACACATGGTGAGAACCCATGTCACCGAAAATCTAAGGTTTCCTGGGCAATGTCGATCATCCCAGGGTTAGTCGATCCTAAGCTCAGGCCGAAAGGCGTAGGCGATGGACAGCAGGTTAATATTCCTGCACCGACTGTAGAGTTCGTATAGCATGACGAATCATCGCACCTCATCAAGACATACGACTTATCTTGCGAAGTACCTGTAGTTGGGCCAGCTTGGCAAATCCGGCTGGCTAATTCAAACAGCGAAGTACTTCGGGAGAGCGCGAGCTTCGGCTCAAGCCTCTATGGGGAAAGAAGGTTCCCGGAAAAGTGTAGTACGATTTCCTCTACAGGCGTTCGTACCGCAAACCAACACAGGTAGATGGATGTAAGTGCATTAAGGTGATCGGGAGAACCCTCGTTAAGGAACTCGGCAAAAAAGTAGCCGTACGTTCGCAATAAGGCTTCCCCCCATTCCCGCAAGGGCGTGGGGGGCGCAGCGCAAGATCCCTGGCGACTGTTTACCAAAAACACAGGTTCCTGCTAACTCGCAAGAGGATGTATAGGAGCTG
>CAZZHI010000001.1:2356-3324 GCA_964654145.1 uncultured Candidatus Saccharibacteria bacterium
CTGACTCCTGGCCAGTGTCGGAACGTTAAACCCGCTCGTTAACGCGAGTGGGCCAAGCGCCGATGAACGCCGGCCGTAACTATAACGGTCCTATGGTAGCGAAATTCCTTGGCACGTAAGTTGTGTCCCGCACGAATGGAGTCACGACTGGGGAACTGTCTCAACGAGGGACCCGGTGAAATTGCAATAGCGGTAAAGATGCCGCCACCCTGCGGCTAGACGGGAAGACCCCATGAAGCTTCACTACAGCTTGGTATTGGCTCGTCGAGCATAATGCTCAGTATAGGTGGGAGACTATGACGGTGCGCTTCGGCGTTACCTGAGTCACAATATGAGATACCACCCTTTATGTTTGACGCGTCTAACGGCGTGGTGTGAATCCACCACCCGGACAGTGCCTGGCGGGTAGTTTATCTGGGGCGGATTCCTCATAAACAGTAACTGAGGAGCCTATAAGGTCAGCTAGGTACGGATGGAAACCGTGCCGATAGTGCAAAGGCATAAGCTGGCTTCACTGCAAGACATACATGTCGCGCAGACACGAAAGTGGAGCTTAGTGAACCGACCGTTCTCATATAGAAGAGCGGAAGATCATCGGATAAAAGCTACTCTGGGGATAACAGGCTTATCTCCCCCAATAGTCCACATAGACGGGGAGGTTTGGCACCTCGATGTCGGCTCGTCCTATCCTGGGGCTGAAGAAGGTCCCAAGGGTTTGGCTGTTCGCCAATGAAAAGGGTACGCGAGCTGGGTTCAAACCGTCGCAAGACAGGTTGGACCCTATCTGTCGCAGGCGTGGAAACTTGAGGAGCGTCCTTCCTAGTACGAGAGGACCGGAAGGGACCAACCTCTGGTGTACCAGCTGTCAAGTTCTTTGGCATTGCTGGGTAGCTACGTTGGGCTGGTGATAAGCGCTGAAAGCATCTAAGCGCGAAGCCCACTCCAAGACCAGGTTTCGTATGAGACTC
>CAZZHI010000001.1:3334-79508 GCA_964654145.1 uncultured Candidatus Saccharibacteria bacterium
ATACTAATGAGTCCAGTTGTATGAATACGTGTTTATTTCACTTGACGTGAACTGAAACGGTTCGTACTTCCTCGCAACCCAACAAAAAAGAAATAAAGTATAAGTCAGGGAAGGCATGTCACAATCATCTGTGTATCAAATGCTGGGCTAGTAATACGTTATTAGTATCTAAGCGTGATCAAGTATGGTATACAAGCAATGGAACCAATTTTCGTTACCCACATAATATGAGGTAATTTCGATGCAGCGTTTGCGGTGTCTCAAGCGAAAGGGAAACACCTGTTCCCATTCCGAACACAGCAGTTAAGCCTTTCAGCGCCGATGGTAGTTAGAATTAATACTTTAGCAAGAGTAGGCCGATGCCGCATACACTGCACCGAAATTACATAACAAAATCCCCGTAAGGGGATTTTTTGTTGGGCGGAAGCGAGAGGATTCGAACCTCTGAAACCCTTTCGGATTTACTAGTTTTCGAAACTAGCCCATTCAACCACTCTGGCACGCTTCCTGTATAGATAGATTATTAGTCGAATGGCACAATAAGTCCATTATACAGCTGTTTCCTGGACTTTTGGCTTTGTATACGGTATAGTTGGACCTTATGATAAAGCGAAGATTCCCCTCCAAGAATACGCGGAAAATTGTGGACGTTCTCCAAGAACTGAAGCTGACCGAAGGAAAGCTCATGTTCCTATTAAAAGAGGTTGGAGTTCGTATTGCGGAAGGGCAAAAGAACCTTGATCAATCTGAAATTGCTCGCGTACGCGGATATTTAAACGAACAAGAACGTAGAGCGCAACTTAAAGGCAAAACAATCGATTTACCCTCTATTGTTCGCGTACAAGATTTGGCAGTAAAACTAGAATTACCTATTGGAAATATTCTTTCCACGCTCCTCAAAAACGGAGTACTAGCCAATTTGAACGACGACCTTGATTACGATACTGCGGCAATTATTGCCCAAGAATTAGGCTACAAAACCACAGAAAGCGTAGAAGAGCTTGAAAAAGACGTACTCACACCAGAAAAACTAAATGAAATTTTAAAGAAAGAAGACCCCGCGAAACAAAAACCTCGACCGCCCGTTGTGACTATTATGGGCCACGTTGATCATGGAAAGACTACCCTCCTTGATACCATTCGCTCAACAAACGTCGTTGCAGGAGAAGCAGGAGGAATTACTCAGGCGATTTCTAGCTACCAAGCAGACCATAAAGGACGAACTATTACTTTTATTGACACTCCTGGGCACGAAATTTTTGATTTCATGCGCCAACGCGGCGCATCTCTTGCTGATATAGTCGTGCTTGTTGTTGCGGCAGATAGCGGAGTGCAACCACAAACCAAAGACGCTGCCACGTATGCCCAAAAAGAGGGTCTACCGATTATTGTCGCTATTAATAAAATTGATCGCCCGGAGGCAAACGTAGAACGCGTAAAGAAAGAGTTATCGGAAATAGGCCTCCAGCCAGAAGACTGGGGCGGAAAGACGGTTATGGTTGAAGTATCAGCTCTAAAGAAAGAAGGAATCGACACACTTCTTGAAATGATTTTACTTACCGCGGACGTACAGAATGTACAGGCAGACCCAGAACGAGCTGCGCTCGGTACTGTTATTGAAAGCAAACTCGACAAGAGTGTGGGGACAATTGCCGTAGCACTGATTCATACGGGAACGCTCCATGTAGGGGACGACGTAGTAGTCGGAAAAGCAACAGGCAAAGTGCGCATGATTAAAGATTTCCGCGGACGCCCAATTAAGAAAGCTACGCCCTCTATGCCAATTACAATCATAGGGTTAAAAGATGTACCGCAATCAGGGGATATTCTGCAGGCAGTAGAAGCCCAAGGCGAAGCAATCTCTAAAGCTGCCCAGCGCAGAGCCCCTCTAAAGCGCATGGCTCGCTCAGAAGATGGGGACGAACGTAAAACCCTCGCTATTGTGCTAAAAGCAGACTCTAAGGGCTCTCTAGAGGCTCTAGAGCAGACTATTACAGCTATGGTGCCGCCAGAGGTTCGACTTTCCATATTACGATCAGACGTTGGGTCTATTTCAGATTCTGACGTATTAACCGCCCGAGCAGGGGGAGCGATTATTTATGGATTTACCGTAAACATTGCCGGAATGAGCCAAAAGCTTGCAGACAAAGAAAAGGTGCCTGTACGCATATTTAATATTATCTACCAGCTTTCTGAAGACGTACGAAAGGAAATAGATGAACGACTACCAGTAGATATCGTTACAGAAGATATTGGCCGCGTGAAAATTTTAAAGGTCTTCTTTGCTACGCCGCGCAAAAAAATCGTAGGAGGAGAAGTTGCAGAAGGAATCGTAGAACCGAATGCAAAAATTATCATCAAACGCAAAGACAAAACGAATAAAGAAGCTGCTGCGGAAATTATTGGCAGAGGCGTCATTGTAGAACTTCAGAAAGAAAAGCGCCCACTCCAAAAAGCCGAAGTAGGCGACCAGGTAGGTATGACCATTGAAGGAAAGGGCAAAATTAAAGAAGGGGACGTACTGGAAATACTTCGAGAAACAAAAGTGAAGAAAGTGAACACCCTGTAATACACCTAGAACAACTCTCGTGTCCAAACGAATAGATAAAATTAACCGGCATCTCCAAAGAACCGTGGGCGATATTCTTCTTAAGGAAGCAGACTTGCCTATGGGTGCGCTTGTTACTATTTCGCACGTAGAAACAACTCCCAATTTACGCTTTAGTGACATTTGGCTCTATATATCTCCCGCAGAACAAGCGGAGGCCACGCTCGAATTGTTAAAACAACAGATGTACGATATTCAAGGATCACTCAATCGATCATTGGAATTTCGCCCACTGCCTCGTATTCGTTTTAAGTATGATAGCGGGCTAGATTACGCGGATATCATTAACAAGAAGCTCAATGAAATCGAAACTGAACATGACGTATAAACTGCTTGAGCCGTATCAAGAAACGGTTCATGAAATCGTCGCCACGCTCGCAACAGCAAAGCGAGTGTTAATTGGCACTCATGAGCACCCCGATGGAGACGCTTTAGGGTCATCTTTGGCCGTGCTTCATGCCTTAAATTCAAAGGGCATAGAAGCAACGGTCTATATTCCAGACCCTGCAGCTGATTTTTTTGAATTTCTCCCCGGATACGACAGGCTTACTACCGTAAAACCAGATATGAGCCAGTACGATACTGTTATTCTTTTAGACTACACTCAACTGCCACGCACCCATATAGAGCAAGAAGTGCTCGCAATGGACCGAGTTATCACAATAGATCACCACTACGACAACACAAGAAAAACCTCTATCAACCTCGTTGTCCCCGAAGCAAGCGCTACTGCTCATATTTTATTCCCCCTCTTCTTTGCTCTAGACGTTTCAATTACCCCAGACATTGCCACCTGCCTGCTTACCGGCATCTTTACTGACACCGGGTCGTTTATGCATGACTCTGTAACTCCTGATATTCTCCAAATTTCTTCCTATTTAATGCAAAAAGGCGCACGACTTTCGCATATTGCACACGAGACGTACCAGAAGAAGGATCTATCGGGCCTTCGAATATGGGGTCGGGCACTATCTCGTATTCTCGTAAGTGAAAAAACAGGCGCAAGTGTAGCAATTATTACAAAAGAGGATTTAGACCAATGCGGCGCGACACTCGACGACCTTTCAGGAGTTGTCAGTATGCTCAATACCCTCCCAGAAACATCATTTGCAATGCTACTAGTGGAATATGAACCAGGAAAAATTAAGGGGAGCCTGCGATCTGAACCGCACAAGGGAATAGACGTAAGCAAAATAGCAAAACGCTTAGGTGGAGGAGGGCACAAATTAGCTTCCGGTTTTGAAATTGCGGGCCATATTGTATTACAGGATGGTAAATGGCGCGTTCTCCCAGTATCATAAGAAAACTTCTATGAAATTTTTAATCTTTGGCGACGTCGTAGGATCTCTCGGTAGGCGAGCAATTACAAAAGCACTTCCGGCACTGCGGGAAGAATACGCACCCGATGCCGTTATTGTAAATATTGAGAACATGGCGCACGGAAAAGGAATTTCTCCCGACACAATGAAAGAGGCGCTTTCTTGGGGAGCTTTTGCATTTACTACTGGCGACCATGCATGGGATAACGCAGCAGGAATCGATATTTTACAAGATTCATCTATGCCTATCGTGCGCCCCGCAAATTACCCGAGCAATGTACCCGGGAAAGGATATAAGGTGCTCCAGCTTGGCGCATACGAAGTTGCCATTATTAACCTTCAGGGGCAAGTCATGTTTAAAAATCAGCCTAATAACCCCTTTCATGCCCTTGATGAAATATTACAAGATCCGCTTGTAGCCCGAGCCGCTATTAAGCTTGTCGATTTTCATGCAGAGGCAACAAGCGAAAAACGGGGACTAGGATGGTACGCGGACGGGCGTATATCTGCTCTATGGGGCACACACACCCATGTACCAACCGCCGACGCACACATATTACCAAAAGGCACGGGGTATCTCACAGACATTGGCATGAACGGTGCGCACGATTCCATTATTGGAATGGATAAGAAAGCTCCACTGAAGCAATTCTTAACCCAATTACGATCCAAGATGGAGCCTCCAGAAGAGGGGCCAATGGAAATAGGGGCCCTCTTCCTCGAAATAGACCCTTCTACAGGAAAGACGATTGCCATTGCACAAATTCGCCGCATCCTGCAGAATGATTAATATCGCTCACTTAAGCCACAATCTTTATGTTAAATAAGCAAATTCTCATCGATAAAGTAACAGACATGACTCGCATGCCACGAAAGCACGTGGAGTTAATTGTAAGTTCATTTCTCGAGACTATCATCGACAAGCTCTCTCAAGATGAGAAAATTAACCTTTCAGGATTTGGCATTTTTGAAGTGAGGGAACGCAAAGGGCGCAGGGGAGTAAACCCCCGAAACCCTGATGAACCGATGCAAATTCCAACAGTTCGGGTAGCAAAATTCCGCCCCGGCAAAACCTTGAAAGAGGCAGTAAAATAATATATCGTTTCGAGCAACGGGGCGTCGTATACCGGTAGTACGCATGGTTTGGGACCATGTAGACTGGGTTCAATTCCCAGCGCCCCGACAGAGGAAGTAAGCGGGTATAATACAATGGTAGTATTCCAGTTTTCCAAACTGAGAATGCGGGTTCGATTCCCGCTACCCGCTCCAAAGTAAAAATGACAATAAAAATATGCTATACTTTGCCCCATGAACTACGGGAGGTATAACTGGTCGCATCTTTTTCTTAGTATTGGTCTCGGTAGCGTCTTCCTGTGGATCGGAATCGATATATTGCGGAACCCGGATGCATGGATAGGCTACTTACCCGCAACACTTCCATTTAATATAAATCCATCCCTAGCATTAAAGGTAAATGGGCTTATAGATGCTGCGCTTGGGGCACTTTTAATTATGCGATGGTGGCCTAAAATTACCGCGAGTGTTGCCGCGCTCCATTTGCTCGGAATCCTTGTAGTAAACGGGATTGATGCAGTTATTATTCGTGATATAGGTCTTCTTGGCACTGCGCTCGCACTTCTTGCCTGGCCAAAACGCCATCACAGAAGTTACTAACAATACACCTTAATACATTCCCATTGGGTTGATCGGCTTGCCGAATCGTCGTACTTCAAAGTGCAAGTGAGGACCCGTAGATCGGCCGGTTGAACCCATTTTTCCAATAGCCGCACCCTTGGCAACTTTTTGACCGTTAGACACGTAGAATTTGTCCAAATGAGCGTAATAGGTAGTAAGCCCAGCTCCATGGTTTATGATAATAAGATTTCCATATCCGCCCAACCAACCAGTAAATTCAACCGTTCCGCCCTGCGCAGCGAAGATAGACGGACGCGCACGATTATCAATGTCGATTCCCGTATGACCCCACTTAAAGTACTGGGAAAGATGCTTTGTTGTTGTAGGCCATACGAACCCGTCGCCCGCAGTTTTTACATCTTGTGGTTCTGGAGTTGGTTCATTTTCGTCCGGATCACGAGCAATGCGAGTATTTTGAGATACTGTCTGCGGAGCCTCTCGGGGAGCAATATACCCTTCAGGAACAATGATATTTTGTCCCACAGAAAGCTTTGCGTCTTCCCCTAAGCCGTTATACGCGATAATCTCTGCAGCCTTTGCATTATATTCCTGAGCAATCGCAAGCACGGTTTCTCCGCTCGCAACCTTATGAAGCACTCCCGTGGTAGGGAGAATAGTAAGATGGTCCCCAACCTTAATAACGTTATTGCTTCCCAAGCCGTTTGCCCAAAGGACGGTATTTGTAGATATTCCAAACTTAGACGCAACCCCGGCAATCGTATCTCCTTCTTGTATTGTATATACAAATGGCTTTACCTGCGTGCTAATAGTCTTCCCGCTACCATCGGGCGTATTATCGCTTTCGTC
The DNA here is from genome assembly GCA_964654145.1 of uncultured Candidatus Saccharibacteria bacterium. GTDB lineage: Bacteria > Patescibacteriota > Andersenbacteria > UBA10190 > UBA10190 > HO2-45-11b. The sequence goes on from CAZZHI010000001.1 coordinate 9,764, forward strand.
GCTTATAGAGGGCTGTAGAGGGGCTACAACAGCATTTCCTTCGAGGGTTTGGGCAAACTGAACTTCGGCATCATCGAATGTAATAAAATTTGCATCGCTGGCATCAACAACCGCAATGTGGCTTCCACCCGTACCCGGGAGATTTGTTTGCGCGTAAGCAGAGGGGTCAAGAGGTCCTTCTGCGACCTCTTCACCTGATATATATGTATGCAATAAAGAGTTCTGGTCCCCAGCGCCTGCGATACGACCCTGTATCGCAATAGCAGCTATTAGGCCAAAAAACACTATATGAACAACGGACTTCTTTGATAGAGAAGGCGTCCTAAAACGCGCTTTTCTTAATTGTCGCTTTTGTAAAATACCTTACTCCTTTTTTAGGGGCTTAAGGTTTGTTTTGCATGTTTATATATCTTTGTCAGTACCCACTGACACATAGAAAGCTATTGTAGAGGAGTGGGCGGTATAGTCAATCTTGACATTATTATACTTATGTTGTTTTTAAGAATCTATCATTTATAGTACACTTGCCTCCATGCATGGATCCCTAGCTGGCCTCAACGAGCAACAACAACAGGTCGTATTGGCCACGAAAGGGCCCATATTAGTGCTTGCGGGGGCTGGATCGGGCAAAACGAGGGCATTAACGCATAGAATCGCATATCTTATAGAACAACGTATTGCAGCCCCTGAAGAGATTCTCGCAGTTACCTTTACAAACAAGGCAGCTGCCGAAATGAAGCATAGAATCCGAGAATTGCTAGGCTCTTCCTTTACGGCCCCCCAGGCAGTAAGCACCTTCCATAGCATGGGAGTAAAGCTTCTTCGAGAACAATCCCACTTCCACACACGGTCTCGAGGGTTCTCTATTTTGGATTCCAAAGACTCTGAAAAATTGGTCCGAAAGGCCCTCAAGGACGCAAATTACCCATTAAAAGAATGGAGCCCCACAACAATACGAGGAATGATTTCTCGCCTCAAACATGAATACGTTGAAAACCCAGAGAGCCTAGGGGCGGAAAGCCCTGCGGAAGAGGTGCTGGCAGCTATTTTCCCCGTATACGAAAAAATGCTCGCAGAACACGACGCGTATGATTTTGACGACCTCTTACGCATTCCACTCCGCATTCTACGCTCTCATTCCAGCGTACGAGCGCTCTATCAGTCTCGATGGAGATTCATTTCGGTTGATGAATACCAGGACACAAACCCAATCCAGGACGAAATTATTTCTCATCTCTTGGGGGCCGAAAAGAATATTTGCGTTGTGGGGGACGATTACCAATCCATTTATTCATGGCGAGGAGCAAGCGTAGACCACATCCTTCAATTCGAAAAACGCCACCCAGGATGCAAAACCATTCTTTTAACGCAGAACTATAGATCTACACCCAACATCCTTGAAGCAGCAAATAGCGTTATTGCACATAATGTGGGGCAAAAACACAAAACCCTTTGGACGACCCGAAAAACAGGAAATGAAGTTTCCCTGTCACTTCTACCCTCAGATAGAGGAGAAGCGGAATGGGTATGCAAGCAAATTCGAGACCATGTAAGGGATGGGGGATCCTTGAGCGATTGTGCCGTCCTCTATAGAACAAACGCGCAATCTCGCCTTATGGAAGAACAATTTTTAACACATAGAATGCCCTACACTATAGTAGGAGGTTTTCGGTTCTACGACAGAAAAGAAGTTAAAGATGCCCTCGCCATACTTTCTTTTTACCTATCCCCATCTTCCAGAATTCATTTCGAACGAATTGCGGATGCCCTCTTAAGCCGAGTTGGTCCAAAAACAATAGATAGATGGGATAACGAAGCAAAGTCTGCCGGAGTGTCTATAGGGGAATATCTTGCGTACACAAACGATCGCGCAGACTTGCGAAAAATATTTGCTGCGTACCGCGAGGCAAAAGATTCTCAATATGAGCGAGTATCGGATTTGCTTCGATTCCTTATTACCAATACGGGCTACTTAGCTTCTTTAGAACATCTACCTGACGAAAAAGATCGAACAGAAAATATAAACGAACTTTTAAACGTAGCTGCCGCATACACCACTACAGAGGCATTTTTGGAAGACACTGCACTTCTTTCCGATATAGACACGCTCAATGCAACGGATAGTAAAGTTACCTGTATGACACTCCATGCTTCAAAGGGGCTCGAATTTCCAAATGTGTTTATTATTGGGTGCGAAGAGGGCCTTTTACCGCACCAAAATAGCGTTTCTTCATCTGCGGACCTCGAGGAAGAACGACGACTTTTTTATGTCGGAATGACTCGTGCGCGAGAACAATTAACCTTAAGCCATAGCTCATATCGCTTCCGAGGGGGAGAGATGACACCTCAAGCACCTTCTCGTTTTCTCGAGAATCTTCCACCAACCATATCTTCGTTTAAAGAGAACACTTTTAGTGCACATACACCTTTTAACAGCTTTTCTCCCACTAATGACATCGCGGACTTTCTTCACGAAGAACCAACGATGGTCCAACCAACTTCCGGATCATACGTCACTCATCCCAAATTCGGACGCGGCGTTATTATTGGAATTATGGGCGAAACCATTACCTGTGTTTTTGAAGGTCACGGAGTTAAAAATGTTCCCGCCAACTCCTGCTCAACTCAAACCTAGTCACACATAAAAAGCGTTCAAGATTTTTTTAAAATACTTCCCATGACACGCTTCATGAAAATAGGTACAGTTGCTGTATGGTAGGGCCCTTAGTTAATCCGGAAAACTTGCAGCATTTTTTATCGTCACATAACCTTCGTGCTGCTAAGTCTCTTGGGCAAAATTTTCTTGTATGCGAAGAGGTTATTGATTCTATACTAATTGGGTTAGAAGGAGGGCCAAAAAAATTAACAGAACTTGGGCCAGGGCTTGGCACTTTGACTCAAGGTCTTATAGCTTCCGGATATACGGTACGGGGAATAGAAAAGGATGATGATTTTGTAAAAGTTTTACCAAGTGTCCTGCCTCCAAAATTACGAGATAACCTCACGATTATTCATGGCGACTTACAGGAAACTTCTTGGGAGTGGGGCACTCCTTGGCAGCTCGTGGGCAATATACCTTACAATATTTCCGGCATGATAATTCGCCTCTTAACAAAGCTACGAGAAGTCCCGCACTCTGCTATATTTCTTATGCAAAAAGAGGTGGCACACAGGATCGCACATGATGAAAATTCCATGAGCCTTCTTGGGCTTGCAGTTGATCTTTGGGGAAGTGCGACCATACTTCTCAACGTACCCCCTTCTTGCTTTATGCCTGCGCCCGCCGTTCACTCTGCACTCGTACAAATACGCCCTCACCAAACCATGCTTTCAACGGAAAAACGTGAGGCAATTATTGCGTGCGCAAAACCATTCTTTCAAGCAAAAAGAAAACAAATTGGGCACACCCTAAAAACAGCCTACAAGAAAGACTCTCAAGAGATCGAGCAAATCATGAACACCCTTAAACTATCTGCATCCCTACGCCCAGAAAATCTTTCCGCACACGACTACGAGCGCCTGTGTGATATACTGTAGTACATGTCTCGCCGCGTCGTTATCGGCATCCTTATTCTTCTTATCCTAGGCGTCCTCGGGGGCGCTGTTGCTCTTATTATTTCACGGTCCAGACAGCAAACCACACCTACCCCAACCCTTACACCAAGCTCCTTCCCGCAAGCATCTTCAACCCCTCAAGTAGTGCAAGACCCGACAGGGGACCCTGATGCAGACGGACTCTCAAACGCAGATGAAGCACTTTGGGGAACAAACCCATCTAACGCAGACACAGACTCTGATGGCTACAAAGATGGAGAAGAAATTGCCGCTTCCCATAACCCAACAATTCCAAGCCCGAACGACAAGCTTCCCGAAGGGTTCCAGCCAGGCCAAAACGTAACTCCACTTACAAGTTCAGCGCCCGCAGCTCAAGGATTTGAATCGCTATTCTCAGATTCTGTTGACGTAACAGGCGGAAATAAAAACCTTAGCCAAGAGTATGCACGATCCGTGCCAGATAATAACAAAACGCCTGTAACCCTCAATCAATTCATTGAAGCTCAAACAATTACAACAGTTCTTCCAAAAGTAAACGACTCCGCAATTATCCCAGACCAAGCGACCCCATTAGCTTTAAATTATTATATGGCCGTAGCGGGGAACCTTGATGCAATATCTGATGAAACCCTATTATCCCTAGCTTTAACTAATTTCCTAGATAATCAAAACGCATCTGGATTTGAAACAATTGCTATAGGAGTTAAATCTTTCCAAACGAGACTACAAGCATTGCGAGTCCCGCCACAAGCAACCCAATACCATAAGCTCTTACTTGGATATTGTGAGTTACTTGCTGGCACCCTAAATCAAATAGGAGGATATCCGAACGATCAAGTTAAAGCCCTTGTAGCATTTAGACAGTTAGACGCAATAGATAGGCAATATTATCCACTAGTAATTCAGGAACGGGCACGACTTCTTGAATTAGCACAATAACAATTATATGAATCCTACAAATAAAATTGGAATACGAATTATAGGGATAACACTTATATGCTCCATTCTTCTTATCGGAATATGGAAAGCCGTTGAGTTTGGAATTTCTGCTTACAAAGCCCCGCAAGCGACTACAACGCCTACCCCTGTTGCATTGCTCCCAGAACCAACCCAAGACCCTACTATCCAACAAGAATTATCAACTTTTGTAGATACGGCACAAGAATCACTTACGGGGTACACAAAAAAATATGTCGACTCATTGCCAGCAGATAGCACAAAAGAACAAGTGCTGGATCAAAAAGCATTAGAAGCTTTCGTAGATGCAAACCGTGGCCCGCTGTTACCAGAACTTCCAGCTGGCACAATCCAAACTACAAGTGCGTCAGGGAAGAAAGCAATTCAAACATACCTCGACTCCATATCTCCGGTTCAAAATAAAGAAATTGCAACCGTAACAGGAGACATGATTACCGAGGCTTTAGCAAAACAACAAAGCAACGAGGAGCTCCAAGCAATTGTTCCTATTCGTGCCTCTATTGAGAAAAATTTAGAAATATTTAAAAGCGTAAAAACACCTAAAGAATCACTCGAACTTCACACAAAACTTATTCAAGCAACCCAGTCATTACTGAGCAGCATTCAACTACTCCAAGAAATGCGAAATGATCTTGTAGGGGGTCTTATTGGGCAAAAAAATCTTGCAGACCTAAACGGAATATTCACAGAAGTATCGAACAATATTCTTGCCCTCGAAAGTAAATACGACATCAAGTAAAACGTGGTATAATCCTGTCATACTTTAGGTCGTATGCCTGTAACTATCTTTTATTTTTTTCGCCATACTTTTAGAGCAGTAGTTATCGCTCTTATTTTTTTCGGCATCACAGTATTTTCGCCATCTGCATACGCAGATCCGCATGCAGTATTTTATACTGACCGGGCCCAAGAACAGCTTTTTTACAACACCCTCGCTGCGCTTAATCAGGCAGATTTCGTAGAGCCAGTCTCAAATAATCAATACAGCCGTGCCGTCCTCCTTGCAAGAAGGTCCTCTACTGTAGCAAGAACAAGTCCGCAACCAGGAGATAGAACTTTTGTAGCGGAGCAAAATCCGGTTATTAATTCCACGAGAACAGATTTACCCGCAATCTTGAGCAGAGGTATAACCCTCGAAGGAAACGACCTCTGGACTGCATACCTTATTAATCAATTCGCCCTTGAAACTACAACAAGACGATCAGAAGATGAACTTGCTCGTACACTCTGCGAACGAGGTTTGGGAAGAGTTCAGTGTAATAGAAGACTAGGCCGCAGTCAGCAGCAGAATAAAGCATTTATAACACAACCAGCAACAGAGTCTGGAAAGCTCGATGTCGCCGTAAATTCTGCTCTTTCATCTGGACTTGCTAGTGAAACAGCCTTGCGCCAAAAAATTGCGGATCCAAACAACACAACAAGCGACCCTGTATACCGAATACCTCGACCGAATTCTCCGGCCTTAGCCGGCCTCAATAAAAATATTCAAGGCAACCCCGACGCATTGAATTTTATGAGTATAGTAACGGGCAACGCATTAAACGATATAGAGATAGACCCTGATACCCTCGAAGAATTAACATTCGATAAAAATGGAATACCTAGCGTTCCGGAAAACACGTCTGCAAGCGAATATGTTCGCAAACTTAATCAAATATCAAGTTTGCCCTCAAAACTATATTCCGTTGGGCAAAAGGCATATCAACAAGCTGTTGCGTTTCAGCATTACACTCAAAACCCAACAGCAGTTGCAGACTACAAGCTGGTTGCCGAATCTCCTAATGGAGATGGAGGGTTAATTGCAAACATCACAACTCCAGTAAGCGCAAAACTTGATACAATTAGCTCTCTTGCAGCCCTCCAAACAGCGGCAGCAACGAGCCAAAAAAGCGCAAACCCAGCCGCTATCGGAGACCCCGGAGATACGCGAATTATTGAGACTGACAAGGTCGCAATTCCGCCATCACCCGCACCAACCCCACCGCTCATATTTGTAACAAACCCATCATCAGGAACCCCGCAAGTTGCTGGTATTTCAACAGAGCTCTATAACTTATATCGCGATTATTACGACAACCCTCCAGATACTGCCCTTTCGCCCAATGCAAACTTAATTAACCCCAATAGGGAAAGGGGTCTTCATGATGGATTATTAGCCCTAACGGATAATACATATCGAAAAGGAAATCTAGCAGACTCCTCCGAAATGTCATGTGCATTTTGTATTCAACTTGATCAAGTCTTAGAACGCTTCACAATCTCGAACGTACTTTGCTCATTATTCCCTACGCTAAATGTTTGCGTAAATAATAAAACAATATGAAAATCACGCTCCGACATATTTCTGTATTAGGATTATTCCTCTTACTATTTGCTGCAAATTCTGCTCATGCTGCGCCAATAACAATGTCTGGCTCCAAGGGACCCAATATTCAAATCACATCTTTTTCTAGTGCGGAACTAACTCAAAAAGGATGTCTCCTCGTGACCGCCCAAGTAGGTGATTACAACACGTTAACATGGACATACGAAAGTACTCATGCGGGGCTTACATTTTTCATCCCAAAAGACAACCTAGAGAAAGAGGAAATGAAATATACCGATGACGACGGCTTTGAAACGTTCCGAGATTGGTATACAAATACGTTTTCTTGCCCACCCGACATATCGAGCAATATCATTGCAGCCGATACCGCGGCAAACAGTTCAAGCTGGTGGAACGACCCATTCGCCGCTGTTATTAATAATCTTTTTGACTTTGTTGATGCAACAATAAGCTGGCTCATGGAAGGGCTAACAAGCAAGCTATTTTTAACAATTCTTCAGCATGGCGTTTTTATTCAGAGCGATATCGTAAAAGCTGGCTGGCCTTTTATTCAGGGAATCACCAACCTTGGTTTTATTTTTGTGCTTCTCTATATAGCGCTTGCAACAACACTTCGCTTAGAGTCGGTTTCTACTTCTGTCCAACGCTTATTACCCAAGCTTCTCATGGGAGCGCTTCTGGTAAATTTCAGCCTCGTTATTGGAGGACTCATAATCGATGCATCTCGCCTGGTTATGGCAATAGAGCTACGTTTTGTAGGAGGGGGGGAAGTTAGCGATGGCAAACTCATAAGCGAAATACTAGAACACTCGAAAACGATAGAAACCTCTAGCGCCACAATCCTAGGACAAACAAGTGAGGCAAAGGGATATGCGGGGATCGTACTTACAAGACTACAGAGCACCATCGTACGCCTTGCCCTTACATTAGGGTTATTAATTATTGCACTCAATCTCTTTGTCCGATACGTTGCACTCCTTATATTACTTATATTCTCACCCATAGCGTATCTCGCCATGGTCCTCCCGCAAACAAAGGATTTTTCCATTAAATGGTGGAGCTATTTCATTAAATGGGTGCTCTATGGTCCGATCGTTTTATTTTTTATGATTATTATCACAAAAATAAGCACCGTTAACATTCCCGATGATGCCGGGATACTGCCACAAGTTGCTCAATTTTGCGTTGCTATAGCCTTGCTTTATGGGGGACATATCGCTGGCAAAAATGCGGCAGGGGCGGGCTCTAGTGCCGTAATGGGCTTTGCTGCAAAACATCCTCGCGCCGCCCTTGCTGTGGGAGGAGTACTTACAGGAGGGGTACTACCCGCACTTGGATTATTGGCGGCCGAGCGAGGGGCTCGTATGGCGGGAACAGGGGTTAAAAATGCTGGACGCGACATCTACAATGCAGCGGGGGCAAACCTGAAAAATGCTCCCGTAATTAAACCTATTAGGGACTTCATGGGATATGGCCTACGAGACGACAAAGGTAACATAAAAACAGGCAAGTCTTCATGGGCTTCAGCAGGGGCAAACGCGCTTACGGAGAAATTTAATAGCTCTTTACAAAAAGATGTTACTAATATTAGAGAGCTAATGGACAATGAAACCGGACAACTTATGACTGCCCCATCAGAAGAATTAGCACTTATGCCCTCACAGCTTAAAAAGGGTCATGTTGTAGGGGCCTTAGGTAATAATGAAAAGGAGCGGAATGCGAATATTGAAATTATCATGAAAAGTGGATCGCAAGCACAAAGGATGGCGTTAGCACAGAACAAAGACCATATTGCTTCGCTTAGCTCAACGCAAATGGCACAACTACAGCAAATTGTTCAAAAATCTGTGCCTGACGGAAAAGACAAGACAGCGGTTCTTGAAAGAATGATTAAAACAGTAGACGAATTAGATAAAAAATAAACCATGGATACTATCGCACTTAAGACAATCCCTATTAATTCTCTCGTTCTTATCCCAGAACAAGAACGAGGTAGTTACATTCAGAAAATATTTACTCTTCACCAAAAGATGCAACTTATGTTGTTCTCCGACGACACAGGAGCGTTTATACGGGGAATAGCAAAAACGTACAACGTAAGCCCAGAGACAGCCCCTCATATTGCGTTTGCCATCCTGGAAATCGCAATTGGCAAAAAGACCATAGCTCAACTTCCGTCTATTCTGTCTACAGAACTCCAATTACCGATCGATACTGCGCAAAAGATGGCAACGGAAATAGAGCATGATGTACTAGCGCCAATTAAAGCAGAGCTCAACGATCAATCCAGTCAGCAAAAGGGGAGTAGCGTGCCATCGCGTACAACTGCACAGGCAGCATCTTCTGGTATGAAAAATGTTCTTAACCTCAAAGAAATAGCCGCAAAGCCGCCCCAAACACAATTACCCCCGAAGCCCATACAGCCGTCCCTACCCCCACGGCGCCCAGTACCTCCCAAAATGCCACCATCCCCGATAGAGCCTATTCGTTTTACATAATTAGTACCCATGCGCTTTCAAGTACCACAATTTACCGACATTGAAGATAAAATAGTTGGTCCATTTACACTAAGACAGTTCTTAACGTACGTAGTAGCAGTTATGCTCTTGGTTCCTGTATATATTTATTCCGACTTATCACTCTTTATTACTATCGCAATCCCAGTTCTTGGTGTTGCGGCAGTGTTTGCGCACTTAAAAATATATGGAAAAACATTCACCCAAGTGCTCTTTGCATCCATCGCATACGCTTCAAAGGGGCAATTGTATATTTGGAGGAGGCAGAAAAACCAGCCCTTTAAAATTGTTGATCCAGAATGGGATATTGCAGCAGGCAATCGCACAAATTCTGCGCTCACGCGCCCCGCATCTTCTCTTGATGCTATTGCGCAGTCACTGGAAACAACAGGAAATATAAGCAAAGAGGATATTCCAGACCCTCTCATGGTACAATAGCAAGATATGGCGATGTTCGACATGATGGCACCTCGTTCAAAGGGGAAAGCGAGCCAAACTCTCATCAATATCTCTGAGTTACGAGATGGGATTGTTATATTAAAAGATAACACCATGCGCGCAGTGCTCATGATTTCTTCTGTAAACTTCGCACTGAAGTCTGAAGATGAGCAAAATGCTATCGTATATGCATATCAAGACTTTATTAACTCGTTAGATTTTCCAATTCAACTTACAATATCTTCCCGAAAGATGGACATCACGCCCTACCTGGAGGAGGTTAAGCACCTGCGCGACCTGCAAAAAAATGAGCTCCTTCATCTCCAGATGACGGAATATATTAACTTCGTCTCGGAACTCGTAAAAGGAAGTAATATTATGACAAAAACATTTTTTGTAACTATTCCCTTCGCAGTAACACAAGATAAAAAAGAAGGATTCTTCTCCAGAATGACAAAAGGGGCAAAAGGAGCTGCCGGAAAGGGGAAAATGAACGATATTGAATTTGAACATAACAAAACTCAGCTTATGCATAGGGTAGAGCAGGTTGCAATTGGACTGCGAGGCATCGGGCTGCGAGTAGTGCCGCTAAAAACCCAGGAATTAATCGAGTTATTCTACAACTACTTCAACCCCTCCACCTCCCGAAACCAAAGATTGCGAAACGTAGACAAGCTCACAGTTCAGGAAACAGATACACCCCTATGAAACTGCCATCTTTTTTTCAAAAAACTCCAGCTAAAAAAGAAACAAAAGATCCTGTTATTGAACAGTTCGATAAAGGCGTTTCTTCGCTACGAGATATTATTGCCCCTTCTGCATTTAAGGTAAAAACAAAATCACTAGAAATCGATGGGAAATTTGCAACGACTGTTTTTGTTACCACATACCCTCGATACCTCGACACGAATTGGTTTGCATCGATCGTAAACTTTGACGTGGAGTTTGATGTTGCAATGTTTATTTACCCGCAAGACTCTGCAACAATTTTGAAAGAATTACGAAAAAGAATAACCCAGGTTTCTACCTCTATTTCTATGCAAGCTGAACAAGGAAAAGTTCGTGACCCTCAACTAGAGACTGCATACCAGGATATTGAAGAGCTTCGTGATCGCCTCGTGCAGGGAACTGAACGCTTCTACCAATACGGGCTATACATAACCATGTATGCGAATAACGAAGAAGAGCTTGATGAAATATTGTCTCAAGTAGAGGTTTTACTAGAAGGAAGGCTCATTTACGCAAAACCAGCCCTATTCCAAATGGAACAAGGATTCACCTCTACGCTACCGCTAGGGCACGATGGCCTTGTAGTAAACGTAAACATGAACACCTCGCCGCTTTCAACAAGCTTTCCGTTTGTAAGTTCCGATCTTACGAGCAACTCTGGTGTTCTATACGGAATCAACCTCCATAACAGCAGCTTGGTTCTATTCGACCGCTTCAGCCTAGAAAATGCCAACATGGTTATCTTTGCAAAATCCGGTGCCGGAAAAAGTTATACTGTAAAATTAGAAATTCTCAGAAGCCTCATGTTCGGTACAGAAATTATTGTCATCGACCCAGAACAAGAATACCGATACTTGGCGGAAGCAGTCGGTGGAGCGTACCTCCAAATCGCCATCTCTTCTGACCATCGTATCAATCCATTCGACTTACCAGAACTAGGGGAGGATGAAAATCCCGAAGCCGTACTCCGAGAAAATATCACGAGGCTTATTGGGCTTATATCACTGATGGTTGAGGGGCTTTCCGCAGAAGAGCAATCAATCGTAGACGGAGCGCTTTGGGAAACCTACGCATTAAAAGATATTACGCGCGGTGCAAGGTGGACAAAACCAGAAGTTCCAACGCTTCAAGATTTCTACAACATTACAAAAGACATGGAAGGTGGGAAGAATGTAGCAACAAGATTGCAGCGATTCGTAGAGGGTACCTTTGCCGGAGTATTTAATAGGGCTACAAACATCGACCTCGATCAACAGCTCATTGTATTTAATATTCGAGACATGGAAGAAGAGCTTCGCCCAATTGCCATGTACGTAGTTCTTGGCTTTATATGGAACAGAATTAGAAGCCAGCTCAAGCGAAGAATTCTCGTGGTAGACGAAGCCTGGATCATGATGCGAAACGAAGAGTCTGCGAAATTCTTGTTCTCCATGGCAAAACGAGCTCGAAAATACTACCTGGGCGTAACTACGATCACACAAGATATTTCCGACTTTTTGGGCTCAAAATATGGCAAACCAATTGTTACAAACTCCTCAATCCAACTTCTCCTGCGCCAGTCTCCTGCGGCAATCGATGCTCTATCTGAATTGTTTTATCTCACAGACCACGAAAAGTTTCGCTTACTTGAGAGCGATGTGGGCGAGGGAATATTTTTCGCAGGCCTTAAGCATGTTGCCATTAAGGTTGTCGCCAGCTATGCGGAAGACCAGGTAATTACATCCGACCCTCAGCAAATCCTTGCAATCGAAGCGGCCAAGAAAGAGCTTGGCGGCCAAGCGTAACCAATCTATATGGCAGCTTCTATTTCACAAACCGAGCAAATGCGATCAACCGCACTAAATACAGCACGATATAGAAAACAGAATATTCAACAAGAAGTTCGAAAAGGCTTATTTCAATCAACCGCACCACAAGAAGAGCCCGAGACTGTCCCGGAACAATCTCAATATAAACAACGACTTGCGATGCTAAAAGCCGGATCAATAAAGCGCGCAAATACTGAGCTTGGAAGTAAGGCTGGAGCAACTGCTGGGAGCGCTATTGGATCAATCATACCCGTATTAGGTACAGGTATTGGATTTTTTCTAGGCCGATTTATAGGAAGAAAATTAGGAATCACTGGAATCATAATTATTTCTCTCATACTATTAGCATTCTGTATGACGATATTTTTTATAATTTTCATAGGAGCACTTAAGGGGTATTGCGATACGTATGTCGGTACTGCTGTAGACTATATAACAATGCAAATATGTCCAAGCTTTCAATAATTTTTACATTTATACTTCTAATATTTTTCTGCGCTACCAGCCCCCTTGCTTTAAGGGCCCAAGAATCTGGCAGCACAGCCCAAACGAGCGGGTTTGGAAAATTTGAAGTAGGCCTGCCAGGGATTCCCAGCGACACAACAATCGATAGCTTTGCCAGCGATCCTGAACCCATCCTTAAATTTATTAACCTAGCCACAAATGCCGTAATTGCAATTTTAGTTATTATTGGCCTTATTAGTATCACTGTTGGCGGATACTTATATATGACAGCAGCTGGAAATGGGAAGCAAATTGAAACCGCAAAAGAAATAATAATTGCAGCATTGGCTGGAATATTTCTAGCCCTTATATCAGTTGTCATACTTAATACAATCAACAACTACTTAGGGAAAGACGCGAAAGAACCTACGCTCGGGCCTGTGGAGGGCTCAGCGCTTGATAGCCCTTCGGGAGCAATGCAGAATTTTAATAGTGACGGTAATTCCTTCGAAAACTTTGAAGACTTCGATAGTTCTGGTGGATCTTTTGAAGACCTAGATAATCCCGACTCATTCGGAAGCCCAGATAACCTTCCTACGCTCTAGGAATACGATGAAGGGTGGGAAGTAAGCTGAGTGTAAAGAATGCCCACCATAGGGCAGAGAGATCATTTTTCCAGTAGATTGTATCAACAAGTCCAAATAACAGCATACACACCACGGCTAGAATGCTTGCTTGCTGATATATGTCTGCGTGTTTTATTGCCTGGCTCCACGCCCCTATAACAAAAGAATTTAATGCAACAAAACTTACAAGCCCCAAAAGCCCCATATTAAGGTAAAAGGAAAGTATCCAGTTGTGCGGATCTCGAAATACGAATTCGTGTTGCAATACATATAATCCGTTCCATAGACCAGCCCGCTGCTTACTAAAAAGCCCATGAAGCTCTGCTTGATACGCCTGTTCAAATTGCCCCAAGCCAACCCCTAGAAGAGGGTTTTTTTGGATAAGCCGTATTCCAATGTCCCATAACTGCAATCGAACCGTTACAGAATTTCCAAAAGATCTATCCGATAAAGGAAGAAGAATATAGTGCAAACGCCCTGAAGCAAAAAACACTGCGCCTGCACACAAAACCGTAAGAAGTAGCCCCAATATCAATTTTTTTGCACTCACGGAGGGTACTGTGCGCCAAGAAAAGATGAGGCCACCTATAAGGCATCCAATTATTGCGGCCATAGCACCGAAAGACTGGGTTGCAATAATAGCAGTTAAAAGAAAAATTGCGCCTATTCCATAAAAACGATCCCGCCCGCGTATCCAAAGCCATATAGATAAAACCGCTATTGGAGCAAGAAACAGCGCAAGAGAATTCGGAACATCGTACAACGCGGCAATGCGTTCAAAGTTACGGATCTGAGATAGTCCGATCAGTGCAACAACCAAACCAGAACATACAAAAGAATAGAGTATTTCTTTACGCCCACGTTTAATCCCCACAAGATACAGTAAAAAACTAAACATAATAGGAGTCACAATCCAACTTTTCAAAATACCCAAACTAGAGCGTAAAACAGGAGAATAAAAAGTTGCCAAAAGCGCAGCGACAACAAATAAAATGACCCACACTCTATACACAAAGGAAATGCCAAGCATGGCGCCCAAGAGATATTTTCGAAACCTTGGATTGCTAAGAGCAATAAGCAGAACGCTCCAAACCATAACCTCAAAAAGATTTGTAGGAATTCCAGCGATTGAAAACCTTACGACGTATAAAGGAAGCAGCCCCGCCAGAATTGTAATAAGCGTATATATCATAGAGTAAGCGCTGCGAAGATAATGTACGGAATAAGGACGTGAGGATATAAGATGCTATTTACGAATTGAGCATGCACAAGCAGGGCAATAGTTGCCCAAACAAAGAAGAGAGAGTTGTAACTCCGCATAAAAAGCCAGCGCCGTATATGGAATACCACCCCCAAGAGCATGGGGGTAAAAAATAGAAGAGCTCCAACCATCCCGGTAGTCACCAGAATAGTAAAAATACTGTTGTCAGACCCTGCGCGCGAGTGTACAGAGAAACTAGATACGAGATTTTCATTTGCTGCAGCAAATTGATACGCATTATACCCGACACCGAACAACATATTTGGACTAACCAAAAATCTCCAGACAGATCGGTAAGACTCCGCCCTGAGTGCTATTGTTGGGTCATGAAAAAAAACTTGATATGCCCGTTCTCGAAGGAGGGTAATACTTCCGGAAAAAATAATAACTAACAACACACCTCCGGGCACAATTGCTTTCTTCCAGTTTCCAGAAATCTTAGATGAAAATACCCAAATAATTCCGCAACATAAACCCGCAACCAAAAGAGCAAGATAAGAACTTCTAGACTCCGTTAAACCGATGGCTACAACCGCAAAAAACAACCAAAAAATTCGAGTGATTGCAGAAACTTTATGCGGCATCCAATACAAAAATATAGGGAGAAATACTACAAAGAATATCCCCAAAAAATTAGGGTCGAGCCACGTTGAAACCATCCTATCAATATGCGGATCCCAACCGTTGTCCACAAATCCAGCAAGGCTGGGGAGAAAGAATAGCTGCACAAATCCAGCAACGAGCAATGCTCCATAGAGATACACGAACCCCTTTTTCATGCTAGAAAAAATACTGGGCAGAGAGGTTGCAATAAGGGCTGCCGGGAGCAATGAAAGCACCACGGCAAGCCTGATCCAATACAGAAAAGAAATACGAATATCTACCATCTGGTATACCCCCACGTGAGCCACAAGTACTGCTAACCCCCAAAGCAAAAACGGAGAGATAGCAATAGACGCTAAAAAAATCTTCTTAGTATAGAAAGGCAATTCTCCCCTTAATAGAGATACGAATAAGGATAATAAAAAGACAAGAACCGCAATATCACTCACCAAAAGACCACCCCCTTGCCCCTGCAGCGGGATGCGGATAAGTTGTCCTAAAAATAACGATAGATAAACTCCGGTGATCGAAGCTTTCAGGGAAAATATCATCCCAAAGACACATGCCGCAACTAAGAGACCCGTGGTCGTAGCAATCGGTAAATACTCCGCAAGAATCTCTGAAGCTTCCATATATAAATAGGGTAGTGCTTTTTATAGTACCTGTCAGCCGAGTCGTCGTATATCAGAGTCTTTTTCTTTTTATTTAATTTACTACCCCCTCGCCGGTGGACTACTAATGCCCGAGGATCAAGCATAACAACACGTCCTTCTGCGCGAGCCCGATGACACAAATCGATGTCCTCCCAATACAAGAAAAAGCCTTCATCAAACCCTCCCAATTTTTCAAAAAATTCCCTTGATATAAGAAGTGCTCCGCCAGAGACCCAACCAACAGAGACGGGCATACGTGGCATTACGTTTCGATATGCATGCCTTGTTAGTAGATTGAATATTCCAGGCTCTTCGCCATAGGAATTTTTTTCAGGAACCATATAAGAATCGGAGAGCAACATTCCCACAATACCAACACGGGGAATAGCTTGCATCGTATGTGCAGCATACTCTATTGCACCACCAATAAGCTTTGCGTCTGGGTTCAAGAAAAGAACATATTCCGTGTTCAATAATCGCGCTGCCTTATTTGCAGCGTATCCGAACCCCAGATTCTCCCGCAGATCTTCGCAGGCACGCCCCAAGCGAGTAATCTCCGCAACCGTTCCGTCATTAGATGCACTATCCACAATCGCGATATCGGAAATACCCGCAGATAGAACACTCTCAATACAGGCGGCTATATCTTGCTCGTTATTATGCGTAACAATAGCAACTCCTATATTCATAGAGCCATTTGTCCTAATTTTTTCATGCGAGCATCGCGCAAGGCCTGCACAATACCAGAGTGCCCATTCCCCATAATTATATGATAGAAAATCCGTAGAGTGTTTTTCGCATACCAAAACATCCTCCAAGTAAACGGTGTTAGCCTTTCTAGCACATAGGCCCCGTTTCGTACCAAGTAATACAGCTTATCGGGCAAAAGCACCCCGATTGAATCATTATGAAGTACGGAGATATTAGGAATAATAGCGAGCACCCCTCCTATTGCTCGAACCCGCATACTTATAGCAACATCCTCCCAATACATGAAAAAATCTTCATAGAAGGGGATCTGCTGAGCGAATCCATACTCCAAAACCATACAACAACCGTGAATATAAGGAATTACAAAGGGACTTCTTTCTTCTAAGCGCCCTACAACATCCGCCCTCCCAGAAAGAAGCGAAACGGCACCCCAAGAAGCTCCCGCCAGTACGGCATGCCCCCCTGACTCATCCCACCAAATCGCAATATCCCTTAAGGCGCTAGGGGACAGGATAAGGTCATTATTGAGAAGAACGCAGACATCAGCATCTTTTGCGCCTATAACCCCGGCATACTGTATTCCGGCCCGCAATCCCGACGCGTACCCGTTATTTCTAAAAGGGCGAACAACCTCAACTGGCACAAGGGGAGTGAAGGAGGCTGAAGAATGATCAACCACAATAATTTTTTCCGGATCACATCCAGCCGTAAGGGCCGCCTCTATTGCCACATCAGTCTTTTCCCTTGATCCAAAATGGACAAAAATAACGAATATATCCCTTTTCTGTGGAGAGCTTGTGGATAAATCTGTGGATAATGTCGTATTTTTTGTGAACATGATGCGTATTCTGTACTATTATAGCTTAATAGAGCATTTTTATTTCTTTTCGCTTTTCAACAGTTTGTTCGCATGGTGTACGCCATACCAAAATTCTCCCGCGTTTATAATTGCAAAAATACGCGGAATATTAAGGATATCACCCCACTTCTCCATAAAGTACCGAGCAAGGCCCCTAATACCCAAGGCCCCGTATAGGGCGTGGCGCAGCCTACGAATCGAATTGGTGTTCACGCGATACTTTGCAGACCCAACTATCCGCTGCCTATGCAGAATATCTTTTGCAACGTAAAAATGTCGGTGCAGGGCAAGGGAGTTATGAAGTATATGCAGTATGAGCCCAAGGGAATCTAATCGCTTACCAAACTCTAGATCTTCCCATCCGTATTGAGAAAACTCTTCTGAAAATCTTTCACCTCCCAAAAAACTCCTTTTTACCGAAACAAATGATCCGTAGAAAAAATCTCTCCCTAGGCATGTCGTGCGGCCCAGCAATGCATCATAATCATTTTGCTGTCCTCCATGAGTCATCCACTCCATAAGTGGCGTAGGAGCTATCCTGGGGTCCCAGACGATACATCCGAGAGCCGCTGCCTCTACTTCCGGATGAATTGTATGGAAAGCCATATGCTCTTTCAAAGCGCCCTGACGAAGAATCATATCATCCGCTAAAAACAATATGATATCGGCTGTTGCATTAGTAATACCAATATTACGAGCTTGCGCCCTACCTCCGCGAGAAGTCCGAATAATAAGAGGGGATTCCCACAAGCCTATCCAATCGTGCCCTCGAATAAGGCTTGCTACATCTTCCGTTGAACCATCATCGACAAGAATTACCCGCGCACTCCATTGGCGTGGCATGTCCTGATCAAGGAGCGCAGGAAGGGCTACGCGCAACTTTTCGCATCCATTGTAAGTTGGGATAATAATATCGCACTTATTCATATACTAGACACGCTACGTAGTATTCCGATTGTTCGCTTATCCCATAAGCCAAAAACATACCCCATTCCTCCATATAATACCGCCACAAAACAAACTCTTGCAGCTATATGAACCCCCGAGGGCAATATGTGCCCAACGTACGAAGCCACAAACGCTGCAGCTAAACCAAGACCTATCTGGAACACTGGCATACTCCAGCGAAGACGCATGTACACAATTC
Source organism: uncultured Candidatus Saccharibacteria bacterium (assembly GCA_964654145.1). Lineage (GTDB taxonomy): Bacteria > Patescibacteriota > Andersenbacteria > UBA10190 > UBA10190 > HO2-45-11b. The sequence continues at coordinate 28,418 of CAZZHI010000001.1, forward strand.
GAGCAGCAACCACCATAGCAACAAGCTCTGTCGCAACAGTTACCCAAGCGGCGGCTATTGCGCCATACAATGGAATAAATATCGCGTTGCAGACTAGATTGCCAATCAACAACGCAAGATATAACCAGACAAGTTTTCGCTGTTCAGAAAGCGCAATAAGCGCGAAACCAAAAATATTACCCACAAACATAATTGCGAGCGCTATAGATAAAATCTGGAGCAATGGAGCAGATTCTAAAAAATTGTGGCCAGCTATAAAGAAAATAAGCTGCTTAGGGAAAATAACAAGAACCGCGACAATAATACTTCCTCCATAGACAGAAAGCGTAAGCCCCTGGGAAACAAGTTCTTTCGCCTTATAAAAGTTTTGCGAAGTAATAGCAGCGCTTATATGGGGCAACAGGAGACCTCCTAGCATCGCGGGGAAAAAGAGGCCATTTTCAATAATTTTATATGCTAGAGAATACCAGCCTACCTCCTGCTCCGATCTTAAAATAGACAAAATAATAATATCTATTCGAAAATAGAGAGCGTTTAACACAAGCATAACTGCGAGAGGCCATGAAGACTTCATAATAGTTCGCCACGCCTCCACCGACACCCTAGGAATAAGACTTCTACGATGAGGGGCAAGAGCATAATGAACGCCAAAGGCAATAAAGAGCCCCACCGCGAAAGACCCTGCGACTCCGACAAGATCGCCCACACCCTTACTTTGTGTATTAATAATTAAATATTGGAGAATTGCGACCTGAAAAACCCTCCCAACAAGATCTCCGACGGTCGCCTTCCAAACACACCCATAAGCCTGAAACACACCCATAAGGAGCTGACTTAAAGATTGCATAATAAGACCGAACGAGATTAAGAGAAAAATAACAGCAGAGCCCCGGAGTGACGGAATACCCAAAAACCCAAGCAAGCCAATTACGAACACTCCAAGAAGTAATGCAATCCTTAAAGAAGCGATGTGTTGAATAATAGAATTTTGCGTACCGCGCGATGATCCGATCTCTCTACTTGCCGTAAGATACAACCCGAAGTCAGCAATGAGCTGAAAAAATGTTCCGATAGTAAGAATAAAAGAGTATATTCCGAATTCTTGGACCGAAATAATGCGAACCGTAAGCGCAGTTGCTACCAAACCCAATAGAGTTACCGCAATACGACTCCATGCGGCAATTAATACATTAGAAAAAATTGAATGCCCCATCTAAAGAAAAATTGGACGAATTACTACTCGTCGCTTATCGCCATCGCCAGTACTTTCAGTTACAACTTCTTTTCTTCCCGCGAGCGCAGCATGAATAGTTCGACGATCCGTCGGACTCATAGGGGACAGAGTAACGGGTCGACCAGTTTTTTGAGCTCTTCGGGCAGTCTCTTCTGCAAAGCCCAATAAACTACGTTCCCTTCGAAGGCGATATCCGTTCACGTCTACAATTACCCGAACATGATCATGGAGTTGCTTCCGCAACACACATCGAACGACATGCTGCAGAGCATTAAGAGTTGTGCCTTGCGTCCCTATCAACATACTTCCTTCATCCCCAACAACCATAGAAATACGAAGGGTGTCGCCCCCAGAAAAATCACAATCCAACCGAATATGCTGCAAGCCCATTACCTCCATCAACCTTCGAACATGCTCTGCAATAAGTGCTTCTGCAGGATCTTCTGTCATATGTAAGCACCTTATGCAAAAAGAGGGAAAATATCAAATGTTTGGAGGATTAGCCTCTAGGTGCAATGTCTTTTTTACAATAATTTGCTGAGCGATTCCAAATAACGTAGAAACTGTCCAATATAACGCGAGTGCCGCTGGCAAACGAAGGGCGATAAAGATCGTCATAGCAGGGAATATGTAGGTCATATTTTTCTGCATTGATGCCATCATTTTTGCCGCCTCTTCATTTCCCGCAGGCTGGGACTGTTGCTGGGGAGCTAAATATTTCATTTGGATAAACTGAAATACCCCGGCTATCACACCTATAACAAGACTTGGGGTGCTAAGATTTACACCTAAAAACAAAAAGCTGAGTGATGTTGGCTTTTCTACAAAAGAATAAAGATAGTGATATATCTCAGGGGTTAAGCCAGAGAAAAATACTTGGTACAGAGCAATTAACACAGGGAGCTGAACAATGAGTGGCAGGCACCCGCTTGCCGGATTAATGCCAGCCTCGCGATACACCTTCATCGTTTCCTCTGCTTGCTTTGCTTTATCGTCTTTATGCTTTCTTTTTAACTCATCTAACCTGCCTTGTACCTGCTTCATTTTTTCCTGATTTTTCCTCATTGCAGTCGCTTGGTGTAAAAAGGAGGGGAGGAGCACAAGCCGAACAATGATAGTGACTGCAATAATAGCCCATCCAACACTATGGCCAGGCAAGACGTTCGTAACCCCGACTAAAAGATTTAATAAGGGGCGAAACAAAACCTCTGTATAAAGAGCGCTAGGGAGTGATGTAATATTCATAATATATTTTTCTGGTAATTAAGGACGCTTTACGGGGTCATAACCCCCTTTATGGAACGGGTGGCACCGAAGCACCCTTTTTACTCCGATACTAATTCCAGAAAGACCATATAGTGAGATTGCCTCTTTTGTATAGTCCGAGCAAGTTGGCTCAAACCTACAAACCGGCCCAATAAATAGCTTTAACGGACCATGATCCGGCGAGAGTGTTTTTTGGTATACCCGTATACACAGTATACACAACGAACTTATTGCATTAACCACACTCTCTTTAAAAGGCATGTGAAATTTCCCGGGCAATATCCTGAACCTTCATAAAACGAATTTCGGGAGTTGTTGCCACTATTACAATATCTAATTGCTCTTGTTTTATATCTAAAAACTTACAGGCGGCCCGTATTTTTCTCTGCACAGAATGTCTCACCACAGCGCTCTTATGAACTTTCTTCCCAGCAATACAAGCAAAGCGAAGAGCGCCCACATTCGAGGGCGCTATATATACAGAAGCTATATTCGTTCGAATTCGAGCCCCCGTTGTAACCACCCTTTTAATATCAGAATCAGCAGATAGACGATTCTTAAAAGGGAGCATTATTACATTTTTGGAATAAGCCGAGCTCTGCCGCGCTTTCTCCTGCGCGCAAGAACGTTTGGACTTTTCCTTTTTCGGGCAAGAAATCCAAATCTTCGCGCCCGACGGCGCTTACTTGGTTGGTAGGTTCGTTTTGGCATGTGATGATGATGACGTATTCATTAAAACAAGTCAAGACCGGGGCTGTATTACAAACTTTCCACAAATTATCAACACCTTTTCCACACTTTGAGGCTTAAGCCCCTTTCTTAACTGTGGATAACCATGATACGCTATTTTTCGTATATGAAAGATGCTCAAATATGGAAAGTCGCACTCGATCAGCTTGAGCTTAAAGTAAGCCAGGGGAACTTCCTTACTTGGTTCCGGAATACTAGCATTAAAGAAAGGAATGGAAGCACATTACTCATAGAAACAAAAAACCCATTCGCATACGAATGGCTATCTAAAAAATATCGTCCTATTATCCTAGAGACTCTTCAGGGTATTGATTCTAAAATTTCAGATGTTAAGTTTTGTATCGCATCAAAAAGCACAGAAAAAAGAATTATTAAAAAAAATATCCGTGTCATTGCCCAAAAAAACGCCTCCGCAAGCTCAATAGGTACATCTTTATCAGGAACACCCTCAAATACAGTCCAAGAATCATCAAAAGATCATCCATCATCACTTCCATTTAATAAAAATTATACTTTCGACACATTCGTTGTTGGCACAAGTAATGAAATTGCCCACGCGGCTTGCCGCGCGGTTGCCGCACGCCCCGGGGAAGCGTATAACCCTCTCTTTATTTATGGGGGAGTAGGATTAGGTAAAACACACCTCCTCCAAGCTGTTGGTAATACTATAAAAGAAGCTAATCCAAACTTTACTGTCCTATATGTTGCTTCGGAAAAATTCGCAAATGAATTCGTGGAATCCCTCCAAGAGCACACTACCCAACAATTTAAAAAAAGGTATAGAAATATAGATGTTCTTATTATTGACGATGTTCAATTTTTTGCCGGTAAAGACAAAACACAAGAAGAGCTCTTTTATACATTTAACGCGCTTCATAGCCAAAACAAACAACTTATCTTAAGTAGCGATCGACCACCTAGCGCAATCCCTACACTCCAGGAACGATTATCATCCAGACTTTCAGCTGGAATGATTGCTGATATTAAAAAACCAGATTACGAAACTCGCCTCGCAATACTTCAGGAAAAAAGAGACTTACGAAATATTCCAATAGACCAAGACGCATTAGTATTTATCGCTAAGAATATTCAAAGTAATGTAAGGGAATTAGAGGGTGCCCTTAACAGAGTTGCGGCATACTGCGAACTCCATAAAGAACGAGCAACTGTAGAGTATACAAAACATATCCTTAAAGACATTTTAGAAAAACCCCAAAGAAAAACTATAAACGTAGAAGATTTAATTGCCGCAGTTAGCTCTTACTATAACGTCCCCAACACTGAACTAAGGGGGAAGTCTAGAAAAAAAGAAATTGTGCGCCCCCGCCAAGTTGCTATGTACCTCCTCAGAAAAGAAAGTAGTATGTCGTTCCCATCTATTGGTAACCACTTTAGTGGAAGAGACCACACTACAGCTATGCACGCTTGTGAAAAAATAGAAAAACTTATAGAGCACGATGAGGAACTCTCTCGAGAGATCGGCTTCCTCCGAGAAAGAATATATGCCTAGTGTGAGTAAATTGTGGGTAACCACACACCTAGTGAGGAAAACCTGTGTGCATATAATAAAGTTTTCCCAAACCATCCCCAGTTCCTATATTTTTCCACACAGAAAATCCACAGATCTACAAAAAATATCCACATCTTTTCCAATGAGCAAGTATCTGTGTAAAGCCTTTTTATCCCCTTATCCCCAGATTTTCTCCTTACTACAATAACGTATAACTAACTTTTATATTATTACGGCCTTATGAAATTCACATGTACGCAGGAAAACTTACTTCGAGGGGTCTCACAAGTTGCTCCAATAGCGGGTCGGAACGCTCAGCTTCCAATTCTGCAAAATATTCTTCTTCAGGTTCAAAATAATACACTAGCACTTACAACAACTGATTTAGAGATAGGTATTAAAACTCAAATAGGTGGAAAGATGGAAGAAGATGGAAGTTGTGTTCTCCCTGCTAAAAGGTTTATGGAGTATGTTCAGCAACTTCCTAAGACAAACCCCATAACACTAGAAAAGAAGGAGGGTAAGGTTTTTGTTACCACAAAAGGATTTCGTGCTCAGTTTTTATCTGCTGATCCTGAAGAATACCCACTTCTTCCTGAAAATGTAAAAGATGACCCTATTACTATTAATGCAAAGATGTTTTGCGGCGCTATAAGTCAAACAATATTTTCTGCAACACGGGAAGAGACAAGGCCTGAAATTAGGAGTGTGTATATAGTGTGGAAAGATGGAGGAATACACGTTGCTGCAACAGATAGTTTTCGACTCGCAGAGTATACGGCCGCACTCCAGTCTTCTGATGATGGTGTGTCTCTTTTATTACCACTAGCTTCAGCCCAAGAGGTTGTTCGACTGTTTCATGAACAGGAGAGTATTCGTATCGCACTTTATGATAATTACGTTTCATTTGAAAGTGGTGGTATTGAGCTTACTTCGCGTCTTGTTGATGGTAAATATCCAAACTATGAAGATATTATCCCTACAAGTCATACAACAAAAATACAGATAGGTAGGGATGATTTATTACGAGCATTAAAAACACTATCCGTTTTTCTTCCAAAAGAATCACGTAGGGTCTCTTTGGAAATTCGTCCAGTAAAAGGTGAGGTTCTACTACGTGTTGCTGGGGGTGATGTGGGGCAGGGTGACGTTATTATTAGTGTTGAGGGTGAAGGTGAAGATGTGAATGTGTTGGTGAATATTCAATATCTTATAGATGGAATATCTCATTTTTCAGGAGATGTTTGTGAAGGGTTCTTTTTAGGGGCTTTTGATCCGGTTGTTTTTCGAAGGCAGAGTAAGGATGATGCGTATTTATATGTAATTATGCCAATTCAGGCCCAATAGTATGAAGGTTAAATCATTATCCGCGCATCAGTTTAGAAATTTTGCGCATTTTCAGCCAATAGTTTTTCCAGAAGCGCCACTTCTTGTTGTTTTGGCCCCAAATGCGAGCGGAAAAACTAATTTTTTAGAAGCGGTTGTTATGCTTTTGCGCGGGAAGTCCTTCCGAGCATCTGCGGAGGAGTGTGTTATGGCTGGATCGGACAATTTTATTGTTCGTGGTGATGTTGGGGGTAGTGAGGGGGATGTGGGACTTATGGTTTCTTACACTATCCCAACTCGAAGTATTAAAATACAAGAAAATAATACTCCTATTTCCCCGGTAACGTTTTTGGGTCATTATCCTCTTGTACTTTTTTTACCCGAAGATGCATTTCTTTTTAATCGTGGACCTGCTGGTCGAAGAAATTTTATTAACACCTCACTTGCTGGTAATAGGCAATATCTTGCTAGTGTTGTTCAGTATCATAGGGCGCTTCGGCAGCGAAATTCTGCCCTAAAGAGTGCAAGTAAAATAGAGGATGTAGAAGTGTGGACTGATCTTTTAGTAGAGCATGCGAAGGTTATATGGGCGCACCGAGAGGTGTTTGGGAATTATCTTACAGAGAATACTCCAGTTATTTATAAGGATTTATTTCAGGAGAGTCTTGATATAAAAGTCTCGTTTATTCCAGGAGTTGCTCAAGTAGATTCTTTTCGTGAATTACTTTCACAAGCTTGGGGGTATGAAAAAAGATATAAGTATACAATGTATGGCCCTCATCGAGATGATATTGTTGTGCATGTTAATAATAAGCCCGCGGAATCAGTTATGTCCCGAGGTCAGTTACGAGGATTGGTTATATCTATGAAGGTTGCTGCCTATGGCTATATGAAGCAACTTTTAGGGCAAGACCCATTACTTTTATTTGATGAAGTATTAAGTGAATTGGATCCTGATCGCCAAAAAAGCCTTCTACAACACCTACCTGCAACACAGACAATTCTTACATGTACAACAATTCCAGAAGAGGTTAAAAAAAGGGATAATGTATTTGTTTTAGATGTTAGGCCTCTTGTCTCACCCTAGCTATTTATATGGCACTTGAGCTAATTTCGGATTTATTTACCGACAGGGAGGGTATTATTGCTCCTCAGGATATCCAGTATAGTGTTGAGAGATTTTTACAAGACCAGCTTCACACTGAAAAAATTCGTTGTCGGGTAGTTGGAGCCTCTTTGGGGGTTGAGGTTAGGGTTGGTAGCCCTGCGCTCGCAGAAGCTGTTTTAATTCGAGAAGAGAGTGTGAGGCGAAATATTCAAAAAGGTTTAGGGTGTTCTCTTGGTGATATGAAGGTTATACTTGATGTGTAATATATGAAACGAATTGTTATTGATATTGAAACAGTGGGGCGAGATTTTGAGTTATTTGATGAGATTACAAAAGCGGATGTACGAGCAAGGCTAAAGGCGGATCCTGGTACCCCGGAATACGAAGAGGAACTCCAAGCGGCTACCCAAGAATTGCAATTCTCCCCTCTTTTAGGAGAGATTGTGGTTATTGGGGCTTACGATATTGATAAGGGTACGGGAGTTGTTTCGTTTCAGGCTCCCGAAAAAGAGATTGGGGATGTTGTTGAAGGTAGTATTACGTACAAGCAGAGGACTGAAAAAAGCATGCTAGAGGCCTTTTGGGGCGGAATTGGTGAGTATGATGAGTGTATTACGTTTAATGGTAGGGGGTTTGATATTCCGTATATTATTGCGCGGTCTGGAATTAATAATGTTCACGTAACTAGGGATCTTATGAGTAATCGGTTTAATAATAAGTCGTGGGGCGGAATGCTTCATACAGATCTTTATGATCAGTTGCGGTATTACGGGTCTGTGCAACGGGCTGGTAGCCTACACCTTTGGACGCAGGCTATGGGAATTGAAAGCCCTAAAGGGGGTTCAATCGCTGGTAAGGAGGTAGGTCAGGCGTTCCGTGATGGTAGGGGGTTTGAAATTGCGCAATATAATGCGCGGGATTTAATTGCAACAGCTGAGCTCTACAAGCGTTGGAAAGAATACATGCAACCGTAGGTTTGCCTCTTGGGGCTTATTCAATAGTAATTGTGTGGGTTGATGATTGTGTGCTGTTTCCGGTTTTGTCGTATGCAACAGCATAGAGGCGGTATGTTCCTGGCCCTGGGGATGTTTGCCATGTAGAGTCATAGCGGTTTGGGTTTGATGAAGTTGGACTCGTGATGCGAACTGCTCGTTGTGTACTCGTACTATCTTCTTTTGAGTACAGTACGTCTACAAAGTCGACTCCACTTGCGTCTGTTGCTGTTGTTTTAATAGTAAAGGGAAAGGCTGATTCCTTGATTTTGCTATTATTACCAGGTGTGTGAAGGGTGATTTTAGGGGCAGAGCTGTCAGGGTTGATTATAAATGTTCGATGAGCAACTCCAATAAGGCTATCTTCGGTGATCGCCTGTATGATAAGCGTTTTTCTACCCGAGAATGAAGAGGGGAATGAGAGGGAGGCTTCGTATGGCTCACCGGCTTTTCGGGAGGCTATTTCTTGCCCATCTACTAAGAAGCGCACAGTTTTTAGTGGGTGGCTAGATTCTATTTCTGCTACAATTTTTGTCGGACTTTCTTTTAGAATTGTTTCACTTGGTGATGCAATCCTAACCTTTGGAAGCTCTTCACTACTCCCAATATTACAAGAAGGGGTTGGAAGTGATGTCACATATAGCGGTTCCGCAGGGTCATCTTTTTTCTCTTCGTTATGCTTTGCTGCCCATGCGGCAATCGCTGCTTCCCAGTTATTAAATTGAGGATCTGCTTCTGCCTGGGCTGGAGGTTGTCCATTTGGGTCTCCTTTTCGCGTGTAAAATAGGATGCTATGAATTTCTTTAAAGGTCCGTATTTGGCCAACGTTTATTGGGCAGTCTACTGTGTAGAGAGTTTGAGTTTCTGCTACCCATTTTCCCTTCACTTCAGGCATTTTTCCATCGATTATTCCATTTGGCGCAGGCTCTTGGGGTTCGGGGTTTGTAAATTGTTCAATTGGAGTTCCCTCTAGTGCTTTTTTCATAAAAGCATTCCAGATTGGGGCTGCGGTGTGGGCCCCTGCTGACTTACCGTTCATTGGGGAGTTGTCATTATTTCCCGTCCAAACCCCTGCAACTAGGGATGGGGTGTAGCCAACGGTCCATCCGTCTCTAAAATCTTGAGTAGTTCCTGTTTTTGCCGCCGCCGGGCGTGCTCCTAGCTGAAGTGGGCTGTTTGTGCCGAATACAATCGATCGAGCATTGTTATCAGATAGTACATTCGTTACTGTTCTCGCAACTTGTGGATCGAGCGCTGATGTTCCTTGCACTGGATTTTTTTCTGCATCAAAGAGCGTCTCGTCTCCATGTTCTACTTTTAGGATTGCTCGAGGGGGGAGTTTTGTTCCCTCGTTTGCAAATACTCCATATGCGCTTGTTATATCGAGCAAACGCACCTCTCCTCCTCCAAGAACGAGCGATAAGCCATATCGATCTGGGTCTGTCAGTGTTGAGAGGCCCATCGCCTGCGCTAAGTTTATAGAATTCTTTACGCCAGCGAGGTATAAGGTTTTTACTGCAGGAATGTTAAACGAATTTCCTAAAGAAGACCGCATGGAGACAGGCCCTTTTTGGGAGAGGTCATAGTTTTTAGGAATGTACCCTTGGCCGAAATCTGTCTCAGCGTCTATGAGGATTGTTTCAGGCCTGTAGCCCTCTTGGAATGCCGCAGCATATATAAAAGGCTTGATAGATGACCCTGGGGATCGTAATCGAATCGCTACGTTTACGTTCCCATCAATTTCTTTATCGAAATAGTCCATTGAGCCAACCATCGCGAGAATATCTCCAGTCTTAGGGTTTATTGCAACCAGTGATGCATTTTTTGCGCCACCAGCTTTCAGGCGATCCCTGTAATTTTTCATCGCGTCTTCAGCGGCTTTTTGAAGGCGCATATCTAGCGATGTAATAACTTTTAACCCCCCTTGCCCAACAACCCGCTCTCCGTATTCCTGTTCAAGGAGCTCTTTTATATAAAAGACAAAATGAGGCGCTTGGATGTTTTCAGATGCGGCTTGGAATGAAAGGGTCTCTTTCTTCGCCTGTTCCGCTTCTTCTTTACTGATCATTCCAAGATCTGCCATGCGGCCAATAATATATTCTTGGCGAGACTTTAGATCATCCATGTGTGACCCGTAAGGGGAGTATCGCGTAGGCGCTTGGGGCATGGCTGCGAGCGTGGCGGCTTGAGCAATTGTAAGGTTCTGTGATGAAATTCCGAAGAATGTTTGAGCTGCCGCTTCTATCCCATACGATCTGCTCCCGTAAGGAATGGCATTGAGGTACATTTCTAAAATCTCATCTTTTGAAAATCGTTGCTCAAGTTCTATCGCAAGCACAGCCTCTTTAACCTTTCGCTGAAGGGTTCTTTCTGGTGAGAGGATGGAATTTTTAATAAGCTGTTGCGTAATAGTGGAGCCTCCTTGAGCTCTTTGGCCGCTTAGGGGTTTTAAGATTACACCTCTAATTAAACCGCTCAACTTGATTCCTCGGTGCTCATAAAATTTGTCATCTTCTGCAGCAAGGGTTGCCTTTGCTACGTAGGATGAAATATTCGAAAGTTTTACATATGTGCGTTTCGCCTCTCCTATTTCGTATAAGAGGTTTTTTCCAGTTGAGTCATATATTTTTGTGGACTCATTTATTGGGCCTTGTTGAATATTACTCGGATCTGGCAAATCTCGACTCCACCAAAGAACCGTTCCTGCGGATACAAGAAGTAATACCCCGGCCGCGGTAAGGGCTTTGGGAATCATTTTTCTGGAAAACAGTCGGTGGAATAAAATGGCGCCAATATGAGTATGTCTATTGTATCGCCTTGTTGGCATAGGGGTATTATAGCATGTCTTGGCAACGTCTTTGTGTCAATGTCTATTTTTGACGAAATTTACTAGGGTTTACAAAGAAGCCTTTTAGGTCTCGGCGACCTAAGATCATGCCGTACTTCATGTGGGACCTATCAATAAGGGAAACTTCTGTTGTTATATGTTTTTTCCGAAGTATGAGCGATAGCGAGACTACCGGGCGAGTCTGCTTTCCTAGGGCTCCTCGTACGCCTTTATGAAGAATGACCGGCTTATCAACGCCTAGCTTTTTAGCAATACTCTCATCGATAGTTGTTCTGTATGCTCCAGTGTCTACTTTTGCCAGAAGGGGAAATTGCTTGCCTTCATGATCCAAAATAATAACCTGCTCTTCTATTCCGAGGATTGTGTGCCCGGCAATTTCATCAAGTTCCTGCTCAACTTCTGCGCCAAATAAATGTTTTGCAAGTTGAATTTTCTTTTCAATGCCTTTTAGTTTTAGTCCCTCAACTCGTTGGAGACGCGATTTTAATGGAGCAAGATTTGCGAACTGAATATCGAGTCCAGGCCGAGCGTTTACCTCGAGAACGAGAGGCCCATCTTCTCTGTCGATTGCTATATCTACTCCAACGTAATTAAGTCCGCATGCGAGCGATGCTCGAGAAGCAAGCAACAGTACATCGTCCCATTGCGGGATTTGCAAGCCCGCAATTCGTAGTCGGTTATGTGGCAAAATGTCTACTTGTTGGCGATGCTGTATTGCGGTTGTGGTGATACCGGTAGCTAAGTCTATGCCAACCCCGATTCCTCCCATATGGAGATTTGCGCGCCCTGCCGACTCCTCTGTTGGGAGGCGAAGCATGGCCATTACGGGCACCTGGTTATAGAGGATAATGCGAATATCTGGAATGCCTTTAATGCAGTATGGTTTTAAGTCGGCATGTATTTTAACTCTCTGTTCAAAAAAAGCTGTATCAGGAACATTCCCTTTTGAAAAATCTCCATCAAGGATGTCCATGATATGTTTTCGGAGGTCGGGGATAAAGACTTCGCTTTTATTTGCTTTTACCCAGTTCCCTTTTTTGTTTCTCCCAAAAATAACAACAATGCCCCCGCCCCCAGATGATGAATTCGGCTTAAGCACGAACGAGGAGGGGAGTTTCGTCCACCTGAAGTTTTTCAGTTCGGATCTATTTCTTACTATGGAAAATAAGCGGGGGGTGCCAAGACCATTTTTTTGAAGAGCCTTTTTTGTTGCCAGTTTGTTATTAGCAATACGTATGGATTCAGGGGAGTTTGCTTTTACTATATAGTCAACCATTCGGGAATTCATACCCAAAATATTTTTCCATTGCTTGTTGATCCACGCCGCCATAATGTATGGAGTATGAAATTATTGAATGTACTGAAGGAGCCGCCTAAAGCGAATATATTCTGTGAGTCGAAGCCCGCTCCAGCGTCCCAAAAGTATATTAATTGGGATTGCTAGCAATACAATTTCCGGATAAGACACAAATAGTGTTCGAACAATTTGCCAGCTTACGATAAAGTAGCAGCCAATAGAAAGTGCGAGTGTCCACGCAGTTACGGTTAATGCTTTTTTTGCGCCAGATTTAAACTGAAGCGCAATAAACTCCTCTGCTAGCAATGTGAGAATTAAGATAGGGAATATAGAGAATGATGTTAGCGCGGTGTTGTCAGTAGCAACCCCTAATCCAAAGACGAGTAATATGGCCAAGCTTACGCCAGTAAGCACGAGAGCCATTCGGGGTAAGTAGAGAAGATGTAGTCTTCGCATAGCAAGTCTTGTTATGGTTCCTGACACTAAAATCGCGGAGAAGATGAGAAGCCCGTAGGGGAGGCCCATTACCAAAAAACTGAGAGTTGTCATCGCTGGGGTTACAAGTCCGAATGCCTTCATTCCAATCACTTGCCTTGAAAACGATAAGATCGTTGCAATAACTGGAAGCATTAAAATAAGAGAAATACTGTTGATGGGAATTCCTTTATTTACGAGGTAATTGATTCCAAAAGACATAAAATTGGTAGGCCCTATATCCGCACTTGTTCGAGCGCTAAACTCTCCTAATAAGCGATGCCCAACAGAAGATGCGATGATTTTTTGTTTGGCAGCTTCTGCGGAAAGTGGCTCTAGGAGCATGCTTAGGGCGTCGGGTTTTGCCAGTAGGATATAGCTTGGCTGTAACTGATTAAATGCAAATTGAGCGGAAGGTGTGAGTACTCCAAACGGAGTTTCTGATAAGATGATGATCCCTTTATCTCGCATCGCAAGATCATTAAACGATATATCGGAAACTTGTCTAATGTGTTGCGCTAATTTTGATAGAACGTTTACCCCTACGCTTCCGGAGGTTTGTACAATGATAAGATTTGTTTTCTTGATGGCTTCTCGGGCATCAAGGAGCTGGCTCGTAAGAGCCTCTTCCGTAACAACTTCGGGGCTGTTTGTTTTTGCGCGAATGGGTATGAGGAGTACCTGTTCTTGGGCTGCCTGCTGTTCGCGGAGTGCTATTTGATCTTCGGGAAAAGCGTTGTCGATAACAAGCATTGTCACGTGACTAAAGATATGAATTTCTGTAGTGTCTTCGGCTATTGATCCGTCATCTGTTATAAGTGAAAGCCGTACGGTGTATGTGCCTGCGGATGTGTATGTGTGACTAACGTTTTCTCCGGTTACTCGCGTTCCGTCTCCAAAATTCCAAACAAACTCTTTTGCCGACGATCCTTCTTTGAGAGAGTAGTTTCCAATAGAAAAATCATTGGATTTACCACTAAACGAGTTGCGTATACCTTGGGCGATATAGACAACGTTTTCAGAAGCGGCTTCCTCTTGGGCTTGCGCAATATATGCCCCGCTTACTGATGCTGATATAAAGATTGTTAAAAATAGTGTAGTAATTTTTTTCATAGATATTATGTTGCGCATAAAGCTGCTGCTAAGGCATCTGCCGCATCGTCTGGGCGAGGGATGTCTGTTAGGCGCAGTTGTTGTTGTACTGCTCGCTGCATTTGTTCTTTTGAAGCTGACCCATAGCCTGTAAGGCGAGATTTGATTTGGAGCGGAGTGAGTGTTTGGATCGCGATGTTATGAATTTGCAGTACATATAAAAGAACTCCGCGAATATGGGCTGTTGTGATTGCTGTTTTTACGTTTGTCCCAAAAAATATCTGCTCTACCACTGCAGCTACGGGTTTGTGTTCTCTGATTATCTGTGTGAGATCTGATGCAATACTGGCAAGACGATTTTCTAGAGTGTCTGTTGAAGGTGTTGTAATGCACCCGCAACTAATAAATTGGTTTTTTTGAGAAGTGTCTACAATCCCGTAACCAGTTCGGGCAATACCCGGATCTAGCCCTAAAATGATCATATGATATATTGTAGGCTATTGGTTCGTATTTGCATACCGCGTAATCTTGCCGCTAACAATTTCCATAGATGTCGATATTCCCAAATTTGTAAAAATTTCCTTGCCCTATTATGACTTTAGAGTTCTCCATGCAGCTAATTGAGGGGGATGCATGATGAAAGGTTGTGTGAGTTATCGTGTTAATACTGTTATGCTCGAGAGTAATTCCATTCCAGTTCCTGTTGCGCTCATTGCTCTCGTTAGAGATAAGCAAAATAGAGTCTTCTTCCGTGCCCAGTGCTTGTAGTGATCCGAAAACTCGTATACCGGCATACTCATCGAAGGCTAATACGGTACCGGGAAGAAGTGTTAATTTCCCTTCATTTTTTATTGTTATTGTTTCGTGGACGGTTACAATGCCTTGGTTTGGCCCTATGGTAATATGCTCCGTAATGGTGGATGGGAGTATTGAGTTTTGTGGATGCGCAGGTGTGTGGAATGGTATGTCTTCTGGTTCTTTTGTGGACTGTATGAGGGAATCTATAGAAGAAAGCGCAAGTGCTGATACGAGTGCCGCAGCAATAACAATAGGGAAGATTGCTTTCATACGAATAGGTTATTGCTACGATACCACAATTCTCGTGTAGATAGCTGTAGACATGAGAAGGATAAGTGTCGAGGAGAAGCGTCGCACTTGCGTACCACAACAACCCGAACTGGGCACAGACCCCACAAAAGCAATGTCTACAGTTATCTAAAAGAGAACCCTCTATCCTAGCGCGTATTGCCAAAATATGCAAGTATACAGATGACTATGGCTATCGAAGAGGCAAAAACTAGTATCGTTGCCGCAAGCGCAACATATGAGGATGAAACACTTGATTCTACCTTGCGTCCCAAGTTGCTCGATGATTTTACTGGGCAGTCTCATGTAAAAAAGAGCCTTCGTGTGTTCCTGGAGGCTGCGAAACAGAGGGGCGATTCCTTGGAGCATGTGCTCCTAGCTGGCCCTCCTGGGCTCGGAAAGACGAGCCTTGCGTATATTATTGCTCGGGAGTTATCTTCCAATATTCGTGTGACTGCTGGCCCTGTTCTTACAAAGGTTGCTGATTTGGCGGCAATTCTTACAAACTTACAAAAAGGTGATGTGTTATTTATCGATGAAATTCATCGTTTACATAGGTCTATTGAGGAGGTTCTATATCCTGCAATGGAAAGCTACGCTCTCGATCTTGTTGTAGGGCAGGGCCCTGGGGCTAAAACACTGCGTATCGACCTTCCTGAATTCACGTTAATTGGAGCTACTACGAGGGTTGGAATGCTCGGGGCGCCTTTACGGGACAGGTTTGGGATGACGTATCGGTTAGAGTTTTATGATGTAGGGGAAATGAAGAGAATTCTTTCTCGCTCAGCTGAATTGTTGGGCTTAGCTATCGAGGATGCTGCGCTCACTGAGATTGCCGAACGGTGCAGGAGGACGCCTAGAATTGGCAACCGGCTTCTAAAGAGGGTGAGGGACGTAGCGCAGGTGGGTGGACACAGTGAGGTTACTGTGGATGTTGTGCGGCAAACGTTGTCTTTGTTAAATATTGATCCAAGGGGGCTTGATGCTTCTGATCGCCTCATACTCTCTACGATTATTGAAAAGTTCCAGGGTGGTCCGGTTGGCTTGCAGACTCTGGCAATGGTATGTGCGGAGGAGGAGCAAACAATCGAGGATGTTATTGAGCCATTTTTAATCCAGTGCGGGTTTATTGTTCGAACCCCGCGTGGTCGCGAAGTTACAGATGCCGGATATCAACACATGGAAAAGTAGCTGGGGGCCGTACGCAACAGCTGCAAATGCCATAACGGCATCTCGAATTATTTTTTTTGGAATATTTATATATTTTCTTTCGAAGCACAATATTGAGGTTGCGCTTATTGCCTTTGTAGTAGCTTGGGGGCTTGATGCAATAGATGGTTTTGTTGCTCGGCGGATGGGTGAGGAGAGTGTTTTTGGGTCCCAGCTCGATAAGCTTATAGATCGCATTATTATTATTGGAGCTGTTGTTTGCTTGATTCGGTATGAGTATTTGCCCGCAATTGCTCTTTTTCTGCTAGTAAAAGATATTGGACTTTCGGTGGCGCTGACTGTTCGCAAGCCTAACGCGCCCTTCCCCTCAGCCGGTATACAGGGTAAGGCTCTGAGTCTTTTTCAGGGGGTTGCTATACTGTGGCTTATTTTTGGATTACCGTTTCCTCAAATTATTGTCGGTGTAATAGGCCTCTGGGGAGCTTTTGTTGCTATTTATTACTTAAAGCGGTTGTAAGGATATGATGTTCGGCCCTATACCTCTTCTTTTTATAAGTTTTTGGCCAATTTTAAGGGGTGTTGCAGCACAGGAAGTTCCAAGGGTCGCCTTAAATGAAGTAATGTGGGCTAAGGCAGAGTATATAGAGTTAGTAAATTACGGTGACGAGGATATTAATCTAAGCGGCTGGCGTATTGTGCGGCAAAAGCCGGGAGATTCGGAGGAGGACATAGTGCTATTTGGTACTTCTGACGAAGTCTCCGCAAAGCAATATTTTCTTATTGAGTCAGCAGAGGATGCTACGAGCGTATCTGCAAATAAGATTAAGGGTTCCTTGGGTCTTATCGATGGCGGTGTACTGTTGCGTCTCTATAATTCCGAAGGAGTTGCAGTTGATACTATAAATCAATTAGGTTCGTGGTTTGCGGGCAAAAATGATGCTGTTGGAGCGTCTATGGAGCGAAACAATCCCTCGGATGACGGAACGAGCTCATCGAGCTGGCACACTTCTATTGGGAATAGCAGGGGAAGAATCGGCACTCCTGCCGAAGAAAACAGTCCCAATAGCACGCCGTCCCCAACGCCAAGTAATACCCCCGCATCTTCTCCGAGCGCAACTCCTTCTACGGTCCCTAGTAGCGTGCCTTCCGTGCCTCCCATTTACTCTGATCGAGTGTATATTAATGAATTTATACCGAACCCCGCAGGAGATGATGCTGCGGGTGAATTTATTGAACTCTATAACGCTTCTTCGGCGCCGATTGATATATCTGGTTGGATTTTGGATGATGTTGAGAACGGGGGCAGCGCTCCTTTTACTATTCCAGAGGGGGCAAGTATACCCGCGAACGGATACGCAGTATTTTCTCGAACCCAAACAAAAATATCAATGAACAATGATAGTGATCATGTTAGGTTGGTAAGGCCGGATGGGGTAATTCAAAACGATATCGCGTATCAGGATTTAGGTGATGGTATTTCTTACAGTAGAGGTACGTCTGGGGATTTTCAAAAAACCTCAATTCCTACTATGGGCGCAGAAAATATTATTCAGACTCCTAAGGATTCTCCTGTAAAAGCAGAGGGCGGAGAGAGTGGGGAGGATGAAGAAAATTCCCCGACTATTTCTTATGATTTTTCTTCCAAAATATTTATTAATGAAATTTTGCCAAATCCCGAGGGTTCCGACATAGAACAAGAGTTTATTGAGTTAAAAAGCCACGATACGCAACATATTAATCTTGTGGGTTGGGCACTTGATGATGGAATTGATGGAAGTAGTCCGTATAGATTTAGTGAAAAAGATTCTATTGCTCCCGGAAAATTTTTTGTTTTATTTCGTTCTAAAACAAAGCTCGCTCTTAATAATGATGTAGATAGTGTTCGTCTTATTGATCCGACCGGAAAAATTGTTTCTCATGTTGAGTATGGTGTTGGTATAGTAGAGGGTGCTTCTTATAGTAGGATTGAACGAGATCAGTTTGTTTGGACCCAAAAACCTACGCCGGGTATAGAGAATACTATTTATGTTCAATCAAAAGATAAGGATTCGCCCGAAAATGAAGTTATCAAAAAATCGACCCCTAAGCCAAAGGCCCAGTCTCGTGTTCGAGGTCTTGCCGTATCCGTGCCTCGAATATCTCCTTCGCCTACCCCCTTGCTTCCATGGGAGGATCTTACCAATACGGCTAAGGCGACAAAAGATCCTAGTAGGGCTTCTTTGGGGAATTCTTTTGGCCCACGGCAAAAAATCTTTATATTCGGGTGGATGGTCGTTGGGTGCGCTCAATTTTTATCAGGATTATCTCGAAAAGAGGCAATTTGGCAGAAGTAAATAAGGCAGTGTACCCTTACGAGCATGAAACGAGTTGTTGTGCTGGGCGGGGGGAATGGGACTTCGCGTCTTCTTACTGCTTTAGGGGGGTTATTGCAGGATAAGACCATAGATTCTCTGTACGCCTTAGTGCATATGGCTGATGACGGAGGATCCACCGGTAGGTTGCGCGAGCAGTATGATGTGGGTGCAATGGGGGATCTCACGAAGTGCCTTTTAGCTCTTAGTTCATTGCGTGGAGACATTCGAGGCGATAAGTTTTTACGAGCATTGGAATACAGATTTGAAAATGGCGATTTTGAGGGGCATACGCTCAGGAACGCCTTGCTTACTGCCTTAGAGCTTACCAGTGACCTTGATGCTGCAATTGCAACCTTTGCGCGTATTATTCAGGCTCCCAAGCATACAGGGGTTATCCCAACGACCCTCAAGCCTCTTACGCAGCAAGTCGCGGTTGTTCGAGATGGGGCCCAAGAGCTTTTGGGCAGCGGGCAGCACTTTATTTCTTGGAATGTAGATGTGCAAAAGGACCCTAACTGGAAACCAGAAGATATTCGGGTCCTGTTTAAAGAGCAGGATGCTCAGCTTAATCCTCGTGCAAAAAATGCACTAGAAACAGCAACTCACATTATTATTGCTCCGGGGCATACGTATGGATCTATTCTCCCTACACTTTCTTCTCTTTCGCTTGGCAATACCGATGCATTAAAAAATAGTAAAGCCCACATTACTGTTGTGATGACACTTCTTACGACTCCATTACATACAGTTGGTTGGACCGGGGAGGATTTTGTGAGGGTATATGAGTCATATTTACATCGTCCTGTTGATGTCGTTATTGCTAACACGGGGAGAGTTGATATGGACCTTGTTCCTGGGCAGGCGTGGGTTAATTTTTCTTCTGATGCGCATTCGTATAAGCTTGAACGCGCAAATGTGGCAAGAAGGGTTGAGACTCCTCAGCAGGCCCACGATACTGTTCCGCGCGCAGTTCTTGTGCACGACGATCAAGAAATGAATCGAATATTTAGAGCGTATCTCTAAGAAAGAAGAGGGAAATACTATATACTTACGTGTATATGGTGTTTGATCCTGTCTTATCGGAGGCTGAGCGAAATAAAGAGCTCGGTGCTCGGTTGTCTACATTCTCTCAAGGACAAGAAGAGCGTCTTGCTGAGCGTCGTGCAGAAGAGCTTGGTCTTCCGTATATAAATTTAGTTGTGTTTCCTATTGATTCTGACGTACTGGAAAGGGTTCCAAAAACAGATGCTCTTCGTGCACAAGCGGTTTTGTTTTACAAGCAGGGTGGAGATATTCGCCTTGCGGCGGTCGACCCTTCATCTAAGGAGGTGCAGGAGCTCGCAAAGCAAATTGAGACAAAGATAGGGTATGCGCCGCATTTATATGTAGTATCTTCTCGGAGCGTTGCGGCTGCAATTGCTCGATACAGGAGAGACTCAACGATAAATAATGCTCCTCAGGATGAATTGAGGATTAATCAAAAAGAGGCGGATGCATTTTCTACGGAACTTAAAAATCTAGAAGAGCTCGGGCTTCGTATTACTACGATGCCGCCGACTGAAATTTTAAGCGCTATCGTAATTAGTGCTGTTCGTCTCCGTGCTTCCGACATTCACGTTGAGCCAAAAGAAAAGCAGGCGCGTTTGCGTTTTCGTATTGATGGTGTCTTGCAGGATGTTGCTACGTTTGATCGAGAGGGTTGGTCCCTTCTTCTTTCTCGAGTTAAGGTTATGGCGAAATTAAAGCTCAATGTTCGAGACGTGCCTCAGGACGGTAGTTTTGTATTACGAATAGGCGAAGAAACGTTCGATATGCGTCTTTCTACGTTGCCAGGGGGAACGGGGGAGAATATCGTTATTCGTTTGCTTGATAGAAGGGCTGAAGCGGTAGAACTGCCTGCTCTTGGTATGAAGACTCGGGATTTAGAGATTGTTCATCGCGAGCTAAAGCGCGTAAACGGAATGATATTAATAACAGGTCCTACCGGATCAGGAAAAACCACTACACTAGCCTCTTTTTTGCGAGAAGTAAATAATTCTGATTTAAAAATTATTACCTTAGAGGATCCTATTGAGTATCGAATTACGGGAGTTGAGCAGACCCAAGTAGATGCTGATGCAGGGTACTCCTTTGCGTTGGGGTTGCGCTCTATTTTGCGCCAAGACCCAGACATGATTATGGTGGGTGAAATGCGTGATGTGGAAACCGCAGAGACTGCAGTACACGCTGCGCTAACTGGGCATTTAGTATTTTCAACACTTCATACAAACGATGCCGCGGGCGCAATTCCTCGACTTATTGATATGGGGATACGCCCCTACGTTCTTGCCCCGGCGCTGAATCTTGTGATTGCCCAGCGTCTTGTTCGAGTGGTTTGCAGCTCTTGTGCTCAGGAGTATAAGCCAGACGCTTCTCAAATAGCTCGAGCAAAAGAAGTAATGAAAGGTGTTCGAGAGGATATATTTAATCCAAGTGTTCTTGATGATACTTCTCTTATGTTTATGAGAGCTGTGGGTTGCGCCGCGTGCGGCAACACGGGGTATCATGGGCGCTTGGGCGCATTTGAGATATTCGCAGTTCAGGGAGAGATGAAAGATAAAATATTACAAGGCGCAAGTAGTGCGGATATTCAGGTTCTTGCGCAAAAAGACGGAATGACAACCATTGCCCAGGATGCGTATTTAAAAGTTATAGACAAAAAAACAACAATAGAAGAAGTGGAGCGAGTTTCTCAGGAATAATACCTATTGAGTTCTGATTGGAAGAATGCTTTGTATTTTTGCGATTGTGCGCTTTTCTGCTTCATCGAGTGATGGGGCTGATATTGGGAATGTGAGAAGGTTGCCTTCTTTTTGCGCAGCAAGTGTTTCCTGAATTTCCTTTGCGCGCTTTGTGAGGCCTTTTCCTAAAATCATGTACGCAGTATATTGCTTTGCCTCGTCTTCATAGAGGATGCACGCAGCATTATACCCGGAAATATTATTTGTTAATTCTTGGATAACGAGTGGAAGGTGGCGTGTAGTTGCTCCGCTTTCAGCAAGATCGAGTGTTCGTAATATGCTCCAAAAAATTTGACCATGTTCGTCGTGCCGAAGACGAGCATACGTTCTCCCTGCTAGTTTTAATAGAAATAAAGGCTTTGTTTTTACTAATTGCTGAATGACGGTTTCCGTATTTGCGCGGTATTCCATGAGTTCTGCTGCTATTTGGAATGCGTGAGGAGTTGTTGATGGCCTCTGAAACGACTCCGTTGCCCCTACAATGCCCGCATAGAGCGCGGTAGCTACATCCGCATCTATACTATCTGGGCCAAGCGCAGATATGATTTCATGGGTTATTTCTGCAATAGATGATGCGGTAATGTCTACGATATTTACGGTCCCAAAATGCTCATTCGTGGGGCGGTGATCAATGTTTATAATAGGGGTATTATAGAAAAAATCGGCATGGCTTGTGAAAAGTTTTCCGATATCCGCTAAATCAGATGCGCCAAATATCACAATGGCGTCGTATGGGAGCTGTTGAATATGGGCTTCTATAGAATCCGCGCCTATTTCTATGCCCTCTGGTAAAGAAAACTGAATTCGGATACCACCCTTGAGTTCTTGCTGTTGAATGTCTTGTATTGAGGAGACCCCAGCTAGGTCGATAATTACTTGAGGTTTAAACGTTGGCTGCATGGATACTTGTGACGATCCAGGGAGGAATTGCAGCTCTTGCGGGACATGGGAGGGACTAACGGAATGGATAGCTTTATGTTGCAGTTTTCCGAGTGCGAGGTTGAGAGCGATCATGGACGAAAAGGCATCAGTAGAAGTTTTTTCGGGTACGAGCAGGAGAATACTGGTTGCTTTGCTTAGAATAGATAGCGCTTGTTGTGTTTCTGGGAGGCTCATGAAAGATAAAAGATGGATATGTAATAAATCTTTTCATCCTATATCGTTTATCGAATAAAAGAAACAGCTAGAATGTGGAAATGTATTTATAATTACGAAAAACTTGTTGTAGGATTGGCAGTATGGAAGAAATTTCCCTGAACGGAACTCACGCAATAGCAAATTTGGCTCAGCTAGGCATTCTTGCTACCCGGCTATCTGAAGAGCTTTTACCAGGAGATGTTGTATTACTGTCCGGAGAGCTTGGAGCAGGAAAGACAACGTTTACTCAGTATCTTGGCAAAGCTCTTGGAATTACAGATCCTATCACTTCGCCTACATATACTTTAGTAGGAGAGTATGTAGTTACCGGTAGGGAGGGTATTAACCGGCTTATTCATATTGATCTGTATCGTACTGGCGGGGCTACTGTAAAGGGGCAATCAGCATTGAATACTGATTATGTTCAAGATATTTTTACAACCGCAAAAGAGGGGCAGGCTGTTGTAATAGTTGAGTGGCCAGAATTTTTAGGGCTCAAGATTTCTAACCGGGTTTGGGATGTGAAAATAAAGAGCGGCAAAGAAGCTGAAAGTAGGATTATTACCGTCTTTATGCATACGACGGCATAGTCTACACTTACCACATGGCAAAACGGCAGAAACTGGCAATTATAGATGCTCATGCGCTCATTCATCGGGCGTATCATGCATTGCCACCGATGACTACGACAGACGGTACTCCAACAAACGCAGTATATGGCTTTACTACGATGTTGCTTAAAATGATGGCAACCTTAAAGCCAACCCATGTCATAGCCGCGTTCGACATGAAAGGGCCTACATTTCGACATGAAAAGTACGAAGATTATAAGGCTCATAGGAAAGCGCTCGATGACGACCTTATTGTTCAGTTTGATATTGTCCGTAAGGTAGCCCAGGCTTTTTCTATTCCCGTTTTAGAGAAAAGCGGATATGAGGCAGACGATATCATTGGCACTGTAGTGAAGCGCTTAAAAAAAGAAATTCCTATTGTGATTATTACTGGTGATATGGACACATTACAGTTAGTTGAGGAGAATGTTTCCGTGTTTGCTCCCAAGCGCGGCATGGCCGATACGATACTGTATACCCCGGAGATTGTGCAGGAAGTATATGGGTTTGCTCCAACTCTTATTCCTGATTACAAGGGTTTAGCTGGTGATTCTTCTGATAATATTAAGGGCGTTGCAGGCATTGGTACAAAAACAGCGAAAGAGTTGGTAGGGGCTTATGGCGCACTGGAAAATATTTTTAAACATGTGGACGATTTGCCTACGCGTGCAAAAACGAGACTCACGGGGCATGAGGATGATGCACTCTTTAGTCGCGAGTTAGCAACGATTCACCAGGACGCTCCTATAGAAGTTTCGCTAGAAGATGCAGTATTTGATAATTATAATGAACGTAATGTTCGTGAAATATTTCGTGCTCTTGGATTTCGCACACTCCTTTCAAGAATTCCGGGATCCGATTCAGGAACTAGATCAACAATTCAGGATATAGATAAGGCGGATATTCAGCTTCCGGAAGGGTATACTCTTGTTCAAACAACGGATGAGCAGAAAGATTTACGAGTAATATTAAAAGACGCTCGTGTTGTAGCTTTTGATACAGAGACAGATGGGTTGGGTCCACGAACGAGCCCAATTATAGGAATGAGCTTTGCTATGTATGACGAACAGGAAAAAGTGCGAGCTTGGTATGTGCCTATTGATGCAGGAGGTTTAGTTGCTTGGAAGGATTTTTTTGAAGATGAGAGTATCTCAAAAACAGGGCACAACATAAAATATGATATGGAGGTTTTACTTCAATCGGGTATTACTCTAAGGGGTGTTGTATTTGATAGTATGATTGCAAGTTATCTCTTGCGCCCAGGGAGTCGCGCTCATGGTATGGATGATTTGGCACAGGAAAAACTAGACTACACGCCAATTCCTATTACGGATTTAATCGGTTCTGGAAAAAACCAAAAAAGTATGAAGGATGTGCCTCTTGTAGAAATTGCCCGCTATGCCGCCGAGGATGCGGATGTGTCTCTTCGTCTCTACACAGTATTTTTAAAAGAGCTTCGTGACGAGAAGCTCCAAGATGTTTTGCTGGATATCGAAATTCCGTTAATAGAGGTCTTGGCTCATATTGAAAATACGGGAGTTGCAATCGATTTGCGCGTGCTCACTACTTTGCGGAAGAAGGTTGTTCAACGGATATCCGCCATTGAACAGGAGATATGGTCAATGGCGGGAGAGAATTTTAATGTTAATTCACCCAAGCAGCTACAGGTGATTTTATTCGATCGTCTCAAGTTACCTACTGTTGGAATTAAAAAAACTCAAACGGGGTATTCTACTGCTGCCGGCGAGCTTGAGAAATTAGCTGGGACTCACGCAATTATCGCACTTCTTTCTGAATATAGGGAGATCTCTAAGCTTAAAAGTACGTATTTGGATCTTTTACCTCCTCTAATTAATAAGGATACTGGTAGGATTTATGCATCGTTTAATCAAACCGTTGCTGCAACGGGTCGCCTTTCTTCCTCTGATCCTAATTTGCAAAATATCCCAGTTCGAACTGAAATGGGCCAAGAGATTCGCAGTGCATTTATTGCAAAAAATGGGTCAGTATTTGTGAAAGCGGACTATTCTCAACTTGAGCTTCGTATTGCAGCTCATATGGCGCAAGATGCAAAAATGCTCTCAGCATTTAAAGCCGGGCAGGATATTCATCGAGCAACCGCTGCTTCGGTATTTGGCATTTCTCCGGAAGAGGTAACTGATGATATGCGCCGCCAAGCGAAGACACTCAATTTTGGAGTGCTGTACGGGATGGGTTCCCAGAGTTTTGCTCGGGCGGCAAGTGTGAGTGTGGAAGAGGCACGATCTTTTATTGATCGATATAAAAAGGAATATAGCGGTATTGAGGCATTTGTTGAAAAAACTATCTCCTTTGCCCAAGAGCACGGATATGTAGAAACGATGTTTGGGCGCAAAAGGTATATGCCAGAACTTAATTCCAATAATCCAGCTATTCGTGCTGCTGCTGAGCGTATGGCGTTTAATTTCCCTATTCAGGGGACGGAAGCAGACATTATTAAAAAGGCCATGATTCAGCTATATGCGCTTATTCGAGATACATACAAGGATAGCGCTATTGTTTTAACGGTTCATGATGAGTTGGTGTGCGAAGTCCCTCTTCACCAAGCTCATGATTTTGCCCTTGCAATGAAGGGTGTTATGGAGGGTATTGTGGTGCTTGATTCAATCTTGATGGTTGATGTCGGGACTGGGGCTAATTGGAACACTATTTCCGCGCTATCTTAAATGCAGTATACTAGAGAAATTATTTTAAACCTTAAGACGATTTAATTATCATGCCTGAAGAATCTCCTCAATTACCGCCAAACGTCCCCCAAGGGGCTGCGAACACGCTATCACATACTCCGAAGCGAGGGAGTTCTAAAAAAATGATGTTTATTGTAGGCGGGGTAATTTTGCTCGGCGTTCTTATTGCTGCTTTTGGTGTGTATGCTGCAATGAAGTCGAAAAGTACCACAGGGACATATTTTGGACAGCTTCCTTTTTTGGGAGATAAATACGGACAGCTTCCTCTTGGCGGGGTTCGTGAAGGAGAATCTATAAACGTCCCAGATAAAGATGATTCTAAGGTTAATCGTGAGACGAGCGGACTTTCTGGGGTGTCTTGTGAAAATCCTAATAGGCGTGCTATTGGGGTGATGATGGCAGGGGACCCAATTAATCGTCCGATGTCTGGGTTCTCTAAAGCTGATATGGTTTTTGAATTACCGGTTCTTGTAAGTGGTGTAACAAGGCTTACGGGCGTGTATCAGTGTGGGGAGCCAAAAGATATCGGCTCTGTCCGCTCTGTTCGTCATGATTATTTATTCCTTCTTGAGGGTGTTGATGGAATTATGGCTCACTGGGGAGGAAGCTATCATGCGCTTAATCGAATTGCTGCTGGTGAATTCCAAACATTAAACGCTTTAACGAATCCTCATAACGCATTCTTTAGAAAGAATAATCTTCCTGCGCCATATAATGGATTTACTACCTATGAGCGACTATGGAATGCGCTTGAAAAGTTAGGATACCGCACGACAACTAACTTTAAGGGGTATGAATTTAAGGATGATATTGCAGCTGACCAGCGCCCTGCCGGCGGTACTCTTTCTATCGGATGGCCAGGAGCTTTTCGGGTAAGCTACGAATACAACAAAGAAACAAATCGATATGATCGATATTGGGCAGGTGTGAAGCAAGTTGATGCAGAGGATAACGCACAAGTTGCTCCAAGCTCAGTTGTTGTTATGAGGGCTACGAATACCTATGCCGATGGACCGGGCGGCTATAATGATGTTGCTATTGAGGGTAAAGGGGAAGCAACTGTGTATCAGGATGGAAAAGCTATTGTTGGCACGTGGACAAAAAATGAACTCGAAAAGAAAGATCCGCTTCGTTTCTTTAATGAAAAAGGAGACCCGATTATCTTTACTAGGGGGCAAGTGTGGATTACCGCAGTTGAGCCTACTGTCACGGTTACTTGGGAGCAAAAATGATTGAATATATCTTTGGTGACGACACTCTGACGGGAAGGGGCGTCATTAAGGAGAAGGCTCGAGCACTTCGTGCAAATATACGATGGGTTGAAAAAGAAGATATTGAACGTGGCTCAGTTGAGTCGATTTTAGACTCCGCGCAAGGGTCCCTTCTTGGCGCAATTATTGTAGTGTTTCGTGATCCTTCGACTTATTCGGAGGATGTTCAAGAAATTATTCTGAAAAAAATAGAGCAGTCTGCTCCTGGGAATGTTGTGTTATGGGACCCTTTGGTTGATAGAAGGTTGGGATTTTATAAAAAAATAAAAAAACTTACATCAATTTCTGAATATAACCAACCCAAAAAAGACGACGATATGGTCCGCTGGACATCTTTATATATAAAGGAATACCGAAAAGATCTTCGTATGGATATTCAGGCAATTCGTGAGCTTGTTCGCCGTGTTGGGTGTGATGTTTGGGGAGTTGCGAGTGAATTGGATAAATTGTCCGCGATTTCTCAATCTATTGAGATTGCTGACGTCGTTCGTATAGTGCCTCAGCGCGAGCATGGGTATGAAAGCGCATTTCCTTTGCTCGAAGCGATCGCTCAAAAGCGTTCTCAGCGTGCGATTGCTATACTGGCCGATATGCAGAAGGAGGGTGCAACAGAGCGATTTATTCTTGCAATGCTAACATATCAATTTAGATTATTTTTGGCAGTGCGTATGGGGAAAGATTCTCGCTTTAGTGTTGATGATATTCATAAAAAAACGGGGCTTCATCCTGTTGCAATTCAAAAAGCTATGGCCATTGCCTCAACATTATCAACCGCGGTAATTTTGGACATATTGGCAAGAGTTGCAGCTGCTGAAAAGTCTCTTATTACAACAACAATGGACGGAAGGTCCATTGTTACAATGCTTATTCTTGGGTTGTGTCGTTAAGCTGAAATTGCTGCGGCAACAGATTTTCGAAGGCGAGATTTTTTTCGAGCAGCTTTATTTGGGTGAATAATATTACGTTTTGCTGCTCGGTCTATAATACTTTCTGTTTTTGAAAGCTCTTGTTTTGCTAGGTCGTTATTCTTTGCTGTTAAAGCTTCACGAATAGTTTTTGTTGCAGCTTTCATTTTTCGGCGCCATATGTCATTTACCGCACGTCGGCGTGCGTTTGTTCGGAGGGCTTTCTTTCCTGCGGATAGTTGTGGCATAAAAACAAGTATCGCAAAGAGGGGGAATAATGTCAACTAGAAGGTCTTAGTTTGACGTTTTGAGTCCTTAGGGGAAAAGGGAGGGAGGCTTACAGGAATATTTTTTTTGGCTTTATTGCAAGGGCGTTTGTTTCTCGGATCCCAATACCAAATAAGTCTTTGCTCTCGTTGAGCAGAGCTATTGGGGTATTTTTAGGCATATTACTAGGGCTTACCCCTTCTTTCCCCTGTTTATATTTTGCGACATTGTCTTCGGGGCAAACAAGTTGAGGTATATGATTTGTGAGCTCTGCCATTGAAATGAGCACATTTTCTAGCCTGCTAGGAAGGTCTTTTACTAAAAATCCATTTGTATCCGAAAATGCTCCTATTGCTGTTCTTGAAAGCTTGGAGCAGTATCCTCCAGTTTTTAGGAGTGTGCCAATATCGCGCGCAATAGACCGAATATATGTTCCTGTGCTGCACTTCACTGAAATATCTAGAATTGGATAGTTGTATGCGTGAAGAATGATCTCATGAATTATAACGGGGCGCGGCTCCCTCTCTACTACCTTTCCCTCCCGGGCATACTCATACATTTTTTTACCCTTAATCTTGATTGCTGCGTAGTGTGGTGGAATTTGCTCTGTTTGCTGTTTGATAAAGTTAAGTGCGGCTTCCACGTCTTTTTGTGTAGGTTGTTGGGGGGCGTTGGTTTTAGTGAGAGTGCCAGTACTGTCGTCTGTATCACTGGTTGCTCCTAGCGTTATTTCTGCTCGGTATGTTTTAGGGAGTAGGTGGAGTTCGTCTTGTAGTCGCGTCGCGTGCCCTAAAAGGATAATAAGTAGGCCTGTTGCAAAGGGGTCGAGGGTTCCGCTATGCCCCACCTTTGGCCGTTGGTCTGGGGTGGATACGGTAGCTATGTGGCGTCGGACAGCGTTTACTGCATCATGGGACGTAGCGCCCGCTTCTTTGTATACGAGCAGCCCGCCATGAGCTATGACTGTATTTTTCTCCATAGATTGGTTACGATACAGGAATTGAGATTATTCAACAATTATTTCTTTTTGTATATGTCTAAAACAGCGCTTATAACAGGTATTACGGGGCAAGATGGTTCATACTTAACGGAGCTTCTTTTGGAGAAGGGGTATGATGTGTATGGTCTTGTGCAGAGGAGCGCAAATTATCAATTTGAGAATATTGAGCACCTGCTTCCTGATATTACTATTATTACGGGTGACTTGGCTGATTCTTCCTCTCTTATGCGAGCAGTCCAAGTATCAGGTCCTGATGAAGTGTATAATCTTGCAGCTCAGTCCTTTGTGAAGGCGAGTTGGGATATACCGGAGCTTACGGGAGATATTACGGGAGTAGGGGTTTCTCGAGTACTTGAGGCTGTACGCCTAGAGGCACCAAAGGCTCGCTTTTATCAAGCTAGTAGTAGTGAAATGTTTGGAAAGGTGCTCGCGGTTCCCCAAAATGAAGATACTCCGTTCTACCCTCGAAGTCCTTACGGAGTTTCAAAGGTGTACGGGCATTACGCTACTGTGAATTATAGGGAAAGTTTTGGACTCTATGCATGTTCTGGCATTTTGTTTAATCACGAATCCCCTCGACGTGGAAGAGAGTTTGTAACTCGCAAGATAGCAATTTCGGTAGCAAGAATTAAAAAAGGTCTCGATTCTGCACTTAAAATGGGCAACATAGAAGCAAAGCGTGATTGGGGTTTTGCGGGAGATTATGTTCGAGCTATGTGGCTCATGCTCCAGCAGGATACGCCAGAAGATTTTGTTGTTGGGACCGGAGAAACACATTCTGTTAAGGAGTTTCTCGAACTTGCTTTTAGCCATGTAGGTCTAAACTGGCAGGACTATGTAACAGAAGACCCCGAATTTATGAGGCCGGCGGAAGTAGATTTGTTGTTGGCTGACCCTACGCGCGCTCGAGAAAAGCTCGGCTGGACTACGGAGGTTTCCTTTCCTGAGCTTGTTTCCATGATGGTGGAAGCGGAGTTGAAGGCGCTCGCGTAATGGATAGTAGCTCTGTCATTATAACGGGCGGGGGTGGATTTGTAGGGAGGCATCTTATTGCGGAGCTTCAGCAAAAATCCTCATTTTCTCGCATTCTTGTTTTTGATACGCATGTTGAGCAGCTCCCCCTTGGCGTTGAGGGGTACGAGGTTGATATTACTAATCCTAAAACATATCAGCATATTCTTCGTGATAATAATCCGGCATGGATTATTCATCTTGCCGCAGTGAGCTCTGTCGGTTTTGCGATTGATCATCCAGATATTACAAAAACAGTAAATGTGTTCGCAACTGAACAACTGCTTGAAGTATCAAAAAAGCTTGGAAATGAAACTAAGTTTCTCATTATAAGCAGCGCGGATATTTATGGTCGTGTTGATTTGGAAATAGTTCCTGAATTACCACTTTCTGGTGCGCATCCTACTAACCCCTATGCACAGAGTAAGCTCGATATGGAGATGATGATTGAAGAAAAGTATAACGATCGATGCATTCGGGTTCGCCCATTTCCGCACATTGGTCCTGGGCAAAACAAGGGTTTTGTGACCGCTGATTTTGCATCCCAAATCGCGGCTATCGAGAAAGGGGATCAGGACCCAGTAGTTTCCGTTGGGAATTTGGATGCGAAGAGGGACTTTACAGATGTTCGTGATGTGGTGCGAGCGTATAATCTTTTACTCGAAAAGGGCCGCATGGGCGAGGTATACCATGTTGCGAGCTCGCAGGCTCACTCTATTTCGGATGTGTTAGCAACAATGCTATCTATGAGTAGTGTTGCTATCGAAGTTTCTCAAGATGCTTCTCGAATGAGGCCTTCTGACACCCCTATTCTTATAGGGTCGGCTGAAAAAATATTCTTAGAAACAGCCTGGAAGCCAGAAATTTCATTTGAGACTTCCCTCAAAGATGTTTTGAATGACTGGCGAGGGCGATCTTAGTTAGTTCTATACAGCGTGTATGGCCCATAGGACGCTACCGCGTTCCAGGTTGGCCGTATGATAAGTGATTTGAATACTATGTTCTCCTGAGGGCCTACGAGTACGTAGCGAGGATCTTCGCCTTCTATAGTGTTGGTCATTTCTGCAAAGTAGCTTTTTATCTCCCTTTCTCTTTCCCAAGGCGTTCCTCCATGGCTCCATATATGGGCGGGGTATCCTAGGAAGATTGATCTTCCGGATAGTATTGCGGGAGAATTGTGTACAGGGGCTGTGAGGACGGGGATTTTGGGTGGAACAATTCTTTGTATCGCTCTAGCCATATATATGCCATTTTGATCCCATTCGAGCCATGTTGTTGCTGTTGGCAGTGTTAGTTTGTAGATATCGAGTATTCCAGCAAAAATATGAATAAAGATGACCCCCAAAACTCCAAGACGTATCCAGATTCTTGGAGTTCGTTTTATGAGCGTTGCTGCGCACCATGCGATAATTGGAAGAATAAAAATAAGCCAAAATACAAATAGTTTGAAGTTGTCCCATGCCCATGGGGCAAATAAAAATGTGTCCGCAAGAATAAATAAGAATGTTCCCGCTCCTGTTAGCGCTTTTGCGCTTTTGGGTACTTTTTTGATACATAGGGCGGCAATACTTAAGGGGATGTATATTCCGGTATTTTGGATCCAGTAGACAATGTGATTTATTGTTCCAGCCATCCACCCCGGACCATATCTGAAAAAGGAACCTTCTACGGCGCTTCCGTTCATATAGAAGAAAAGTTCGGGTATTCCAATAAGGAGCGCAGAGCAAAAAAAGCGAACCCAAAAACTGCGAACCGGGTAGCATATAAGCATTGCAAGAATTGCTGCGGAGAGCGCGATACAGGCATGTGCATGAAAGAGTGGGAGCATTCCGGCGAGAAGGCCAGCAACTATTGGTGCGTACTGCCTCTTCATTCTCTTGGGGTGAATAAGAAGGAGTACCGATAATACGATAGGTATTCCAAACAACATTGCTCGTTGTGGAAGAAGAAGGGATGTTACGGGGTTTAAAAAGTGAAAGCCATTTACGTCAGTTCCTACGCCCGAATAATCTCTTGTGGGCAGGTGCAAAAAGAATTCTCCGATTGAAGTTGTACTTGCTGCAATATCTGAGGGAAGTCGAATCCAGCCAAGTGCGGCGCCTCCAAATAAAAATAATGCGCATGCAATAATGCCGGCCTGTTTAGATTCTCCATAATCTTTTCCAACGATATATATAAGAACCAGGAGGCAGGGAATTAATAATATTGCTGGTACATTTATGCTTGCTGCAAGCGATGATCCTAGGCTTACCATTGTTGCGCTAATAAGGTTTGCAAGAAAAGGATAGGTGAGCTTTTCGCCAGTAAATATAGGATCTTCCATTGGCAGTGTGCCTTGTTCTGATAGCCCCATAATAATTGCGCCGTGCCACCCAATATCCCCGTATGCGTTTATAATCCCGGTGTATAAACCATCTGGTCGCTCTATAAGGAGTTTTGATCCGATAATGCTAAATAGAATTATTGATACAATAAAAATACCGCCTCCTATCCAATCTGTTTTCATGTTTCGCAATTGGTAGAAAATTTTGGGATGGAGTATCGATATGGCGATAGTGCAAAATAAGCCAAGTTGAATGGCAACGCTTAGGGGTGTTATTGGGACAATGTAAGCTGTCGCATACGCAATAGTTCCATAGAGCGTTACGCCCAATACGCTCCCAACGCTATATGTAAGTATTTTTTCTCGAAATAGTTTAAGCCAGGATACCAGAGCAACGCCTGCAAATGCAGGAATCAGAAGTGTTATTGCAGCAATGAGCCATTGGTATACCATATACGTATTATGAATAGTATAACCTTCTTTGGCGGAGCTGGAAGTGTCACGGGCAGTAAGCATCTTGTCGAAATTGCTGGGAAGAGAATCTTATTAGATTGTGGTACGTTCCAAGGGCTGCCAGATGTTCGTTCTCGAAATAGAGTATTTTCCTTTCCTCCCGATTCTATCGATGCTGTAGTTATTTCTCATTCTCATTTGGATCATATTGGAATGCTCCCCCTTCTTGTAAAGCGTGGGTATGCCGGAAAAATTTTCTCTACCCCCGCTACGAAAGACGTTGCGTCTTACATGCTTTCGGATTCAGCTGCTATTGAAATGCAGGACGTTTTGTATCGCCAGAAGCATCATTTTGGTTCTCCTGATGAGCGAGAGCCGTTATTTGTGTTAGAGGATGTTTCCACAACTTTGGATCGATTTATAACATTTCCGTATGCTCGGGAGGATGATTCCTGGCATGAAATACTCCCAGGGGTTTCTTTGAAGTTTTATGACGCCGGGCATATTTTAGGGTCCTCTATTATCGTATTGCGTTACGAAGAAGATGGTGCTGTAAAGCATGTTGCGTATACAGGGGATGTTGGCCCTAAGGGCGTACCCCTTTTGCATGATCCAGAAGTTCCTAAGGAGGAAATACATACACTTCTTATGGAAAGTACATATGGAAACAGAAAGCATTCTCCTCTTGTTGAAGCTGAGGATCGATTAGTTGAAGAGATTATAAAAATCCACAAAAGAAAGGGAGTTATTGTTGTACCAGCATTTTCTCTTGGTCGAACACAGATGTTGGTCTATACAATTCACAAGCTTGTTGACTCTGGGCGCATCCCTCGATTTCCAATTTTTGTAGATTCTCCGCTTGCTACCGATATTACGGATATATATCGGAACTATCATAAAGAATACGATAAAGAAGCGGGCACGGATTTTTCTCGTACAGGGGAGGTTCCTCTAGAGTTTCGAAATTTGGAATATATTCGATCTGCTGAAGAGTCAAAACGTCTAAATGGGAAGCCGGGACCTTTTATGATTATTTCCGCTTCCGGAATGATGACTGCAGGCCGAGTAGTCCATCATCTTCGCAATACTATTACCGACCCTAAAAATGCAGTTTTTATAACTGGGTATCAAGCAATCGGTACAACAGGAAGAAAAATTTTAAGCGGAGCTGACCAAGTAGAGCTCCATGGGCAGTGGTATAAGATCGGGGCGGAGGTATTGTTGTTCAATGAATTTTCTGCGCATGCAGATGCGGAGCAGCTTACGGAACTGGCCTCTCGTATTCATGGGCTTTCTACAATAGCTCTTGTTCATGGGGAGGTACGGGAATCAGAGGCGCTTAAGGTAGCGTTGAAGCAGAAAAACGATCAGTGGGAAATTGTTTTATCTAGTGAGGGAAAATCTATTTCCATTTAGGATTGTCTGGGTGCCATTGGCTATTATGCTCCGCCGCTTTTCGAATAGCTTCTTCATGCTTTTCCATTCGTAAGGGCATACCTTTCCCAAACAGTGCATTTGCGAGTAGTAGCCCAACGATAAAGCCCGGTCCGAATCCTGTTACAAAATACACGAGAATAAACGCAGCTATCCTTACGATATCTGCGGATAGCTGTATGATGCTCGAGGTATCCATACTCGGATTAATATCTTAGCTTACTTGCTTGCATGAGGATAAATGTAATGACAAGCCCCAGCAGCATACCTACAATAAAAAAAGCTCCCCAGAGAATTGCATGATCAAGTAATGAGCTCATACTGCTATGGTACACAATAGAGTATACTTTTAGCTAGTATGATCACTGATATATCGCGGCCTATTCACCCCCATATGGCAATCTATCCCCAGAATCCAGCTGTAAGGATTACCACTATTCGGGAAGCCTCTTCCGGGAAAACGGCTCTTAGTGAGATTACGCTAGGCTCCCATACAGGGACACATATTGATGCTCCTTCCCATATTCATTTAGGGGGTAGGGGGGTAGATGTATATCCACTCGAGCAGCTCATTGGAGATGCTCAGCTGGTAGAAATTGACCCCTCTATTGAAACTATTAATGGGCAGGATATACCTCCTACTTCCTGTGAGCGTGTTTTGTTAAAGACGAAAAACTCTCAAAACGATATAGATACATTCGAGGATTCATTTACTGCGTTATCAGAAGATGGCGCCCAGGAACTCCTTCGTCGAAATATCCGCTTAATTGGAATAGACGGTTTTTCTATTAAAAAACGAGGGGTCGTTGATCGAGTGCATGAACTATTATTGGATGCGGGAGTCGTTGTAATAGAGGGGTTGTATTTGCGCCAGGCTGCTATCGGGGATTATCGGCTTATATGCTTACCTTTGCCAGTTGTTGGGGTTGATGGTGTGCCTGTTAGGGCAGTCCTTGATTCTCGATAAGAAATAGACTATCACTACTGATATGCACGTTGAACCTCTTATGTTAGGGGATCGAAAAATCGGTCCAGGGTATCCAGCATTTATTATTGCCGAAGCAGGAATAAATCATAATGGAAGTATTGAGCGCGCGTATGCGCTTATTGATGCTGCTAAGGATGCGGGGGCTGATGCTGTAAAGTTTCAAAAGCGAAATCTCGCTGAAACGTATCAAAAGAAAATTTTGGATAATCCAAATAGCGCTGAGCAAAAATATCAGTACTTAATTCCCCTTTTAAAAGAATTTGAACTTCCCGACTCTGCCTTTGTTGAAATGGAGCGCTATGCCGAGAAGAGAAATATTATATTTATGGTAAATCCGTGGGATAAAAAAAGTGCGGATGCTATAGAAGAGTTGCTTCATGTGCCTTTGTATAAAGTTGGCTCTCCTGATTTTACAAATAACGAGCTATTGGAATATATTGCGAAAACAAAAAAACCCATGATTGTTTCTACTGGCATGGCGCAAGATGCTGAAATTGAAACTGGAATGGCATTCATTAAAACGCTCGGCGTTCCATTTGCTGTGTTGCATTGTAACAGTACATACCCTGCTCCCTTTGATGAAATTAATTTAAAGTATATGGACACCCTGACCAAATATGGTGTTCCTGTTGGGTACTCTGGTCATGAGCGTGGAATTGCCGTCTCTATTGGAGCCGTTGCTCGGGGCGCTTCTATTATTGAGCGACATATTACGGTTGATAAAAATCTAGATGGCCCAGACCATAAGGCTTCATTGTTGCCTGATGAATTTAAGGAAATGGTTTCTGGTATTCGCGAGGTAGAGCGCGCAATTGGAAACCCTATTAAAAAGCTTTCTCGGGGAGAAATTATGAATCGAGAATTATTGGCGAAAAGCATTGTTGCTAAGGTGTTTATTGCTGAAGGTGCGGTTATAACCCGAGAGATGCTCACTACAAAAAGTCCCGCTAAAGGACTATCTCCTCAGAAAATGGATCAAATTGTGGGAACTGTGGCGTCTCGTGATATTCCGGAGGGTGACGCCTTAACTGAAGATGATCTAAGCGCTTCTGACATTGCCTCTACATTTTCCTCGGAGGATATTGCCTGGAAATGGGGGCCTGTTGTGAGATGGAAAGATTTTGAATCGTATTTACCCTATAACCCTTCTTTGTTTGAGTTTCATTTGAGTGATAAAGATTTAGATGAAGCGATACCGAAGGGTACATTCTCTCAAGAAGTGATCGTTCATGCGCCAGAATACATGAAGCGTGTCTACTTAAACCCAGCATCGGAAGATGCTGATGAGCGCAAGGCGACAATTAAAATCCTTCAAAAGAGTGTGGATATTGCTCGTTTATTGGGCGAATCTTTTGTTGGAACCCCAAAGTTTATTATCCATCCTGGCGGGATTACTCTTACGAAGTCCGATCACCCCAAACAGTTACTCGAAATATTTGCCGACACCCTTTCGCAACTCAAGTCGGACGGAGTTGAAATATTGCCAGAAAATCTCCCCCCACGCCCATGGGTGTTTGGGGGTGAGTGGGTGACAAATATTTTTATGCTCGCAGGCGAAATTGAAGAATTCTTAAAATCCACTGGTTACAATATGTGTTTTGACACTTCTCATGCTGCACTTTCTTGTAATGCGTTTGGTGAAGATTTGCTAGCTATGATTACTCAGCTGCAACCATACATTCGACATTTGCATGTGGCGGACGGAAGTGGAACCGGTGAAGAGGGACTTCAAATTGGTCAGGGTACGGTGGATTTTGGAACATTGCTAGCTCCGCTAGCTGGGTATAAACACACGATGGTTCCTGAAATTTGGCAGGGGCATTTACATGGAGGAAAGGGATTTTTGCAGGCGATGGAGCATTTGAAGCCCTACTTGAAATAACATACGCTTGATTTATATGATCCCTATTTACAAGTATCACGCTGAAGACTTTGATCGAGAACGTGCCTGGAACGACAGGTATCGTTCTATGTATTCAGGAGAAAAAAGTTTTGGCGAATATGAAAAACAATCTTTTTGGCAGCAACTTAAAGGCTATTTAAAAAAAGAGGGGAAGTATTTAGATGCGGGATGTGGAATTGGCGGATGGGTATTGTTTTTGAATGAGCAGGGCTTTCTTACTGAGGGAATTGATTCCAATTCGAGTGCAGTACGCGCTCTTACTGAATATGATCCTGATATTGTAGTAAGGATTGCAGGTACTGATGCTATTCCATACGGTAACGAAACGTTTGACGGTATTATTTCTATTGGTTCATTGGAATATACAGAAGGGGCAATAGAAAAATCATTTCAAGAAATGTATCGCACGCTGAAAAAAGGCGGGTTCATTTGCGTGGAAGTTCCCCTCTTCAACACGATTCGAAAAGTTTTATACGTACCGCTTAAGCGCTTGGAGAGCTTTATGAAAAAATCCCAAGGAGTAACTCCTGATTTTGCGTACTACTTGTTTGATCGAAACGAGTTGGAGAACATGATTACGAATGCAGGTTTTACAATCGACACCGTAGCTGCTCACGATTTACCGGATGCAAA
Source organism: uncultured Candidatus Saccharibacteria bacterium (assembly GCA_964654145.1). Classification (GTDB taxonomy): domain Bacteria; phylum Patescibacteriota; class Andersenbacteria; order UBA10190; family UBA10190; genus HO2-45-11b. The sequence goes on from CAZZHI010000001.1 coordinate 66,367, forward strand.
TAGTCATTTCGGGTTGTACGCAAACTGGCCGCTGCTCCGAGGCGAAAAGCCATACGAATTAAATGCGCTTGGAAGAGTTGTAAAAGCAATCGCAAACAGCATTTCTCCGTGGATCGCTTCTGCTGGAGTTGTGGTTATTGCGAAAAAGTGACCCGCAGGTCATCCCGGACTTGATCCGGGATCCACGTCGTGCTATTCCCCTCACCCCATCCCTCTCCCCAACTCAAAACCGCGCCTGTTGGCGCGGAGAAGGGAGAGGGCGATAGATTGAATTACCACGCAGTCCAACCACCATCTACTACCAGGTTTGAGCCAGTCATGTAGCTGGATGCATCAGATGCCAAAAATACGAGTGGCCCGCCCACTTCTTCCGGGTTCGCCATGCGACCCATAGGAGTTCGGGCGCCGTACGCATCAGTAAATTCTTTTCCATGGCCATGGAGTACTCCGCCGAGTGTAAGGGTGTTTGCACGTATTCCTTTATCTCCGTATGTTGTTGCAAGGAATTTCGTGAGCATTACAACGCCGCCTTTGGTCAAGAAGTAATCAACGGGCTTCTGGGTTCCATTCGGATAAATGCGCTGGTCAGGACCCGTTACTCCGTAAATGGAAGATATGTTAATGATGTTACCGGACCCTGCTTCAAGCATGTGTCGTACAGCTTCCTGCGCAACGAGCGTATAGCCAAGTAGGTTCACGTCGAGGCTCTGCCTGATGAGTTCTTCCGGATAGTTCTCAAACAGCTTTGTGTTCTGGGCTGCGTCGGGCTCAAACTTCGGATCAATTGCGGCGTTGTTAATGACAATGTCTATCTTGCCGTGCATCTCTTTCGCTTTTGTAAATGCAGCAGCTATAGATGATGCATTTGTTACGTCCATTTGAACGTCCGCATCTTCGCCCCTGTCTGTAATAATTACCGTTGCACCTGCTTCTTGTAATGCCTTAATAAAGTATCCACCGAGGAAACCTTTTCCGCCGGTTATAAGTACGATTTTGTTTGTGAGTTCCATAGCGCTAGTCTACCTTGGGCCACTTCGCTGGGTCAATTTGGTTCGTATCGGAAATTGCGAGCGGTAAAAGTTCTTGGAGAATATCTGGCGCCAATTGCCCTGTATTTGCGGCCTCAATTGCGCTTTGGAGGTGGTGCGGTTTTGTTGTACCGATCAACACCGTGGAAACGGCCGGATTGGAAATGGCGAATCGAATCGCGAGGGTTGGTAGGTCTATGCCAGCTTGCTGGGCAATGGTCGCTGCTTTATCGCTTATTTCTTGCAAGGCGGCGAGGCTAGGATGTAGCTTTTCTCGCACATTTGTGAGAGCGCCTTTTAGGAGTACTGAACGATTAATAATTCCTACATTGGCTGTTTGAGCTTGAGGGAGGACTGCTTGGGCCATACGCTGATCTGCAATGCTGTATGCCACCTGCATCGTTTCAAAAAAGCCTGTGTTGAGTGCAGCCAAGGCCGCCGCCTCTCCTCTGATTGCTACTCCTGCGTGAAGAATTTTTTGCTCATCTTGAAGCTTTTGGAATATTTCTATTATGGCAGAAAAATCAGTGTAATCTTCCAATTCATTGTGAAATTGTACGAGTTGTAATACTTCTTGGCCCAGATTTTTTCGGCTCATATCTATTTCTTCGCGGATGCGCTGCTCGAGTTCAGCGGGGGAAAGTGTGGGTTCGTTTTTTAAAAACTGTCCGCATTTGGTTCCGATAACAACGTTCGGATTTTGAGTGATATTGGATTTTCCAATACGCTCTTCTGCAAGTCCGTATCCCCGAGCCGTGTCGATGTAGGTGATGCCCATCTCTACCGCAGTTTTTAAAATTGTAATCGCCTCCTGTTCACTGGGCAGTGAAACAGGACCGATGCCATAAGGAATTCCAATCTCTACGGTTCCAAGGCCGATTTTGGATACATTAAGTCCGGTTTTTCCTAATAGCGTTGTGTTCATATGAGAAGTTTCTTGTGTATTTTTATTACTACTTTATTGAGGTTATTGTAGGATCCAGTACGAATTTTTGGCATATGAGGTTCTTGTGGAAAGAATATTGCAAAATCCCCCTTTTGCATTATGTACACGCTATATTCGTTGGGCGGCGTAAAAAGCTGGTAATCTTTTTCGGTATCAAACGATGTTTTTTCCGTTAGTGTTGCTAGCGGTGCAAAACCAATAAGTTCTGCGCCCTCAATGCAGTAATGAATATCAATATACTGAGCATGAACTTCAAATACCCCTTCTTGCTCAGAGACTGCTGGTATACGCATGACATTCGCATATAAATCTCGGCCAATAATTTCATGTTCCCCATGCGGGACTGTTGCTGCATGTTCTTGAATCCAGGCGAAGGCCTGTTGCCATACAGGGCTGGTAAGTCCGTTTTCTTGCAATGCTTGGTTGGTATATTCCCCAAAAATCATGAGTTCAGTGTATCATAGGCGTATGAATACCAATCCCAAAAACACCCCAGTAGAAGTTGCGGCTATTATTCCTGCCCGTGCAGGTCAACAGAGCGTCCCGTATAAGAATTTACAAGTTTTAGGAGGTAAAACCCTCTTGCAATGGGCGATTGAGGTCGCATTTGAGGCAGAGGCGATCGATGTAGTTATTGTTTCAACGGAAGATGAGAGAGTGAAGGAGGAGGCGGAAAGATTTGGCGCATTAGTCGCTCCTCGGCCAGCAGAGTTCTCTCAGCCTAGTAGTGGAGATGCGGGCTTTTACCAGCATGCGGTGAAGTGGATGGAAGAAGAGCATGGGTGGACCCCAGAATATTTGGTTAACCTACGACCGACTAGTCCACTACGATTTGCTTCAGACATTGATAAGATGGTTGAACACATAAAAAGTTCAGATGCGGATGGACTCAAGAGTATTATTCCAACGCCGCTTCATCCATATAAAATGTGGCAATTGGATGGATCCGCAGAAATAGGATCTTCTGGAAAATTACTCCCCGTGTTTGATAATGAATTTCGACAAAAACATGGGCCTGATCAGCCACGGCAAAAAATTCAAGAAATGTTCCCTGTGTTTTTTCAGGATGGGCAAGTAGATATTACTCGCAGAAAATTTGTCTTACGTCCCGAGGCGTTGGAGTTACAAAATATATGGGGTGAAAATCTTCATGGGTTTGTTCTTGATCCTCGAACAAGTACCGACTTGGATGAGCCGGAAGACTTTTTGCGCGCGGAAAAAATATACAAAGACATGCAGTCAGAGCGCGGAGAGGCGTAATGAGCTTTTAGCTGCTAACTTATACGCCGCGCCGACCTAACAGCTACAAGCTAAAACCTATAAGCTAACTCTATTTAAGTTCGTCCTGGAGCTTCTTTAAGCCTTCTGGACCTTCTTTTGCTGCGTTCTCAACCTTTTTTCGCATTCCTTCGGGGAGGCGCGACATAATGCCCTGCATTAAATCCTCTGCGCTTACGGTTGTTTTCCCTGCTTTTCGTGCCTGCTCTTCTGCTGCTTGTTCTAATTCCCGTTTAACTCTTTGCTTCATGATCCCTGGAACAGGGGCTTGGCCCACTGCTTGTGCAAGCGCTTTTGTTGCAGATGCTTCCCATGGAAGCGTTTCTTGGTCTGCACTATCTTTGGATGATTTTTTTTGCCAGAATGAAAACATGTCCACAGTGTATACCGTATCGATTCGACACAGCAAGCGTGCAAAAAAGATGTTGCTCCATGTGCACCCCACGGGAGAGGTAGAGCTAGTGTTGCCTCGCTGGGTTAGTAAGGCTGTAGGGACTTCATTTCTAAAGGAGCGCCATGATTGGATTATTCAGATGCTTTCAAGCCAGGTGTCTCGTCAGGGGGTGCAACAGCCTCTTTTGCTCATAGATGGCGCCGATATGCCCTGCTTCGGAGATTCCCTTACGCTTTCTCTTGAAATAGATTCGAAACGAAAAAAAACATTTATCCATGCTTCTGGCTCTGATCTGATTGTGCGAGCCCCAGGTATGGCGAGTGCGGCTGCCTCTATTGGGAGCTGGTATAAAAAAGAGGCACAAGCATACTATAGTGCTCAGGGGGGCGAGTATGCGAAAATTCTGGGCTTCTCAGGTTTAACGATTCGTGCGAGGAATATGAAAACGCAGTGGGGAAGCTGCAGTCAAAAGGCAAAAGTCCTTACGTTTAATTGGAGATTGGCTTTAGGGCCGGAGCCCGTTGCTCGATACGTTGCTGCTCATGAGGTTGCTCATCTTCTTCATCCAAATCATTCGCCTGTTTTTTGGTCCACGGTTCTGAAACTCTACCCTGAGTACGAAGAGCATCGAGCGTGGCTTCGGAAGTATGGGGGAGGTTTATATATTGCAAAAAGTTAGTACGAATACAAAAACTCCCAGCCATATAATGATGTGTTGGGAGTTTTTGTATTCTTAAAACAATTATTACATTGTTCCTTCTGGAGCGCTCTCCGTGCCTTCTGTGCTTGGAGCCGCAGGAGTTGCTGCACACATTGCGCATAACCCTTCTTCGTTCAATTCAACGTTTTCTGTTCCGCATCCTTTGCATGTTCCCATCATAGAAATCACCTCCTTCTTCAAGAGTTATATTTTAGGTTCTCATTTTTAGCATACCCCGAAAAAGATGCTTGCGTAAAACGTTTATATGATGTATATTGCATTCTTATGATACCGACGAGTGAAATGAGGGAACTGTTTTCCGCCATAGCATTAATTGGCGGCTTTAGTGTTGCTGGTCTTTTTGTATCTGGCGGGTTGAAGGATATTTCCTTTCATTCTCCGGCAGAACCTAGCTATCGAGCAGGAGTAGGAATGAAGCATGTTACCTTTGTCGCAAGCCCGGTTGTTCATATAGCACTTCCCGAGCACAATATATTTACCTCTTATTAATCTAATCTCTTTGTATGCTTGTATTTAATGATATTCAAAAAGGAAAAGGAAAAATTATCGTATTAGATGGTGAGCCATATACTATTGTTTCCGCTGAATTTTTGAGAAAGCAGCAGCGTCGCCCTGTTATTAACACGATTTTAAAACATCTAAAAACCAACCAAACAAAAGAGCATACATTTCAGCAGTCAGATCGAGTAGAGGAGGCAGATATTGAACGATCCCCGTATCAGTATCTTTTTGAGCAGGCTGGGAAGTATGTATTTATGAATGGTCAGACCTATGAGCAGATCGAGGTACCTGCCGATATTGTCGGTGATGTTGCTCGATTCTTACTTGAAGGCGAAGAGGCTCAGATTATGCTTTTTGAGGGCAATCCTGTATCTGTAGAGCTCCCTATTAAAATTGATCGAAAGGTTATTGATGCTCCGCCTGGCGTGAGGGGAGATACTTCCAGTAACGTGACTAAGGAGATCGTAATTGAAGGTAATGTCCGTATGCGAGCGCCACTTTTCATTAAAGAGGGTGATAGTATCCGAGTTGATACTCGAACAGGCGAATATTTAGAGCGTGCTTAGCTACTCGCGCTTGTGTATCTGGAGAGGCCTGCTCGCCACGCAATATTAGCAATAAAAAGGAATACTGCAGCTATGCATGTTGCAATTATTCCCATTGGTAGATGAGCTTTATTTGTAAGTATTTGCGCGGGCACAAACACCACGAATGCTACAGGGATTATATACGTTAAAATAAGCCTCGGAATTCTCGGAAATATATTCATAGGTACGGTAAGCGGCTCTGTATACAGATTCATAAGCCCCCAAAGGGCTTCAAGCCGTTCGAAGAAGAAGGCCGCAGAGGCTGTGGTGATAAGAATGCTATAAAAAGTAATAAGGCCCATTAGGCTTACCCATAGGAAGAGAGGTCCATTTGAGGCTGTAATACTGATCGATCCGGATGCTATAAGGGTTCCAAAGAGCAGTAGTCCTGCTATTACATTGCCGATGATATAAATATTTACAGTACGAAATGCCATATACAGTTGGGATGGAAGGGGCTTTGTGAGAATGTAATCAAACGTTCCCTTTTGAATAAATCCGGGGAATTCAGCGATATTTCTACTTATAGTAATATCAAGGATACCTTCGAATATACGCGAGAGGGCTAAAATAAGGATCACTTCTTCTTTTGTCCACCCATAAATTGCATCAGTGTTTTGGAATATTACGGATATAGAAAAGAGAAACGTGAATAGCCAGAGGAATTGTCGAATAATCCCGAGGACAAAATTGCTTCGAAATTCCATTTCTCGCATGATGCTGATCTTTGCAAGGGACCACCATACACGAAGTAAGCGCAGGGATTTGTTATCCTGGGGGAGCATATTTTTTCAATCCTTGCCTCCATTCAACCGATACTATTATGAACAATAATAGTATCCATGCTAATTGAATAAGGATTATTTTAAACGATTCTTGCATAGTGATTTGCCCGCTTAATAATTCTGCTGGGGCAGAGATAATATATCGATATGGCAGGAAGCTAAATGCGTCATGTACTGCTGGCGGAAGAAAACTGTATGGGATTAAAACTCCAGAAGCTACTTGGTAGAGGAGGTCTTGAAAGCGACGAATCTGAAGAGCATCTTCTAGCCAAAACGCAATAAGTCCAAGCGATATATCTAGGAGGAAGGCAATGCACATTGCTAAAAAAATACTTAGAAGAGCAATTGGTATTAGGTTTGGCGATAACAGCGCTCCTTCAAAAAATCTATAAAATAGCACTATAGATATAATGAGTATCGGCAGTGGGATCATGAGCCGTAATAATTTTTCTACAATGTTTGTTACTATGTGCCCCCAAAAAAGAGAAAAGGGCTTTAACAGGTGTTTTGCTAGCTCCCCAGTCAATATTTCTTGAGCGATATAGTAGCCACTCCAGGCTAATGTTGCCGTGCTAAGGAAGGAAACAAAGATATAATACACGAGGGTGACGTGAGCATTTTTAGGGTCTCCTGAACTTATTGCAACTGCATACCATAGGGCCATGGATACGAGCGGTGATATGGTAACTGCGAGTGTCCAGAGGGTAATGTCTGCTCGATATTGAAGAAGCTTGGACCATTCCATGCTTGCTAGGCGAAATATTTTTTGAACAAAAGACGTCATGCTTTTTTCGTAAATAATTCATGAACAACATCCTCTAGGCTGGGGTCTTCAATGGAAATATCTTCCACCGGAAATTGTTCGAGTAGGGATGCAGCAATGGCGGCAGTGGATTCTCTTGGAACCTGTATGCTAGCTTTTACGCCATTTTCCATCACAATTTTTCCGAACTTTTTTAAGTCATTTTCTTGAACATCTTTTGTGAACGTAAGAATTATTCTTTTATGCTTCACGTGTTCTCGTATTAATTTTTCTGTGTCGCCGTCATATTGAATTGATCCATGGTCAATGATGATCAGTCTTTTACATAATTCTCGAACGTCATCTAGGTAATGGCTGGTCAGTAGAATGGTCGCATTACGTGATTTGTTGTATCGAACAATAAACTCTCGAATCTGCTTTTGAACTATGACGTCCAGGCCTATGGTCGGCTCATCGAGGAAAAGTATTCGAGGTTTATATATGAGGGCTGCTGCTAATTCTCCTCGCATTCGTTGACCAAGGGAAAGTTTGCGTACTTGGGTGCCCATAATGGGGCCAAGGTCTAAAAGTTCGACAATTTCATCGCGCGTGGCTAAAAACTCCTTTTCAGGCACTCCGTAAATATCTTTTTGGAGTAGGAGGGAATCTTGAAGTGATAAGTCCCACCATAATTGAGCCTTTTGACCCATAATTAGCGATATTTGTTCCAGGTAGGGCATTTTGCGTTCCCATGGTGTATATTCTAAAACTTGTGCAGTGCCCTCTGTTGGGTGGAGAAGCCCGGATAACATCTTTAGTGTAGTTGTTTTTCCTGCCCCGTTTGGACCTATAAAGCCTACTAATTCGCCCTCCTCTATAGAGAGGTTAACGTTTTTTACTGCCTCTACTTCTTTGTATGTTCTGTTGAATATACTGGAAAGCGATCCTTTGAAGCCTTCCTCTTTTACGTGAACTTTGAATGTTCGAGACAGATTTTTTGTGGAAATTGCGTATTGCATCTATCAAGGATAGCACATATACTATTAGCAGATGAACAGTGCGAGTGCTAACTCCACTTTTGTTCAAACTCACCGAGAGCTTCTCGGCATAACACAAGACAATCTTATTCTTACTACCTATGACTTATGCCTACTCAACAAAAAACTCGTATTCGAGCAGAATCAACATCTTCATTATCGCGGTATCTTCAAGAGATAGGTAAAACGCCGCTTCTTACTGCAAAAGAAGAACAAGAGCTTGCGCTTAGAATTCAGCAGGGCGACCAGAGCGCTCGTCAGCATATGCTGTTGGCCAATTTGCGCCTTGTAGTAAATATTGCGAAAAAGTATGTGCCAGGGAATGATCCGGATCTTTTGATGGATTTAATTCAAGATGGAAATATTGGATTAATGCGTGCCGTGGATCGTTTTCGTGGACAATTTAAAACAAGATTTTCTACGTATGGAGTGTACTGGATTCGCCAAGCAATGCTTCGTGCACTGAAGGCTCGTCGACTTGTTCGATTACCTGAAAACGTATTTGATCGAGTGCTTGCTATGCAGCGCACAAAGTCAAAGCTAGCACAAGTGTTGGGTCGTGTTCCTACGGCTAAAGAAACGGCAATAGAAATGGGGATTCCTGTTCATGATGTGGCCGACTTGGAAGCATTTTCAACTGATATTGTTTCTCTTGAGCGTATCGTAAGTAATGCTGACAGTGAGGGGGAAACAAGGTTGCAGGATTTGCTTCAGGATCATGATTCTCCTTCTCCGGACCAAGCTGCACAAGAGTCCTTATCAGACCAGGGCGTTCGTAGCGCAGTTGCAGGGCTTCCTGTGCGAGAGCGAGAAATTATCGATGCAAGATTTGGGCTTTCTGGGAAACCACCTATGACCCTTGAAGAGATTGGAGAAGGTTTTCATATTAGCCGAGAACGCGTACGGCAACTTCAGAACGTTGCATTGGAGCGCTTGCGTCATCGTCGGTCCGTTTCTCGCGTGATATGATCTGTTCATGCAGCATGGCTCATTTCTCTTTGGAGCTTCTACTAGTGCACATCAAGTAGAAGGGGGGAATACAAATAATGATTGGTGGGAGTATGAACGAACGCTCCCACCTTTTATGCGTTCAGGAAAAGCGGCCAATCATTTTCATCTCTACAAAGATGATATTGCTCTTGCGGCATCTCTTGGTCACAACGCTCATCGCATTTCGCTGGAATGGAGTCGTATTGAACCGCAAGAAGGAAAGTTTAATAGGGCAGCAATTGAGCATTATCGAAGCGTGCTTTCCGAAATACATTCGCATGGGATGAAAGTATTTGTAACGCTTCATCACGTTACGGTTCCCGGTTGGTTTTCTCGCCAAGGTGGGTGGGAATCCAAACGCTCTCCCGAGTTGTTCAATCGCTACGCTCGATACGTGGGGCAGCACCTAGGGGGCGTAGTTGATTTTTGGATTACAATTCATGAGCCGAATGTATACGCGCTACAGTCGTACGGAAAAGGTATCTGGCCACCTAAGAAAAAAAATCTATTTTCCGTAATTCGTGTGATGCAAAATTTAGCACGTGCTCATGTGCGAGCATATCGATCGCTTCGTACAGTGTCTCCGCGTGTTCCTGTTGGAATAGCCCAACGTGTGTTCCCAGGCTTGCAATCTAAAGAGAGCTTTTTCTTTCATCATGTATTTTTCTTTCTTACAAAACGATCACACGATTTTATCGGGGTGAATTACTATAATAATCAATTACCCATCGTTCATTCTTTGCTTGATATGAAGCGATATAAAAAGCCTATCTATATTACAAGCGACGGTATTGCTGATGAGACTGATGCTATGCGTGCTGATTTTATTCGTTCTCAAGTTCGCGCGATCGAGAAAGCGCAGAGTAAGGGCGCCGATGTGCGCGGGTATTTGCACTGGTCGCTTCTTGATAATTTTGAATGGGCAGATGGCTTCGCGCCACGCTTTGGGCTTGTTGCGGTTGATTACAAAACGATGGAGCGAACAGTGCGCCCAAGCGCATGGGTGTATAAAGCAATTATTGAGCAGTCGCATAGGAAGTAAAAAATGTGGTATCCTTATGTATACAAGCACTATGACTTTGAATAATAAGTTGGCATTTGAGATTTGGATTGGAATTGTTGTGCTTATTATCGTTATTGGAGGAGTTGCCGGAGTTACCTTAATGTTTGGGAATAATGACGTAACACCGCTCTTAACAAGAACTCAAGTAGATCGCCCAGCTTCTTCTAATACTCCTGCTCCATCTGCAACGCCGTTTGTTTCTGACAGTACGATTCAAAATGTCTCCTCGGATATTTCAAAAGCTCTTTTAGGCGGCGTGCCCGCTCAATAATATATTCTTATGAATCGGAGGGTTCTTTTTATAGCAGGTGGGGTAGCTCTTGTTATTGCTATTGGTGTTACGGCTTGGATTCTTATCGCTTCTCCGTTCTCTGCCTCTGATACGCCCCCCGTTCCATCTGCAACTCCTTTGGATGATGGTTTTTTGCCTATTACATCTGGTAATCCGATTACAACTCCATCCACCCCTCCTCTTGCGTTTGGAGGAGTCTGCTCTGATACGTGGGCAGGGCAACAAGATATTGATCGAGACTTGCTTCCCGATGCGGTTGAGGCAACCTACGGAACAGATCAAAGTAAGACGGATACTGACGGTGATGGATATAATGACGGAGAAGAGGTTCGTGCTGGGTACAATCCATTAAATAGAGACCCTGGATCTCGACTTGATAGTGATAGTGATGGATTGTTGGACCACGAAGAGTGCCAATGGGGAACAGATTCTTTTAACCCAGATAGCGACAGTGATGGATTTAAGGATGGAGCAGAGGTTGATAACGGATTTGATCCTGCGAAGAAGGGTGACGGGAACGGGAGCGACAGGATAGCCGCAATAACCCCTGCGCCAATTGGAACGCCTCTTATCGATCTTTCTCAGCCAACCCCTACTCCACTGCCGATTTTTACCAATAACCCAGGATTTATTACGCCAACTCCAGTTTCTCTTCCTCCGGTACCAGCACAGTTTGCCCTCATTCCGCTTTCTCAACTAAAGATTATACCAGCGTCTTCCCCTGCAGATGTGCGAACGTACCTTACACAAATTGACGGGTTGCGCCCACCAGAGCTTTCCGATGGGCAGGCTATCGCAAGCGCCGTTGAAAGTGCCGCGGGCGGTAACGTTCAACAGCTCGCTCAGGTGCGCGCACGGATTGGGCAGTTTGCAGCTGCGCTAAAGGGGGCGACAATTCCAAGACCAGCACAGGAATATCATCAGTTATACGTTTCCCTTATTGATTTCACAGTTTCCCGACTACAAGTAATTGAACAGAATGCAGCAGGCGATCAGCAAAAGGCGGTGCAAGCAGTGCTCGATATGCAGAATGTTCTTCCTTCTCATGTAACCCAGCTTTCGCAATTACGCACTTCAATTGAAGGTTTGGCGGCTCAATAAAAACAATTATTCTTATTTTGGTATATACTTCTTATGAATCAAAGATCCTTTATAAAATATTTTTTGGTATATACTACATAGTATGAATAAAAAATCCTTCACAAATAAAGCGTTGAGCGTAGCGATGCTTTTATTATTTCTCGTAACTCCAGCTGGAGCGTTCGCACAATTTACGACAGCGAACTACGAGCAACTTATTTTTTTACAAGCATTGGAACAGTCCGGAGAAATAGATGAAGAGCAGGCAGCGCAATTGCAACAGCTTCTTATATTGCAGCAATTGCAAAATCAGCCAGGGCAGGGGAATAATAACGCCCTTCAAAACTACGCGCTTTTACAAGCATTAAACGGTTCTGGTGAAGGAATAGATCCGGCAACATTAAGCTTAGCCATGATGGGTGGCGGAAACTTGGGCGGCGCATTCGGGCAAGGCCAGCAGGGCGGAGGAGCCCAGGGCGCACTTGGGAAAATCGGCCAAGGCCTTTCTATGGCGGGGGCGCTAAGCGGCAACATGGGTCTTACGATGATCGGAATGATTATGAGTATGATGGGTGGCCTCGGCGGTGCTACTCCACAGCGAGGAGCAGTAGACGAACAGTATGTGGGCCAGGGTCAGGCTCGCCCACAAGGTATGGGGAGCGGTGGTAATGCGGTAGCAAATAATCCGTATTACGCAACGCCTACTCCAAAACCAAACCCGGTTTCAACGCCAGCAGCAGCGCAGTGCAAAGAATCACTCTTCTTAGTAAAAGATACAACTGCAAGTCCTGTAGCAACCAAGCCGTATCCTGCAACAATTACAATTGCAAAAGACGAATGCGTACTTGCTCTTAATTCTGATAGCGCAGCTCATACGGTTACGGTACGGCAGCAAGGTAAAACTGATGTGGTTGCAGCGCAGCAAGTTTCGGCAAGCCAATCTCGAATATTCCGATTCCCTACAAGGAACGTATACGCGCTCTGCGTTGATGCAACAACGGCTTGTACATTAGTAACAGTTCAATAAGAAACACTATGAACCTCACTTTTAAGTACGGAGCATCATTAATAGCGGTGTTTGGTCTTCTTGCCATAGCGGCACTTACTACTGACTCGGTACGATCAGCAGGACCATCTCATATTCTATATTCTTCAAATAGCTGCACTCCTTGCAGGGAGATATATAACAAGTTGGGGATAGCGGGACCTGATGGCGGTTTTAGTGAAACTCTCAAAATGCAGCGTTTCGGTGATGCGCTAAAAGTTACCCCCGATACTCCACAGGGAATAAGCTCATACCCAACTCTCCAGAAGCTCGATGCAGCAGGGAAGGTTATAGGCACAGTTACTGATCCCGCTCAGATTGCCAGTGAGTTGGCAAAACTTGGTGAGCAGGCAGCTGGGTCCGGTGATCAATGTATCCCTGTTGCCCCTGGGCAATTTGAAGATGGTAACGTTATTAGTGGTAATGCTCAATTTAAGCCTAGTACTCCCACTGGATATGAACAACTCGCTGATCAGGTGGCGCGTAAAATGCTAGGTGGCGCGATTCAGGATAATTTGCCAACTGGACCACTTTCTATTCTTCCCCCGAATAAAGAATCTGACATTAATTTTGCTCTACGCAAGGCAAATATGCCCATGCTTCAAGAAGTTGTAAATAAAGCCCTTGAAGTAAAGCCTCAGACAGCGCCAGGC
>CAZZHI010000002.1:0-41386 GCA_964654145.1 uncultured Candidatus Saccharibacteria bacterium
CCGTGCTATAATGCATGTATGACTGCTGCAGCCATGCGTCCAATGTTTTTTCAGAAAAACGAAAATGCTCCAAAACCAAAGCGCACGCGCAAACCGCTCTCGCACCATGTAAGTACGATTCGGAATGCGCCGGGGAAATTGCGCGATCGTGTAACGCAAGAGCTGTATAAGCGTAATGCGGAGCTCGCCGTGCGTAATAAAACGCTTGCGTTGCTCCGAAAGCTGGATGAAATCTCGCTATCTTCGGAAAAAATAGATGAAATGGCGCAGCATATGGTAAATGCAATTGCGGGGGAGCTGGGGTATGAAGTCGTAACAATCGCACTTGTTGATGAAAAAACCGGCACGCACCAGTGTATTGCGGTGGGTTCTGCAAACGAAACAATGGCGAAGGAGTTACTGCGTGTGTGCCCGACATTGCCTGCTGTTGCCATGCAGGATACTCCTGATACCGAGAAGGTTGTTTCTGGTGGACTGCAAACATATTCCGACACATTGCCCGCGGTATATTCCAAGGAATTGGTCACAGCGATTACGAATGTTCAGCAGGGTAGCAAGGCGGCTTCTCCGAGCCATTCGTTGGTATTACCGCTTAAGTTTGGTGAGCGAACGCTTGGGATCCTTACCTTTTCTGCGAGCAGGCCGTTTACGGATGCGTCGAAGTACGAACACGAATCATTGTCTGGAATTGTGGGGCTTACGTCGTTGGCGTTGTACAAGGCAAAAATTTATGCGGATTTGCAGGCGACTTCCGCTCAGCTTGCCGAAGCGAATGCGAAGCTGATTGATTTGGATAAAGCAAAAAGCGAGTTCTTAAGTATCGCGAGCCACCAGTTGTATACGCCGCTGACGGCGCTCCGCGGATATATTTCTATGTTAGAAGAAGGGGATTACGGGCAAGTCTCTCCGGATCAGAAGCCGGTGTTGGATATTCTGGATAAAAGCGCTACCCGACTTATTGATCTTATTAAAAATCTTCTTGATATTTCTCGTATTGAAAGCGGCAGACTTGAATTGAACCTGCAGTCTGTTGATTTGGTTCAAATGGCGGAAAGCTTAGTTGCAGATTTATTGCCGAATGCTATTACGAAAAAATTAGAGCTTGAGTTTCATAAGCCGGAAGGCGAGATTGCGCATGTGGTAGTAGATACGCAGCGTATTCGGCAGGTGATGCTCAACTTCGTTGATAACGCTATTAAGTACACTCCGGCGGGGAAAGTAGATGTGTATTTAAAACAAGAAGGTGAGCATGTTCATTTCTCTGTTTCGGATACGGGGAGGGGTTTACAGACAAACGATATTGACCAATTATTCCATAAATTCATTCGAGTAGGGGGCGCTTCCAAGTTTAATACCGAAGGAACGGGCTTGGGGCTATATGTTGCAAAGCAGATTGTGGGGGAGCATCGGGGGCAAGTGCGGGCAGAAAGCGCTGGACTTAACAAGGGAAGCACCTTTATTATGGAGTTGCCTATTGAGGGTTCCGAAAAAAGCCTTAAAGTCGGGGATAAGGCCTCCGTTGTTATAAAAGCTGCTGATGCACAAAAAACTGAAGAAACACCTAAAGAAAGCTAAGCGATCAGCCTCTATTATTATAGAGGGGGTTTTAATTGCGGCCTTATTTCTCCTGTTGGGGTATATTTGGTTTTCTCATGAATTTGCCGATCGCATTGTTCCGCAGGCGAGAGTTGGGTCGTTTTCTATAGGGGGTTTGCAGGTTTCTGATATTTCTCAGGCAATGAATGCGTACGAGCGGGTATTTGGAGATACGCCCATCACCATTACGTTCCGTGGAATGGAGAGCAGGCGTACTTTTCGAGAGCTTGGTATTGAATTAGAAAAAGAAGAAACAGCACAACGAGTGCGTGCGGTAGGTAGGGGGCTTTCGTTCCGGCGGGCACACGTTGTCCCGGCAGTAGTATTTCATGATGAAGTTGCGCTGGCTGCGCTCCATGCTGATTTTGCTTCCGACATGGTCGTGCCTCAGAACCCCACGTTTGCAATTGATCCAAACGGAGCTGTGCGTACATTGCCCGCAAAAAGTGGAGAGAATATCGACATGATTTCATTGAATCGAGATATACAAGAAGCGCTTACAAAAAAAGTGATTCCCAAAATACATGCGTCCGCAGTTCACGCAACCCCAACCCTTTCTCTTGAGGATGTAGAGCCGACTCGAGTATTTGCAGAAGGTCTGCTTGCGACAGGATTTCATATTGTAACTCCAGAGTCGACAATAGATGTTCCATCTTCCCGAGTTGCACAAATGATTGTATTTACGAGCGATGCAGAGCCGCGAGTACAGTTTCATGAAGATGCGTTGCGGGAATATATTACAGAAACAGTTGTACCAAGTGTGCAGAAAGACCCTATTAATGCTCGGTTTGAAATTGTAGATGAAAAAGTTACTCAATTCGCGTCGCCAGAATACGGCCGGGCACTTGATGTGGAGGGGACTATTGCTGCTATTCAAGACGCACTGTCTTCTCGCACGCAGAGCGCAACAGCTGCTGTTCGGGAAGTTCCGCCACTTGTTGCTGGTACAAACGATAGCGAAAAGCTCGGAATTGCGTCGCTCTTAGCTCGAGGAGAGTCTGACTTTAAGGGTTCGCCTAAAAACAGGACAAACAATGTGCACGTAGGGGCGTCTCGGTATCATGGAATTTTAATTGCTCCGAATGAAGAGTTTTCGTTTAATGCGCTGTTAGGGCCGGTTACTCGGGAAGCAGGATATTTGCCGGAGCTTGTGATTAAAAATAATATGACAACACCAGAATTTGGTGGGGGGTTATGCCAAGTGTCTTCTACGGTGTTTCGTGCCGCGGTGCAGTCAGGAATGAAGATTACCTCTCGGCGCAATCATTCGTACGCAGTACGATACTATGGAACACCTGGATTTGACGCGACGATTTATCCGCCGTATACTGATTTTCGTTTCCTCAACAACACTCCCGGATACATTCTGATACAAGTAAAGATAGAAGGCACCAAGCTCTTTTTTGAGTTTTGGGGCACGAATGATAACCGGAGCGTAGAAGTAGATGGGCCTCATCCGTATGATTACAAGCCGGATGGGTCTGTAAAATCGATATTGAAACAGAAAGTAATACGAAACGGCGAAACTATTATCGAAGATACGTTCCGTAGCAATTATAAATCTCCTAACCTTTTCCCGCACGCATAATTAGTATGGAATCAACAGAAAAAACAATTCCGATGCCGCCGCTTCCGCCGCCGGTACGAAGAAAGCAGACTGCTACAAATAAGCAAAAACGAACTCGTCCTAAAAAGGCAGTACGGCACGTTCCGCGTGCTCGAAAGCAACAGCGCAATATTAAACGGGTACGCAAAGAATTGTCAGCAGGCGGCGTTGCCGTGCGCCAAGAACGAGGACAGTGGATGGTTGCGCTCCTTAAAACGCATCATCGCAGAGGCGATGTGTGGGTTTTGCCGAAGGGGCATGTAGAAATGGATCGAAAAGAACGCGTAGACGATGCTGCAAAGCGAGAAGTTCAGGAAGAGGCAGGCATACAGGATTTGGTTGTACGGGACTTGCTAGGGACGACTCGATTTGTGTTTCAGGCTGAAGAGGCGCTCGTGAAAAAAACAGTCCATTATTATTTAATGGTAACGGAGCAAAAAGAACTTACTCCTCAAGAAGAGGAAGGCTTTGTTGATGCTGGATGGTTCCCGATTGGAGTTGCAATTACGATGCTTGAATACGATACGGACCAAGGGATTGTTGCAAAGGCTCAAGAAATTTTAGAAGGGAAAAAGGCTCCGGCAAAGGCGACAGGAGCAAGAAGCATTACGCTTCATTTGTAATATTAGTGGGGGAGAAGTCCGTCTAAGAGTTGTTCTGGATGCACGCCACCTTGCCGAAGTTGGTGGTGGATGGGCGACCCTGTGTGGAAGGAAGGAATGGTATTAAGTTCCAGTACGTCGATGACGCCATCGTTTGCGATCATGTCTACCGTTACAACTCCGTTGCAGTGGAGCGATTCATATACTTCTCGTGCGATTGCCTGTGCTTGAGCGGTGATTGAAGAATCTTCTTCTGCTACTGGGTGGAAGTGCGCGCCTTCGGTGTGCTGCTTACCTTGGTAATCGTAAAACGAAGCGGATTTTGGTGTGATGATAGTCGGAGGGAGCACATGGAGCATGTGTTTTTTATCTGTGTAGAGCGTAACAGAAAGCTCAAGGCCAGGCATGAATTCCTGAACAAGCATGTCGTGCTTGTTTTGTTTTGCGCTCATAATCGCTTCGCGCAAATCGCGGAATTTTTCTACGCGCACAATGCCATGGCTTCCAGCACCATGAAGCGGCTTTACGAAAAATGGAGGAATAAATTCATTCCAAATGTTTTCTTCCATTTCTGCTAATTCTTCATCGTGACGCACAAGCTCCGAGTGCGGAGTAGGTGCAATGTGTGAAATTGCCTGCGCAAAACGATGTTTATTAAACGTGTTCTGGCTTGTGGTATGAGGCGACCCCGCAACTCGTATCCCGAGCATGTCTCCCATATTGTGCATTGCGCCGTCATCTCCGCCGCGCCCTCGCATAAGGGTAATAATAGAATCAACGGGTTTTGATAGTAATCGTTCGAGTGCTTTTTTAGGATCCTGAGGAGTAGTTGCCTTCGATAACATTTCCATAGTGCGGGCAACGTTGCCACTCCGCGGAAGTGTTCCAACAGGAACTTTCCATTGCCCGTTGTGTGTCACTTCAACCGGGACAACGTCATATTTTGTACGAGGAACGTATTGGCAAAGCCATGTTCCTGACTGTGAAGAAGTAGAGCGATGCTCTTCTTGTCCGCCCATGAATACGACAATTCGCGGTTTCATAAAAGACAGTATAGCACAGCGGGAAGGGGAAGGCGGAAGGGGAGAGATTCGAACTCTCGATACCTTGCGGTATACACGCTTTCCAAGCGTGCGCACTAGGCCACTATGCGACCCTTCCAAAACATTTGTGACCTCGGGAGGATTCGAACCTCCGACCCCCAGCTCCGCAAGCTGATGCTCTATCCACTGAGCTACGAGATCTTGTATGTATCAGCATGAATGGGATTGCGTATTTTGTCCACCTTTAGAGGGAATGCGACTGTGGTATAGTAAGCTTATGTTTGAGAAGAAATGGAGGGGCAAGTCGCGCACGAGTGTGCATCGTCATACGCAGGCAGTGTCTCCTGCGCATAAAAAAATTGAGCGTGTTGAGAAAGATGTACTATCCCATGCAAAGGTAGACCGAAGGTTTCGCCAAGAGTTTAAAGAAATGCAGGCAGAGGATGATTTGCGCAAGGTTGATGATGATGTAGAAGATGTCGCCACGCTGTTTTCTTGGGAGGCTCCAGAGCATATTCATCATGACAGGAACCCTCAATGGTTTGCTGCTTTTGCTGCGGGCATAACGATCGTTGCCGTAGGGTTTGCATTGATGGGGAATTTTATTGCATCGCTTACAATCGCAATGATTGGTGGATATATGTTCGTAGTTGCGCAGCATAAGCCTTCTATTGTGCTCTATCGGCTTATGACGGAAGGAGTGGCACTGAATACCACGTTATACCACTACAAGCATCTTGAGGCGTTTAATATTGTATATGAGCCAGGGAATGTAAAAACGGTAATTTTAAAAAGCAGCCGCAAACTCGTACCGCTTATTCATATGGAAATAGGGGATGCTGATCCGGTTGCGATTCGAGATATTCTTATAGAATTTGTACGTGAAGACGTCCACCTTGAGGAATCTATTGTTGATATCTGGGCAAGACGTCTACGATTTTAGTCGTCGGTAGGCAAGTTCTGCAGAAAGGTACGCAAGGGTAGATTCTGCTCCGCAGTTTGGATTAGGGCCAGTTTTTTCTAAACCATCAAAACAGGAACCAATTGTTGTATTTGCCATTACGGTACGGTCTGTATTGCGGCCCAGGAACCACAGGTATGGCGCAAGGAGTTGCTCTTTTGAAATCTTGTCTGGAAACTTTGCCTGGTACGCAAGAAGAAATTCAAACATTGTGCCTGCTTCAATTGGTTGCTGATCGTATCGAGCTGGAGCGCCGCCTTTTTCGTACCACCCCCTGTTACCAATAGGCATGAAGATAGTATCTTGGATTGTTGTAGATATAAGAAACTTCGCGCTTGCGTGCAGGCAGGCATCTGCGCGTTCTGAAAGGGTATGATCGCTCATGAGGATTCCGTGAGGGAGAAT
Organism: uncultured Candidatus Saccharibacteria bacterium; assembly: GCA_964654145.1. GTDB lineage: Bacteria > Patescibacteriota > Andersenbacteria > UBA10190 > UBA10190 > HO2-45-11b. Next base: position 6,214 of record CAZZHI010000002.1, read on the forward strand.
CGCGTTTGCGTATGTCATAGCAGGTTCAAACCACTGCCAATCTGGGGATGATGCACTACCCCACATATCAAGGAGTGTTGCTGTGTGTGCCTGCGCAATGCGCGCAAATTCAGGATTACTATCACAGAATGTTGCCGGAAGGCTCCGGATTGCAATAATCGTTTCGGCAAGCGCGCGGGTAGCAGTTAAGCTTGCAAGCGTTGGCACGAGGTGTATGAGGGATCGCTTAGATGCTGCGATGCGATCAGCGTTTGTGTTGTGAGATATAACATGCGCGTACATTCTCGCAATACGCGCATACATATCTTCCGAAATATCGTGAGTGAGCCATACGCCGTTATCGTCGCGAAAATTGTAGTACGCACCTGGTGCGTACTCTGCATCTACAACAAATTGAAAACAGCGATCAAGAAATATTTCAAGCTCAGCAGCATCGGCAGGAGATTGCTGTATCCATGGAATGAGAACAAGAACGGCGCGTGCGTTGTCGTCGACGCAATAACCTTCTTGGAGGTTGGGGGAAAAGTTATTCGCGTGTTGATATATGCCGTATTGCCCAAGCATTTCTCTAAAGTGGGAAAGTCCGAGGGGCGTATCGTTCGTATTCGGGGATACTTGCATACTAGGTACTTTTATAGTACATTTATAAAGTAATGTCAATTATCACGCAGAATCCCGTATCTCATAATTTCCGCCAAGTATTACGTCGCCAAGAGCGACCGCTCAATGTAATTTATGTGTCTTCCTATATTCCACGCAAATGTGGAATCGCAACGTATACAAAAGACTTAACAAGTGCGATTAATTTATTAAACGCTCGTTCCCTTGCGGAGATTCTCGCCGTGAATCATGTGGAGGATGAATTGGAATACCCTTGGGAGGCAAAGTTTAAAATCGCATACGATGATTTAGCTACGTATCTTTCGGCGGCAGAGTACATTAATCAATCTCATGCAGATATTGTTTCGCTTCAGCACGAGTTTGGACTGTTTGGGGGAGAGGCGGGGGAGTATATTCTTCCGTTTGTAGAGGCATTGAAAGTCCCATTAGTTACAACTTTTCATACAGTAGTAAGCGATCATGGAGGAAAATATGGAGAAATCTTGCGCCGCATTGCGCAAAAGTCAGCGGCTATTGTTGTGATGATGGAAGACGTTGCGGAAAGCCTAGAGAAAAACTATGGAGTTCCTCACGAAAAGATCGTAGTTATTCCGCACGGAGTTCCGGATACTCCGTTTACATCGAGTGATTCATATAAAAGAAAGAGGCAGCTAGGAAATAGGCTTGTGCTGGGGAATATTAATTTACTTGATAGTAATAAAGGAATTGAATATGTGCTCGACGCTGTTGCTGAAATTAAAAAAACAGTTCCCGAAGTGCTGTACGTTATGATTGGTCAAACGCACCCCACGGTAGTAAAGAAGAGAGGGGAAGTATACAGGCAGTTTTTGAAAAAGCGTGTTCGCGAGCTAGGAATTAGCGAGAACGTTCGATTTGTAAACGAGTATCTCCCGTTAAAAGATCTTATTGATTGGTTAAAAACGTTCGACATATACATTACTCCGTATCTTGATCCGCAGCAGGTAACATCAGGAGCGCTCGCATATGCAATAGGTGTGGGGAAGGCGTGCATATCAACCCCGTACATTTATTCGAAAGAAATGCTTGCAAATGAGCGCGGTGTTCTTGTCCCGTTTCGTGATTCTGCAGCCATTGCAGATGCGGTAGTGCGCCTTGTGAAAAACCCAGAACTAAAATCGAATATTGAGGCAAACGCGTATAATTTTGGAAGATTAATGACGTGGCCGAATGTTGGGCAGAGCCACTTAAATTTATTTAGGGCGGTTGCCCAAGAAGATGAAATTCCTCATGAATTTGAAGAGCTTGAGATAAAGCTCACGCAGCAGGCAGCTCGTCGGCAATAGCCTTACGAATATCTTTCATAGGGAGGATTGCTCGGCCCATAACCCTATCTGCGCCTCCATAGTAAATCCAAAGTTCTTCATTGCGAATAACTGCTCCGCACGTATACACCACATTGGGAACGTAACCTTCTTTTTCGTATGGCATCTCGGGCTCTAGAATGGGCCCTGCGTGCCAGATAAGGCGGCTCGGGTCCCTTCGGTCAAAGAGCATGAGTCCGAGGCGATAGTTGCCCTTTGTGTCGACTCCGTGCGATACGATTAAATATCCCTCAGGAATAATAATAGGCTGGGATCCAAGTCCGAATTTTAAGCTTTCCCAATGCTCTGCGGGCGGCCAAGAAATTGTAGTAACTCCAAACCAGGAAGAAAAATCATGCGTGAATCCTATCTTGAGAACTTCCTTACTATCAACAAATTCCCGGAAGTAGAGTGCAAACGCTCCGTTTATTTTTTCAGGCAGAAGAGATGCGTTTTTTGCCGGTACGTCTGGCAGTATGATTCCGTAGTGGAGGAATGTCTTAAAGTCTTTCGTGGTGTGCATTCCGGTCCGCACCATCCAGGGGACATAGTCGCCAGCACTTACGTCTGAACGCTCCCCAATTTTTTTAAAAGAAGCAGACGTATGAACGATATAGTATGTATCGTCTATTTGGGTAATGCGAGGGTCTTCGATGCCGATTCGTTCAAATGCATCAGTAGGGTCCGTATCGATTGCGGGGTGGTCGTAGAGCTTAAAATTAACCCCATCTTTACTATTTGCCAGCCCAAGGCGGCTCATGCGGTAATCATCATATGCGCGGTAGAGTAATATGATTTGGTCTTTGTATTCTGCAACTCCTGCATTAAAGATTCCGTTCCGTTCCCACCAATGCGCATTATCGATGCGCGGAACAATAATAGGAGCTTCGGGGGACCTAACTGCGCGTAATGAATGCATACTAAACTACAGCATACTATATGCAGTGTATTTTTTGAACGTAAGATTGTTTTTATGAGCCCGCTACTTCGTCGGGCCAGGGCGGAGAGGGTGGGATTCGAACCCACGGTACCTTGCGGTACACATCTTTAGCAAAGATGTACATTAGGCCACTCTGACACCTCTCCTTGGGGATATACCCACCTTGAAAGTATTAACGTATTTGCACAGATTGTAAAATATTTGTATAACAAGTGAATATCAAGCGCTCATAGCTCAGTGGTAGAGCAGTGGCCTCTTAAGCCAACGGTCGGGGGTTCAAATCCCTCTGGGCGCACCAGAAAAGTAAGAAAAGCCTATTTTCGTTTACTTGTTTGACATTAAAAATGAACGTCCGCCGATGTTTGCAATAAGCATTCCAATTAATACGATCGCTGCATATCCGAGCATAATTTGCATATAGGAAGCATCAAGGCCTCTCCATGCGCCAAGGATGAGGGTTGTATACCAAGAAGCTGCAGATAGTGCGCCGGCAGAAAAAATGAGCGGAGATTTTGCTATAAATGATGGCGTTGCAAATGGTTTGCCGAGGCGCTTCTCAAAAAGAGGAAGAACCCGCCTATGCAATACGAATCCGTTGCACAGAAGAATGATTACGATAGTTAATTTCGCTGCTATTTTGTCCATGTTGTAGGCGCGAAGTGCAGATTCATGTTGGCTTACATACAACAGCACAAATCCAAATCCTGATAGTAGGAGAAGAAGGAGTCCTGCCCATACAATATCGGAAACAATATGGAGGATGCGAAATTCGTGCTTATCTATTTTTCCGTCTTTTGTGAATTTGAAAAATAGATAATCGCTTACCGTTGCGGCGCCAACACCAAGAGCAGTTCCAATAACATGAAGAATTACAAGTATGGTGCGAATATCCATGTCGTAATAATACCACGAGGATCATTTAGAACTATCCTCGCGCTATTGTTGCGCCCCAAATTTCAACAGCTGTATGAGGAGGAAAAGCGCGTGCTGCAGATATAAGCGTTGCTCCTGTTGTTGCGACATCGTCAACTATGATAATAGTATTTTTTGATTGCGTGAGAATTTGATATGCAAGGGGCGATACCGTAAGTGCAAATGCATCTTGAGTATTTTCTTGCCGCAGGTCATGGGGAAGCTTGGCTTGGGATACCGTCGAGCGCTGCTTTGTTAGGAGATGCGCAACAGGGATCTTACACAGGCTTCCAATTGCGTGGGCGATATCTTCGCTTTGGTTAAATCCTCGAGATCGTTTGCGAGAAGCATGAAGAGGAAGAGGTGCAAGAACGGCGTGCTGCGCAAGATAGGGAATTGGCCCAATGGCGGTAAGCTTGGGGATTAAAATACCTCCAAGTATTTCTGCGATTGGCCGCACGCCTTTAAATTTAAGCCATTCAATTCCGCGCTGAATAGCTTGGTCGGAGTACGATCGTGCGCTAATAACTCCCGTAAGCGGTATATCCTCTTTGCACACAGAGCACGTGGCTCCGCGTGGGCGCTCTTCTTTACACCCGATGCATGTAAGAATATGAGGTGGCGCAATATGTCTGCATGCGCTGCAATACCACGTACCTTCCACAAGGCACGATATACAGCGCATTGGTGCGAGAGCATCTTTGAGTCCTTCTGCAAGTTCGATTATTGCAGAAGGGAATTTCACAACTGGGCAGGGACTGGTTCGGCTTGCGTTTGTTCGATTACAACAGAATTACCAGATTTTTTTGCATTGAGCACTTGGCTGTCAGAAAATTCTTTATTCACAATAGAGTGGGCGATAGGGTCCTCGAGTAATTCTTGTACGATTCTGCGAATTGGCCGTGCGCCTTTTCCTTCTTTAAATGCGCGTTCTGCTATTTCTGTAATGACCCCTTTGGACACCTGCAAGGTAATATCTTTGCTTGCGAGGATGTCTTGAAGTGATCGAACATGGATCTTCGTAATTTTTTCCATATTTGGGAGAGTGAGTGGAGAGAATACGATTACTTGGTCAATGCGGGCCAAGAGTTCTGGAGCCATTTTGCTTTGCAATTCTTTAATAACAGCATCTTTAAGTTGCTCATATTTATGTTGTGCGTTGTCTTGTTCATCTGATTCTTCTGGCATTGCAAAGCCCATGCGTGCCTGCTGAGAGAGTTCGTGGGATCCGATGTTGCTCGTCATGATAACAATCGTATTTCGGAAATTAACTTTGCGACCATGCGAGTCGGTGAGTTCTCCTTCGTCGAGTATTTGCAGTAAGATATTCCACACGTCTCGGTGAGCTTTTTCTATTTCATCAAACAGTACAACGGAGTACGGTTGGCGGCGCACTGTTTCTGTGAGCTTTCCACCATCTTCATACCCAACATATCCTGCAGGTGCTCCGATTAATCGTGATACGGAGTGAGATTCCATAAATTCCGACATATCTACTCGAATGAGTGCATCTTCATTTTCAAACACTTCTCGTGCAAGCACTTTCGCAGTTTCTGTTTTTCCAACCCCGGTTGGCCCGAGGAATATAAATGAGCCTAGGGGGCGATTCGGGTTTGCGATTCCTGCGCGGGACCTTCGAATGTATCGCGATACAGCATGAATGACTTGTTCCTGCCCGATGATGAATTTGTGCATCATATCTTCCAAATTCGCGAGCTTCTTAGATTCTTCTTTCAGCATATTACCCGCAGGAATACCTGTGCTTTCTGCTACTACTTGGGCAATGTGCTCTGCTCCGATTGAAAGGCGTTTGGAATCTGATTTGGAAGAAATTTTGCGCGTATATGCTGCAAGCTCTTCGCCAAGCAAATCTTCTTGTCGTTTTGCGGCAAGCGCGTCTTCATAGTGCTCAGCCTCTATCGCAGTTTCCTTTTTTTGCCGTAATTGATCGAGTTCGTTTTTGAGGGTATTCGCTTTTTGGGCTTCTTCTGTGCCGGCAATTTTTAACTGGAGCGTGGCAGCAGCTTCATCTAGCAAGTCCAAGGCCTTATCTGGAAGGAATCGATCCGGAATATAGCGAATGCTCATAGTAACTGCTGCTTGGATTGCTTCATCGGTAACGGTGAGCCCGTGATGAGCTTCGTATGCCTCGCGAGCGCCCTCTAGAATTGTTATTGTTTCTTCCGGAGAAGGTTCTTTTACATGAACGGGTTGAAATCTGCGCTCGAGTGCCGCATCTTTTTCGATGTGTTTTCTAAATTCATCGATTGTTGTGGCTCCAATAACGCTTACTTCGCCGCGCGCAAGAACAGGCTTTAACATATTTGCTGCATCCATGCTTCCGCCTGAAGACCCTGCTCCTACGATGGTGTGAATTTCATCGATAAATAAAACAGTGTCTCTGTTTTCTTCTAATTCGCGCATTAATTCTTTGATCCGCTCCTCAAACTCCCCTCGAAATGTTGTGCCGGCTAAGATGCCTGCCATGTCGAGAGATAAAATTCGTTTGCCCTGAAGTTTTGTGGGAACTTGTCCAGCAGCGATGCGCTGCGCAAGTCCGATAACAATGGCAGTTTTCCCAACACCGGGATCTCCGATCAAGATAGGATTATTTTTATTCTTTCGATTTAAAATGCTCATCATGCGATCCACTTCTTTTGATCGCCCAATAACGGGATCAAATTTATTCGCATTTGCCATCGCAGTTAAGTCTTGTGTAAAGAAATCAAACGCAGGGGTTTTGTGTTTCTTTCCTGCAGCTGGAGCGTTTGATGCTTCTGGCATTACAAGGGAGGGACCATGGTCTTGTTTCTTGATTTGCTTTGCTTCTGTGTCTAAAGATTTTACCGTGCCACCTGCGCCTAAAAGATTGGAAAGATCGGGGAAGTGGGAGGTGCTTTTGAGTACAATTTGTACTTGTTGGAGTAATGACTTTACATCAACGGGTGATTTTTCGAGCACCTTATACGCAACAGAATCCTTCAGCGTTAAAATTCCGTACAAAATATGCTCTGTGCCGATGTAGCGATGATGATATTGAAATGCTGTTCTCGCACCTTTTTCAAATGCTGCGCGAGTGTGCGCGGATAATTCTTCTTTCCATCCGTTCCCTTTATCCATCGCCTCCAATTCAGTTCGAACAAATTCTGGAGTGAGTCCAAACTTTTTTAAAATACTATATGCCAAAGATCCAGACTCTTGAGCCATTCCATACAAGATATGTTCGGTACCGATATGCCTGTGTGATAATTCTTGAGAAGTTTTTGATGCTGTTGCGAGTACGCTTTTTAATCTGCTCGTAAGTTTATCTTGAATTGGTTTTTCCATACGTTGTAGTATACAACATTTTTCTTAGTTCTCTAGACTTTTGTGAACAAGGATAGTATCCAATTATGCGTATATACTAGAGGGTATGAGTGAAACTAATCCACAGCATGCTGCAATTGATATGTTGGCGCGTCGCGATCATAGCGAAAAGGAGATGCGGACTAAATTAAAGCGCAAGGGAATAGATGCAGAAACGATTGATTCTGTTGTGGAGTGGCTATATGGGAAAAAGCTATTGGATGATCGTGTATTTGCAGAGAAGCGCGCAGCATCGTTGTTTCGCACAAAGCTAGTGGGGCCGAGGTGGATAGATGCAAAGCTGCGAGAGGCGGGAATTTCTGAGGATATTATTCACGATGTGCTGGAATCGCTCGCGTCTTCTGAGGAGTGGAGTGAGCGTGCGAAGGAGGCAATAGTGGCATGGAAGAGGCTGCACCCAAAGCATGCCGAAGATACAGTTCGCCATATGCGCTTTTTGGCATCGCGAGGATTTACTGGATTGTAATTACATTGTTCGAAGGCGTTTGATACGCTCTTCTATTGGTGGGTGGGTAGAAAGAAGCCCCGAAATACTTTTAGATCGGAATGGATTTGCAATGAAAAGATGCGCAGTTGCATTGCTGGCAGTTCGGAGCGATGGGCCATGGGAAATTTTCTCAAGTGCGCGAGCAAGGCCTTCTGGGTAGCGAGTTAATAGTGCGCCAGATGAATCCGCTAAATATTCTCGCTGTCGAGATATTGCAAGCTGAATAAGCTGTGCAATAAGGGGCGATAGAATGAGTAATATAAAGCTCACAATAGCCAGGAGTGCGCCAAGCTGATTGTTATTTTCTCGACTGTCTCTATTTCTAAAGCCTCCGCCAAAAAATGTAGCGCGGGTAACCATGTCGGATAAAATAACAATAAATCCAATAAATATTGCAACGATTGTAGAAAATCTAATATCGTAATTTTTTATATGAGATAGTTCATGGGCGAGTACGCCTTCTAGTTCTGATCGTTCGAGTGTTTCAAGGAGGCCGGTGGTAACTGCGATTGATGCATGTTCCGGGTCTCTTCCTGTTGCAAATGCATTTAGTGCGGGAGATGAAATGATATATACGTTTGGTTTTGGGGTGCCTGCAGTAATTGCAAGATTTTCTACAATCCGATGAAGTTCCGGGGCATCAGTAGAAGAGGTTGCTTGGGCTTTATTGGCAGCAAGCGCAATTTTATCTCCCGTATAGTATCCGATCAGTGACGATGGAATTGCAAATATGGCAGCAATAATAGCAAGAGAAAAGTCTTGCCGCGTAGAATAGGAATATAGTCCAACGACTCCTATAACAAACGCAAGCACGAGAATCATTAAGAAAAATGATTTTCGTTTATTTGCTGAAATTTGAGAATAAATAGTCATAGGTTGTGGGTAGGTAAATTACACTCCTTATATAAGGAGAAGAATTCTTTCTGTGGACATGATTTTATTTTTGTTCAAACGATACTTTGGGTACCGCTCGTTCTGATTCATCTTCAAGTTGGAAGAATTCTCGCTTTTGAAATTTAAAAGCGGAAGCAATGATGTTACTTGGAACAGTTTCAAGCGAAGTGTTGTAGTCGCGCACTACTCCATTATAGAATCGTCGAGAAGAGAGGATCTTATTTTCCGTATCGGAAAGTTCTCGTTGAAGTTCAAGAAAATTTGTATTCGCTTTTAAGTCTGGGTATTGCTCCGATACCGCAAATAATGTCTTTAATGTGGAGGTGAGTGCAGATTCTGCTTTTGCCTGATCAGCAGGAGAAGTAGCGTTTACCGCGTTAGTTCGTGCCTGTGTTACGGAATCAAGTGTTGCACGTTCGTGAGTGGCATATCCTTTTACAGTTTCGATAAGGTTTGGAATTAAGCTATGGCGACGCTTTAGTTGAACGTCGATATCGCTCCAAGCTTCCGTCGCTTGATTTCGCTGCTTGATAAGGGAGTTATAGGTAATAAGTGCATACCCTATAACAACGATAACTGCTCCAAAAATCCAAGACGTAATCATGATTGTATGGTACAGTTGCTTTATGCAGTGTGCAAGTATTTCTCCTTCTAAGTAGTCCATGGCGTTTTTTGGAGCTCCGAATGCATATCTAGGCGTTGATCTTGGAACATCTTCTTCCAAGATTGTTGAATTAATTGATCGCAAAAAGCGAATTGAACTTGTAACCTACGCAGAGGCGAATGTAAAAAACCTTCTCGTGAATCCTCCCGATGGGAATGACGACGCCATTCTTCAGACCGTGGAAGCACTGAAGCAGATGATGGATCGTGCGGGGACGAGCGCAGACTCTGCAATTGCCGCCCTCCCAAGTGGTTCAGTTTTTTCTACTGTATTAATGTTACCGAATATTCCGGAATCAGAAATGGAACAAGCGATTCGGTTTGCCGCACGAGATGTAGTGCCGGCAGATATTGATGAAATGGTTCTTGGGTGGGGAAGGGTTGGGAGCGCTCCGCACATGGCAACAGATAAAAGTGCCCCGCAGCAAGCGGAAGTTGATGCTTCAAAAGAAGAGCAGGTGCGCGCAGAAGGTACAACGCCAGTATTTGTAACTGCTGCACCTAAGGATGTTGTGAATCGGTATATTGCGGTGTTTGATAAATTGCAGATTTCGCTATTGTCACTCGAGATAGAAACATTCCCACTCGTTCGTTCGTTACTTACGCCGGCAGCTCCACCTACGCTCATTATTGATATCGGGTCAAAGGCCACAACGCTTCATATTATTGATCAGGGTATTCCGCGAGTTTCACATACGCTCGACGTGGGCGGATACGATATTACAAAGAGTATTGCGGAGCTTCTGAAGATTCCTCAAGAAAAAGCAGAAGAACTAAAAACTCAATTCGGAATGCGTGCAGACCAGGAAGAATCAATTCGTACTCAAATTGAAGCAGTAGTAAAGAGGCAAGGAGAAAAAGCAATCGACCTAATTGCATTGTATGGACAGAAGGAATCGAGAAATATTTCCAAAGCAATTGTAATTGGGGGAGGGTCGAACTTACAAGGATTAACAGACTATTGGAGTCGCCAATTAGGAGTGCAAGTTGCAATTGGAAATCCTTGGAAGGGGCTTGCGTATCCAGATACGATCGGAGGAGTGCTTACAGAAATCGGTCCGAGGTTTAGCGTTGCAGTTGGTCTTGCGCTTAGAGGTTTTGCACAACCGTCATCGTAGTTCGCTGTGATATACTACTGCTATGCCAAGTATTAATCTTGCACCAGGGACGCAACACATCATCATTGCCCGGAAGCGTCGCCAGCGATTGTATCTTATTACAATTGCAGTTGTTGCTATTTTTGTCGCGGGATACTTCGGACTCCTGATGTACAGCCAAGTTCTTGAAACGCAGAGCGAAGATATTAAAGCTGAGATACAAGTTATTGATCAGAGTATTCAAGCGCTCCGCGAAGATGCAACTCGAGTAGCATTATTTGAAAAGCGTCTTGTTGATGTAGCTACATTGCTCGATAACCATGTGAGCTGGGCAAAAGTTCTTACCGATCTAGAACGATTAATGCCGGCAGACACCGTGCTTACCAAGCTTGAGGCTACGAAGGATAGCGCAAGCATGTCTGTACAGGGGAGGACTTCAAACGTTGATCAGGTTGCACTCGCGCTCGCAAGTTTAACAGCCGGTCCAAACCATCCCTCAGTATTTACCAGGGGGGTAGTTGAAAATATTTTACGCCAAGAGGCGTCAGAAGCATCTCCAAACCCTTCCTATTCGTTCACGATGAATTTAGAATTTGACCCCGCGGCCCTTAAGGCAGCGCCTCTATAAAACCTTCCTATGGCAACTGCAAATATGACATCCTTAAATACACCATACTTACTCTTAACGGGTGTTGTGATTATTTCGGTAGCAGTTTTGTTTACCGTGCTTCAGCCAATGATGGATGAAATTAATGTTATTCAAAGTACGATTGCAACCGATACGGAAAGCTTGCGAACAAAGCAGGAATTTTTAGCTTCGCTTGATGTAAAGGTTAAGCAGCTTCAATTACAGCTTGATGTTGAACGTCAGCTTGCAACGGTGCTTCCGGAAACCGACAGGGTGCAGGATATTATTCGCATATTAAATGAATACGCAAACCAATCCGGGCTTACAACTATTTCTGTTACGAATAACTCTTCTCGCCAGGAAGCTCAAAACAATGCCACTCGTGCCCGCGGTGAAGGAGTGGTGGTGCCAGAGAGTGTAAGAATATCAGCGTTCGGACTCACTATTGCGGGGTCTTATGAGCAAGTTCGATTATTCTTGGGGCTTCTCGAGAAGTCTCCTCGTATTCTTGATGTAACAAGCGTTTCGTTAAAGGAGGCTGCGGGGCAACCTGGTAGAGTGGACGCTTCTATTACAATGCAGCTTTATTCTCAACAAAAGGCTCAAGTCCCGGGGCTCTAATACATACGTATCTTATGGAAACATCTTCAACACAACACATGACGATCATCCTTCTCGTTGCTGTATTGCTCGCTGCAGTTGCGGTTACAACGGTGATTTATTTTATGCCGAGTTTAAATCCAATAGCTCAAAATTCAGGAGAGGTAGTTATGGAAGACGATCCTTTGCTAGGAGTTCCGGCAGCACAGGGATTTAATACCGGGGTCTTGCAGCGTCCAGATTATGTAGGGCTTGATGCTAGTTTATTTGCAAGAGGCCTTGTTCCGGTACAGCCTCCTACAGGAACTGGTAAAACGAATCTATTCCAATAAGGGAAACCATTTGATATATGGATCAATTACTGCTTCTTCTGCAAAAGCGAGGTTTGCTCAATGAAGAGCAGATTGCTCATATTCTCGAAAGAGGAAAGGCTGATAGCCTGTCTGCTGCGGAAGTAATTCGAAGCGAGAGGATTATTCCTGATGAGGAATTTGCAAAGATGTACGCAGAATTTTTGGATGTTCCGTATATAGATTTAACTACTATAAAGCCGAACTTGCAGGCAATGCAGGACATCTCCCGAAAGGCTGCAGGAACCTATCGCTTTATTGCATTTGATATAAAGGGTACTCAGTTACTTGTGGCGATGGAATTTCCTGACGATTTTCAGGCACTTGAAGCAGTGAAGTTTATTGCAAAAAGAAAAGGATTGCAGCCCGAGATATACTTGGCATCCTCGGAAGCAATTGAAAGAGCCCTTCGAGGATCTGGCGCAGTAGAAGAAGAAATTGGAGGAGCATTAAAAGAATTCTCTCAAGATCTTACAGAGGCGGGTGCTATTGGGGATAAAAGCTCAAAAGGTATTGAGCGCATTGTTGAAGAGGCTCCGGTAAGTAAAGTGGTTGCAGTAATGATTCGCCATGCTATTGAAGGGCATTCGTCCGATATTCACATCGAGCCTACAGACAAAGAAGTGCGAGTGCGGTATCGAATTGATGGAAAGCTGCACACTACACTTACGTTGCCTCCTAAAGTGCATTCGGCAATTATTTCACGTATTAAAATCCTTTCTAATTTAAAGATTGATGAATCCAGGCTTCCGCAAGACGGAAGATTTTCCGCAACAATCGATAATCGAGCATACGACTTCCGTGTTTCAAGTATGCCTACGGCGTTTGGAGAAAAGATTGCAATGCGTATTCTCGACAAATCAAGCGGTGCACCATCGTTTGAAGAATTGGGCTTGCGTGGAGCAATGGAGGAAACGTTCGTCAAACATTTAAATCTTCCGTACGGAATATTACTTATCTCTGGTCCTACTGGGTCCGGAAAATCTACAACACTCTTTACGTCACTCACAACACTCAATAGCCCAGAGCGAAACATCGTAACACTTGAAGATCCTGTAGAGTATGAAATTACAGGGATCAATCAAACACAGGTACAGCCAGAGATAGGGTTAACGTTTGCTTCGGGCCTTCGAAGTATATTGCGCCAGGATCCGAATGTTATTATGGTCGGTGAAATTCGCGACAGAGAAACAGCAGAGCTTTCGGTACATGCCGCATTAACCGGGCATTTGGTTCTTTCTTCTATTCACACCAATAGCGCAGTCGGGGCAATTCCGCGATTAATGGATATGGGAATCGATGGATTCTTGTTGTCTGCGAGTGTGCGATTGCTCGCAGCTCAACGATTAGTTCCTCGGTTATGCCAAGCGTGCAAAACTGAAGTTGAATTAACTCCCGCAGAACTTGAAAAAATAACAATGGAATTAAATGGAATTCCAGATACATACCGAGCTCTTGAGAATCAAAAAAATCCAAAAACATTATATAGTACCCCCGGATGCCCTGAATGTAAGGAGATGGGAGTATTGGGTCGAGTTGCAATATTTGAAGTTGTGCCTATTTCAAGAAAGATGAGAGAAGGGATTAATGAATTTAATGGATTTGATGCATTAAATGCAATTGCAAAGAGCGAAGGAATGGTCACGATGCGGCAAGACGGTCTTTTAAAGGCCCTTGCGGGCGAAGTGCGATATGAGGATGTACTTCGCGTAACTTCGGAAATAGAATTATAAGGTGTATACTATAATTATTATCCTATGGCCAACAAAGCATTTATATATCTAGTAGAAGACGATACGTTTATTTCGGGGATGTATCAAACAAAGCTAAAAAACATGGGCTACACCGTAGAAATTGCCGCCGATGGCGAGGTTGCGTGGAATCGTTTACAGCAGGATCCGCTCCCAGACTTGGTGTTGCTTGATGTATTTTTGCCAAAGAAAGATGGATTTGAAATATTGGAAGATTTGCGGGCACAAGAGCGCACAAAAAATTTAGCGGTGATTCTTTTAACGAACTTGGGGCAAAAGCCTGATGTTGAGCGGGGGATTAAGCTTGGAGCTGACGATTACATTATCAAGGCGCACTACACGCCATCTGAAGTTATGGAGAAAGTAGAGAAGCTACTGCAGGCGAAACAACAGGAGAGTCAGTAGGGTCTTGCCCAAAGCAAATCCCATGCGTACGATTGACGACTTATTAAAAGAGGCTCAGGAATATGGCGCATCGGATGTCCATATAACGGTTAACAGGCCTCCGTTTTTTCGAATTGATGGAAAACTTGCCCCGGTAGGAGAAAACCCTCTTTCAAAAGAAGAGGGTGCTGCAATGATTGAGCATTTGCTTGGCGGAAGCGTAAAAAATACAGAAGCACTTTCGCGAGATCGCCAAGTTGATTTTTCGTATGCGCTGCCAAGCGGCACGCGATTTCGCGTAAATATTTTTTACCATATCGATGAATTATCTGCCGCACTTCGTTTGATTCCGGTGCATATTCAAACGGTTGAGGAGTTGCACTTGCCTCCGCAGATTTTGCAATTTTCTGAATTAAAACAAGGGCTTGTGCTGATCGTTGGCCCTGCGGGCCATGGGAAGTCAACTACGCTCGCTGCGCTTATTGACCATATAAACCAAAACAGGAGAGAACATATTATTACGATTGAAGATCCGATTGAGTACTTATTTTCAGATATTCAGTCGATTATTGATCAGCGTGAAGTTGGGCATGATGCCACATCGTTTGCGGATGCCATTCGAGTAACGCTGCGCCAAGACCCAAACGTGATTATGATCGGTGAAATTCGAGACCAAGAATCCATGCAAACTGCGCTGACTGTTGCTGAAACGGGGCATCTTATTCTTGCAACGATGCATACAAACGATGCCGGGCAAACGGTAGAGCGTATTATTGACTCCTTTCCGCCAGCTCAGCAACAACAAGTAAAAAGTCAGCTTGCCAACGTACTCTCAGGAGTGGTTTCTCAAAGGCTTCTTCCGTGGGCGAGCGGAGGACGAATTCCGGGCGTAGAAATTATGATGGCAACAACCGCAATTCGAAACGTTATTCGCGAAGGGGCTATTCATCAGATTCCCGGTATTATTCAAACGAGTTCCGATGTTGGAATGCAGACAATGGACTCCAGTTTACAGGCATTAGTCGATGCTGGGGCGGTACGACTCGAAGATGCGAGGCCATACTTTTCTTCAGTAAAGCGAATGCTGCGATAACGTGATATACTGTACGTATGCCAACATTTACCTACCGAGCACGGCAAGAAAATGGCGCATTAACTCGAGGAACGCTTCGGGCTGCGAATGAGGATAGGGCAACGAGCTTATTGCGTAGTAACGGCCTTACCCCAATATCCATTGAACGTACGGGGAACGAGGCTATTAGCGCTCTTACGGCAAGCATAGGGGCTGTAGGGCAAAAGGAGTTAATCGCATTTTTCCGAGAAATAGCCTTTATGATTCAGGCTGGGGTGCCGATTATTGAAACATTAAAGGCGATCCAAAAACAATCCAAAAAAGAAAAATTAAGCAAGATTATTCGCGAGCTTATTTATGATATTGAGGCGGGGGAATCCCTTTCCCTTGCATTAAGCAAGCATTCAGGAGTTTTTAACCAATTTACTCTCGGTATTATTCGCACAGGTGAAGCAAGTGGAAAGCTGGGGCAGTCACTGGAATCGATCGCGAATCAATTAGAGGAAGCATATGCGTTTCAGCGTAAAATTCGTGCTGCGCTTATTTACCCGGTGTTAGTACTTGTCTTGGTTGTTGTGTTGGTGATTGTCATGTTTACGTTTGTTCTCCCTCAGTTGGTTGGATTGTTTGAGAGTGCGCAGGTTGAGCTTCCGTTGCCGACAAGAATTCTAATCGCAATTACAAATTTTCTAACAAACTACTGGATTATCCTCCTCGCATTTTTGGGAGCGCTTGGGCTTTTGTTTCGATCCTGGATTAATACCGCAGAAGGGCGCTATACGTTTAGCACAATAATGCTTGGTATTCCTATTTTAAGAGAAATTATTCAGAAGCTCTACCTGGCCCGAATGACTTCTATTTTATCTACGATGTTTGAAAGTGATGTTCCTGTATTAGAAGCATTAACGCTCGCTCGAGACTCTATAGGGAACAGAGTGTATCAGCGTATTTTGGACGATACGGTGCAATCTATTAAGGATGGAGCTTCTATTTCGTATGTGTGGGGGCATGAACCGTATATTCCGCCGATGCTTACTACTATTATTAGTGTGGGCGAGCATAGCGGAGATATTTCTGCATCGTTTAAGCAGGCAAACAGATTTTTTGCACGCGATTTAGAAGATGTATTAGGAACTATTACGGTATTGCTTGAGCCAGTAATTATTATCGTTCTTGGTATTGGCGTTGGGATTATCGTCGGGTCTGTGCTTCTTCCGATTTACAATCTTGTTCTTGTTATTTCGTAGTGTGTTTATGAATGTCGCATCACAAAAAGGATTCACCTTAATAGAACTCCTGGTAGTTATTGCGATTATTGGTATATTGGCGTCTCTTGTATTGGTTGCATTGCAATCCGCTCGGAACAAAGCGGCTGATGCTCGTATAAAATCGAATCTATCCCAGATGCGTATATACGCAATTGGTTGGCAGAATTCATACGGCGCTTGGACTGCTCCTGGGGTAGGTAATATAACAACCGACTCTAAGTTTCAAGCATTGCAAGCAGATATTAATAATGCGGGGGGCGTATATCTTCCTAATTCAAACACCCCTACCGATTTATGCTTAAATGCTAGTCTAAAAAGCTCGTCGAGTACGTATTTCTGTCTTGACACAAGAGGTGGTTCTGGAACAAAGCAGTGCAATCCGGCAGTTACTCCCGGGCAATGTCCTCAATAATAAGATATATGAAACTCGCAATCAAAAACCGCAAAGGTTTTACACTCATCGAATTACTGGTGGTTATCGCTATCATCGGTATCTTGGCGGCTCTCGTGCTCGTAGCACTTGGAAGCGCTCGAGATAAGGCAAAAAATACACGCATCAAGTCAGACATTCAGCAGTTGCGCGCGCTTGCAATAACATATCAAGATATAAAAAAGAGCGATGGTACAGTCGATTGGCCTGCCTTTATCGCAGATCAAAAGTCAGTAAAGTTGCGCGTAGATCTTGCAACTCAAAATGGCGACCCTAATGCCTACAAGGTATTTTGGGATACTGCTACTACCTTAAACCTATGTCAAAGCTCTCCGCTTGTCGGAACGACGGATTATTATTGCGCAGATACGCAAGGGGGTACGGGTAAAAATATTTGTGTGTATGGCGTCGGAGTTTGCCAGTAGGTTACGGGCTTGTATGTATTGTGGTATGATAAGTATCAATATGATGAATTATCCGAAGGGAGGTGAGTGTATATGAATAACAAACAAAAAGGTTTTACACTCATCGAATTACTGGTGGTTATCGCTATCATCGGTATCTTGGCGGCTCTCGTGCTCGTAGCACTTGGAAGCGCTCGAGATAAGGCAAGCGATGCACGTATTAAGTCTAATATTTCACAGCTTCGAACATTGGCTGAGTCTATCTATGACAGCAACAATTCGTCGTACGCGACGGTTGGAGCTTGTTTTGGAAGCGACGCCGGTGCAACGGGGGCAACAGGAGTAACAAACTGCAAAGATGCTACTACTGCTGCAAATGTGTTGAAGTTACGAGGAGATACTGTAACAGCGGGAGGAGCCGTAACTGCTCCAGCATCTTCTGCTACCGCGTATTGCGTGTCTTCTAATATGAAGACAAGCCCTACGACGCAGTTCTTCTGTGCTGATAGCACTGGAGTTGCAAAGGTAACAACTGCAAACTGTTCAACAACAGCTTGTCCGAACTAGAGAAAAATAACGTAAGTAACAAAGCCTCGCAAATCCTGCGAGGCTTTGTGTTTTTATGATTGGGGTAAATAGCGTACGATACGAATATGCTTGCATCTGAAATTGGAATTATAAGTATTGGCCTATTTTGCATAGGCGCTATTATTGGGAGCTTTTTGCATGTGGTAGCTGAGCGGTACGGGTCAGGTAAAAGTGCGCTATCTGGGAGATCGTATTGTCCGCACTGTAAGAAAAGCCTCACGGCGCTCCAGCTTGTTCCGTTATTTTCGTATATATATAGCAGAGCAGCATGCATGTTCTGCAAGCAGGAAATTCCATTTCATTATCCTGTTATAGAATTATTATCTGGCATTCTTGCCGTAGCGCTTATGGCTCCAAGTGCTATTGGGCAAAGTGGACTAGTATCTTCTTTTCTTCTTTTTTGCGCTGCATGCGTGTTGCTTGTATTGATTCGTATCGACATGAAGTTGATGCTTCTTCCTGACAGATACGTTGGCCTATTGGGAATTCTTGCCGTAAGTATAGTTATTGTTTCTGGGGGGTCAGTCGATGATAGTGTTCTTGGTGCGCTGGTAGGCGCAGGGGCATTATATGGGTTGTGGCTTGGTTCTGGTGGGGCTGGAATAGGTTTTGGGGATGTAAAGCTTATGATTCCTCTTGGAATTTTATTTGGGCTACGAGGGGTAGTCGCATTATTATTCTTCTCTTTTCTTGCAGGGGGATCTGTTGGGGTATTTCTTCTTGCAACCGGAAGGGCTACTCCAAAAACAGCAATTCCGTTTGGGCCATTTCTTGCCGGAAGCGCCCTCTTTATGATGATATTTCCGTATATTGCTGATCGATTTTTTATCCTGCTTGGAGTATAATGCAGGGGATGAAGCATGCTTTTTCCGAAGAGAAATCCCGTGGATTTTCTCTTATCGAGTCTCTTATTATTATCTCTATTGTTGGAATGGTAACAACGATGTCTTTGCAGGCATTTCCGGCCATTCGTGCTCATCAGCAGCTTATTGCTGATACAGAGCAGATACGGTCGTTGTTATTAGACTCAAAACAGCGCGCATTAAATCAGGTGCGCCCAGAAGATTGTATGCCAGATGTTCCTGTTGAGTCCAAGGACAGGGCAGCGTGTTCTGATGTAGGTATTGCTTTTATAAATAACGAAATTATTCAATTCGCAGATACGGTAGGTGAGAACCATGATTATGACCCATCTGATTATGTAATTGTGAAATTTCCCCTTGTTACGAAGTTAGAAGGGGCGACAAACTCGCTACTCTTTGCCTCATTGCCTCCTTCCGTTATGTTGCATGTAAATGGAGTTGCAATGGCACCTGAAGAGTCCGCGAATATTAAGCTTAGTGCATCAGATGGAAAAGAGCGCATGCTTACTATTCGGCCGTTTGGCACGATTGATATTCTCTGATTATGAACAAGAAAGGATTTACATTAGTTGAAGTATTAATCGCACTATCTATTGCGGTGATAGCAGGCCTTACCGCGGCTCAAATTGTTGCTCGTACAAATCGAGTTGTGCATGCCGGAAGAAATACGTTTGTTGCAACCAATATAGCCCATGAGGGTCTCGAGCTTACACGCGCACTTCGAGATAATACATGGTTCTTTTCTCCAAATAGGCAGGAGTGGCTTTCTACATCTGGTATTTGCGATGAAGGGTCAACAGATACGAAACAATTTACCATTAGCCCTGATCGAGTACGGAACGAGAAAATCGTTGGAGAAGAAGGCGGGGAAGACGCCACTATAGAAATACAAAACATAGTGTATACCCGGACATTAGAAGCAAATTGTGAATATGCAGCGGGAACTCCGGGGCCAGCTGAAGATGTTTTTGTTACTATTACATCAAAAGTTACGTGGCAAGAAACTGACGGTTCGGACAACGAAGTTTCTTTGACGGAACGATTATATAATTGGTTACCCGTACTATGAAAAAGGGATTCACGTTAATTGAAGTTGTTATTGCAATCGGAATTTTCGGTATATTTATTGTTATTATCACCGGGATATTCGGAAGGTTTGTGGGGGTGGAGCGGCATAGTATTGCCCAGGGCCAGCTTGTGGTAGATGTGCAGTCGGCATTGGAGTCGTTTATTAAAGAGGCGCGTACGGCGTATGGTTCTACCTATTTTGTAAATAGTACGGGGGATGCAATTGCTTTTCGAAATCAGTCTCGCGAATGCGTTGTGTACCGCCTAGAAGAATCATCGGCGGCAACGGGAAGCAGAGGCATCTTTGAACGCGCCGCATCTACGGAGGGAGTAACATGCGACCCAGAAGCAATTCCGGATAGTAAGTTTACTCCGATTACTGGAAACAGTACCGACATAACAGATCTTCATTTTCAGGTTGATGTTGCTGATGTTATGGATGAAAAGTTAAGAAACCAAGGTATTATTTCTGTGGAAATGACAGTAGGGTCTACTCGAAGCGATATTCTTCCTATTACGATCAAAAACAGCGTAACCTCTAGGCAGATGTCGCCATATCATCATCTATGAAACATAATCAAGGTTCTGCAGTTATATATATTGTACTTCTCATGCTTCTCATGATGACCTCTGCTGCTATTGTGCTTTCCGGGGTGTTGTCTAAACATATTCGCGCATCAGACAACTATCTTTCTTCAGAGCGAGCGTTTGCTGGCGCAAATTCAAGTATTGAGAACATGTTGTATGTGCTTGCACAGCAGGGCGAATCTTCTATTTCTGGCGATGTTGGAAAAGGAGAAATAGAATACGGAGATTCGAAGGCGGTGTATACCGGCTCAGGATGCATTATAGACGGAGCTCCTCATTTGAGCGGGTCAGGGGAATACCGGAGCCTTGTACGAAGAATTGAAATCGGAGGGGGAACAGGAGATTGTCCGGAATGACGAAAGGGGAAGTAAAAGAGCGCATCGAAGCGCTAAAAAAAGAAATTGATCATCATCGATATCTCTATCACGTTCTTGATCAGCAGGAGATTTCGGATGCTGCAATCGATAGCTTAAAAGCAGAACTCCAGCAGCTTGAGCAGGAGTATCCGGAGTTTATAACTTCAGATTCTCCAACCCAGCGGGTTGGTGGCATGGCGTTGCCGGAATTTTCTCAAATTCGCCATACAAAGCGAATGCTGTCTTTGAATGACTTTTTCTCGCTAGAAGAGCTTGAGCAATGGGAGCGGCGGAATAAAAAAATAATTCCTGGGGAGTATAGCTATTTTGCTGAGCTAAAAATAGACGGAGTCGCGCTTTCTTTAGTGTATGAAAATGGTGTGCTCGTACACGCAGTTACTCGGGGTGATGGGACAGTAGGAGAAGACGTAACCCAGAACATTAAAACAATCGAAGCGATCCCACTTACGCTGCGTAAAGAGATTCCAGGCAAGGTAGAGGTGCGGGGAGAGGCGTATATTCCGAAAAAAGATTTTGATGCAATGAATAGAAAGCGAGAACAAGAAGGCTTGCCGCTGTTTGCAAACCCAAGAAATATCGCATCTGGATCTATTCGGCAACTCGACCCAGCTATTACCGCAGCAAGGAATTTACGTTTTTTTGCATGGGAAATAACGGAGGGGGTCGATGTCCGTACGCGAATGGAAGAATACGAAACATTACAGAGTCTCGGATTCCCAGTACCTCCAGGGGGCTTGTATTGTAAGGACTTGGTTGCTGTTGGGAAGGTTATTTCTCAAGAAGAAAAGCAGCGACTTCATCGCCCATTTCAGGTTGATGGCTTAGTTGTAAAGCTGGATGATTTATCGGTATCTCGCCGGCTCGGAATTGTGGGCAAGGCGCCCAGGGGATCTGCTGCATATAAATTCCCGGCAGAAGAAGCTACGACAATCGTTGAGGATATCGTAGTGCAGGTCGGAAGGACGGGCGCCCTTACCCCCGTTGCCCACCTTGCTCCTGTACGTGTTGCTGGTACTACGGTATCTCGGGCAACGCTTCATAATGCAGAAGAAATAGAACGAAAAGATGTACGAGTGGGTGATACGGTTATTGTTCGCAAGGCGGGGGATATTATTCCCGAGGTAGTAAGCGTGTTGATGGGATTACGACATAAGGAAAGCAAGCCATTTGTCATGCCTGCCACGTGCCCTGCGTGCGGTGCGAGCGTATATAAGGATTCTGACGGTGTTGTTGTGCGGTGTACGAATACAAATTGTTTTTCTCAGCAACGCGAAAAAATTATTTATGCAGTAGGCCGTGCGGGGTTTGATATTGAAGGTATAGGAGAAAAAACAATCGAGCAGCTATTGCAGGAAGGGCTAATAAAAAATCCGATAGATTTATGGGAATTAAAAGAGGGGGATTTATTGCCGTTGGAAGGATTTGCTGAAAAATCTGCACAAAAAGTTATTCAAGAGATTCAGGCGAAAAAGGAAATACCTCTCCCGAGATTTTTAGTTGCGCTCGGCATTCCTCATGTGGGGGTAGTAACAGCTCAAGACCTTGCGCGCCACTATGGAACTATTGATGCTGTACTTCATGCAAGTGCTGAAGAATTGGAAAGTTTGGAAGGGGTTGGGCAAAAGATAGCACGCGCAATTGCGGAATTTTTCTCGCGCGAAGATGTGCGCGCCATGATTCAAAAATATTCCGATATGGGAATTTTAATCTTGAAAGAAAAGCCGGCAGGGCATCTTGCTGGAAAAACGTTTGTATTTACGGGGACGTTTTCTGGAATGACTCGCGAAGAGGCAAAGCAAAATGTTCAATCATTGGGAGGGAGGATAGCTTCCACCGTTGGTAAGCAGGTAGATTATGTGGTTATTGGGGAGGATGCGGGGAGTAAGGCTGTAAAGGCAGAAGCGCTCGGGATTCCTCGGATTACCGAGAAGGAATTTGCTAGTCTTTTAGTGAAACCGGTATAGTAGGCGGTATGAGTACTATTACCCTAGAAGAAGTGCGAGCTGTTGCGGCGCTTGCTCGGCTTGATTTATCTGAGTCCGAAGCAGCTGCAGCTGCCTTGGATATATCTTCTATATTGAGTAATTTTTCAGCTATAGCTAATATCGACACGAGTGCAGTTACGTTAGTGGCGGATAGCAGCACGCCTAAAAACACATCTCGTGCGGATGAGGAAAAGGGTCAAGTGCTTGCAAGCACGGAGGACGTAAAAGAACGAATTCCTCGTATGAAAGATGGATACATTCAGGTTCCCGGTGTTTTTTCTAGCTCCTCTGTATCATGAGTGCTCCAAATACAGTACACGAATCACTTGCTGCCATAAAAAAATGGGAGCCGCACATTCATGCATTTCTTGAAGTGTTTGAAGATGCAAAAGAGAGTACTAGTACGGGGCCTCTTGCAGGGCTTCCTATTGCAATTAAGGATAATATCGCAACATCTTTTGGGCATACAACTGCAGCTTCGAATATGCTTAAAGATTTTACATCTCCGTTTAGTGCAACCGTTGTAGAAAAATTACAGCAGGCAGGCGGAGTAATTGTTGGAAAAACAAATTTAGATGAATTCGCGATGGGTTCAAGCACGGAATATTCTGCATTCGGCCCTACAAAAAATCCATGGGATGTAACCCGGGTCGCAGGAGGGAGTAGCGGAGGTTCCGCCGCCGCAGTTGCAAGCGGAGAAGTGTTTGCTGCACTTGGTACCGATACGGGCGGGTCTATTCGTCACCCTGCAAGCTTGTGCGGAGTTGTGGGGGTAAAGCCAACCTATGGCAGGGTGAGCCGCCACGGGCTTATTTCATATGGCAGCAGCCTTGATCAAGCAGGGCCTATTACCAGGACTGTTCGCGATGCGGCGATGGTCTTAGAAATTATTGCAGGTCAGGATCCGCTCGACGCTACGTCTTCTCCGTTGCCGGTGGGGCAGTATAGCGCTGCGTGCGGAAAGCCTATTGATAATATGACTATTGGCGTTCCGAAGGAATTTTTTGATGAAGGAGTGCACCCAGAAGTAATGGCGATTGTGCAACGTGCAATTGCAGATCTTGAAAAACAGGGGGCTCGTATACAAGAAATATCTCTCCCGTTAACATCTGCTGCAATTGCGGTATATTACCTTATTGCAAAGTCGGAAGTTTCAACAAATCTTGCTCGATACGATGGCCTTCGTTACGGAACTTCTGGCCCAGAAAAAAAATCTTTACTTGATCATTATAAAAAGGTTCGCGGAGAAGGATTTGGTCCAGAGGTAAAGCGAGCGATTTTAATGGGAACCTATGCGCTTTCTTCTGGGTATGTTGATAAATGGTATGGGCAAGCAGCAAAGGTAAGGACGCTTATTCGAGAAGAATATATGCGAGCATTTGAGAATGTGGATGTTATTGTTGGGCCCGTTGCTTCCGAACCCGCGTTCTTGCTTGGCAGTAAGACAGAGGATCCTTTGCAGATGTATCTTGCGGATGCACTAACGGTGCCGGTGAACATTGCTGGCGTCCCCGCAATGTCTGTTCCTTGTGGAATGACGAAAGACGGATTGCCGGTAGGGTTGCAAATTATCGCTCCTCATTTCGAAGAAGAGCGTATGTTTCAAGTTGCTGCTGCATACGAAGATGCGCATGATTTTAAAAGCCTAGTTCCTTCGCTACCGAAGTGATGGCAAGAGGGAGACGCCCGTCATCGTTGATGGCTTTTCTATATGGAGAATATCAAGAATAGTAGGGGCGATATCTGCGAGTACTCCAATTGGCATTGTAAGAATAGATATTAACTCATCTTCGCTTTTTGGAGTTGAACGCTGAAGGCGCGCGGTAACCAAATGAAGGGGCACGGGGTTTGTTGTATGGTCCGTCTCTATTTCTCCGGTATTTGGATTTAACTTTTCCTCGGCATTTCCATGATCCGCTGTAATAACGAGTGTTCCTCCTACTGCAAAGACGGCATTATGAATGCGGGCAATGCATGTGTCTACAAATGAACATGCTTCTTTCGTAGCTTCGAAATTACCCGTATGCCCAACCATGTCCGGATTGGCGAAATTAATGAAATATACATCGTATGCATTACGCTCTATTTCCGTAAGTACTTTGTCGGTGATTGCCCCTGCTTGCATATGCGGTTCGTCTGCAAAATCTGAAATGTTGGAAGAGGGAATAAGCACATGGTCTTCTCCCGGGTATGGCTTTTCATTCCCAACATCGAGGTAGTAGGTAACGTGAGCATATTTTTCTGTTTCTGCTATGTGGAGTTGAGTTAATCCGTTATCTGACAAGACTCGCGCAAGGGGGTATTCTGCTATATCTTCGGTGTATGCATAGGGAACAGGGACTGTTGAGTCGTATTGTGTCATGGTTACGAATAAGAGGTTGTTAATTTTTTGCGCAGGGAAGCCGACCCTTTCTGGTGCTACAAAAGCTTCCGTTATTTGTCGTGCCCGATCAGGTCGATAGTTAAAAAATATGACGGCATCATGTTCTTTTATTCGCGCAATAATTTCTCCACCGCGCGTAATGGCAGTAGGGGGGATGCGTTCATCGAAAACATTTTGGCGATACGATTGCGATATTGCTTCTGTTGCCGTGGGTGCCCCAGCTTCTCTGTGGCCGCCAATTAACATAGTGTACGCGGCTTCCGTGCGGTCCCAATTTTTATTTCGATCCATGGAATAAAATCTCCCCGTGATAGATGCAATTGTTCCAACGGAAAATTTTTGAATTGCTTCTTCGATAATTTTTAGATAGGTGAGGGATTCTGATGGTGGGCAGTCGCGGCCGTCAGTGAACATGTGAATATATACGCGATCTTGGAATTTTTGCTTTGCGCATAGTTCGAGCAATGAAACTAAATGATTCATATGCGCGTGCACGCCCCCTGGGGAAACAAGCCCCATTAAGTGCAGGTTAGAATTATTCGTTTTTGCATGTTCAATTGCCTGGAGCAGTGTTGAGTTATTGAAAAACGAACTATCTGCAATTGCCTTGTCTATTTTTTGCAATACTTGGTACTGCACTTGGCCAGCTCCGATATTTCTATGGCCTGTTTCCGAGTTTCCAACTTCGCCCCACGGTAGCCCTACTTCTATGCCAGCAGCGCTCACTGCGGCAGTGGGGTATGTTTGCGCATACGTATCCATAGTCGGTGTGTCGGCGGCGGCGATTGCATTTCCTTTTTTAATAAGGCTGATTCCCCAGCCATCGAGAATAATAACAACAAGAGGTTTTGGGCGAGTTTGAATTGGTTCCTCCGGCATGCAAGCAGTATAGCATGCTGACTTTGTGATGTAGCGGGGACAGGGATTGCACCTGTGATCTCCTGGTTATGAGCCAGGCGAGATACTACTTCTCCACCCCGCGGTATAGGTAACTTCTTGTGCAACAAACTGTATCAGAAAGCTTGATTTTTTGCCAGTTTATTATGGTATATAAATACTCTTGCGCGCTTCCTGTATAAACGGAACGGTTGATTATGAGACCACCTGGGGCGATCAATGCCCACGATCGTGATGCACACAGATCAGTGACTTGAAAAGTCCTCGTGAGTCTTATACGAAGCATCCGGCCTCTTTTGAGAAACCGGCTTAACAGCCCGCCACTCGGCGGGTTGTCTTTATGGGGCGATGTGCTTGATTTGTGGTGTGGTGACGGGAGGAATCGAACCTCCGACCTCGGGCTTATGAGTCCCACGCTCTAACCGACTGAGCTACGTCACCTTCAAAGGTGAAATATACTAGAATATGGCTAATATACAAGGCTCTTACCCTAATTTCTTTACATTTCTGCTATATTTTGTATTCTAAGGAGATATTGGGCCTGAAGTGTAACGGTTTTGCATGTCTCCCTGTCACGGAGAAGGCAGCGGGTTCGACTCCCGTCAGGCCCGCATGACAGTTCGTATGTTCATGATTGGAACGGTAACGACTATGGTCCTCTCCTTAGGGATACTGGCACTAATTATAACGCTCGTAAATCCGGTAGCGGCGGGAGCATCGCTCGCGCTATTTTTGTTTTTCCTTGCGATGTTCATGGCGGTTTCTGCCATGGCGGCCCTGGTTGGGTATGGTGTACGTTCAATTGTGTTGCGAAGCCAACTGCCGGCATATAGGGTGCGCCCGGCGCTCCGCCAAGGAGTCTTTCTTGGAATTTTTGCCGACCTGCTTTTATTTTTGCAGCTTGAGAGAATTCTTGTGTGGTGGGTAGCTGCAATTATCGTATTATTTTTTATCGTTGTTGAATTGGTATTTTTATCATATGACAAGCATGGAGCAACTGCTCGAGAACCTAGGGGCGAAGGCGCGTGAAGATTTGGCGCAGATTACGGATACTCATGCACTTGAGGCATGGCGAGTGTTGTATATCGGAAGAAGCGGCAAAATTCCAGAGCTTCTTCGTGGAATAAAGGACTTATCTTCTGAAGAAAAACGTACTGTTGGAAGCGGTGCTAATATGCTCCGTCGTGAATTGGAGGAATTGTATGAGGCAAAGTTACATGCAGTCGGCGGAAGTAAGATTTCAGAAACAATTTCGGCGCCTTCCATCGAAAGCGCAGGGGCGCCTGGGCACCTGCATCCGCTTACACTTACGATTGCTCGTGTGCATGAAATTTTTGCGGCGATGGGGTTCGTTATTGCGGATGGCCCCGAAGTAGAAGAGGGAAAATATAATTTTGATGCGTTAAATATCCCATTTGATCATCCTGCCCGAGGGGAGGGCGATACATTTATGGTTGATCCTGTAAGCGTGGGTGGGCAGGATGATCTTGTGCTGCGTACGCAAACATCCCCCATGCAGCTTCGTTCTGTTGAAACGCTGCAATTGCACCCGCCATTTTATATGCTTGCGCCGGGAAGAGTATTTAGAAAAGAGAAAGTAGATGCCACGCATGAATCTACTTTTTATCAGTTTGAAGGGCTTGGAATTAGCGAGGATATGACCATTGCTGACTTTAAAGCAATTATTGCCGAATTCTTTACGGTATTCTTCCAAAAGGAAGTAAAGGTTCGTCTTCGAGCTTCGTACTTTCCGTTTGTCGAACCTGGGTTTGAGGTAGATATGAGTTGTGTTTTTTGTGCAACAAAAAACATCCTGAGCGAGCAGGGTGAGTCGAAGGGCAAGGTTGGTTGTCGTGTATGTAAGTACACTGGCTGGATTGAAGTGATGGGCGCGGGCATGGTGCATCCGAATGTTCTCACGAATATGAATATTGATCCGAATAAGTATCAAGGGTTCGCCTTTGGGGGAGCCATTGATCGGCTTACGATGATTCAATACGGCATTACCGATATTCGGCTGTTTTGGTCGGGCGATATTCGATTTTTGAAACAATTCTCTTAATATGAAAATTTCTTACAACTGGGTGCGATCGTTTATTCCGCAGCTTACGCTTTCTGCTGAAGAAGTTGCAGATGTGTTAACAATGCATAGCTTTGAAACAACTGTGCATCGTGCATATACAATCGATCCAACACTTACGGTGTGTGAAGTAGTAAGTCTTGCAAAGCATCCGAATGCAGATCGGTTGCGACTTGCGATTATTACAGATGGGAACCAGGAAGTGCAAGTGGTGTGCGGAGCTCCAAATATTGAGCAAGGCCAGCGAGTGGTATATGCGCCCACAGGCGCGCGTGTATATGGAGATAACGGAGAGCAATTTACCCTTAAAGAGGCTGCAATTCGTGGAGTTGTAAGCCCGGGTATGATTATGTCTGCAGCGGAGCTCGGCGTTTCTGACTCTCATGATGGAATTATGGTCTTGCCGAGCGATATGCCTGTTGGATCGAAGTTTATAGACCATATTGCAAGCGATACGATTTTTGACGTTACGGTATTGCCAGATAGGGCACACGATGCAACTACGCACGCTGCTATTGCAATAGAAGTAGGCGCATGTACGAAGTGTGCTGTTCTGGAAACTAGTGAAGTTTTATTCGAGGATTTTTTTGAAGCTCTTGCGGGCATTGCGCCAAAGGGGAGTGCTGCTCGCGAACAAGTACGTGATCGCAAGAGCATTGCTTTCCGCCCGGATAGGCCGTCGCAACTTGCTGGGGCGAGCATTTCTTATGAAGACGCAAAAGATATATTA
Source organism: uncultured Candidatus Saccharibacteria bacterium (assembly GCA_964654145.1). GTDB lineage: Bacteria > Patescibacteriota > Andersenbacteria > UBA10190 > UBA10190 > HO2-45-11b. The sequence continues at coordinate 34,962 of CAZZHI010000002.1, forward strand.
GAACGTCTTCAGTTTGCGGTAGATGATACGCAAGATGTGTGGCAGGTTACGCCGCCTTCGACAAGAAAAGACGTACTTGGCGAGCACGATCTTGTAGACGAAGTGGTGCGCGTGTACGGCCTTGATGCAATTGAGCCTTCCGACATTGTGTCCCGTATGCATGCAATTCCTGTGGCCGAGGCGGTGTACTTTGAGCACCTAGCGAAGAAGACTCTTTGTGATATTGGGTTTACGGAAACATATAGCTATTCGTTTGAAGATAGCAGGCTCGCAAAACTTGTAGGAGCTGACCACTACCCTCACGTAGAGCTGGTAAATCCTATGGCTCCGGAATTTAAAAAACTTCGATACTCAATGCTCCCAGGCTTGATTGGCGCAATGATAAAAAATCGTGAAGATATTCATCGGTCAAAGAAAGGTCAAGAGAGGGCATTGTTTGAAATTGGCAGGGCGTATCATGTGGCAGAGGGCGGAGTTGTGCCGGGAATTATGGAGCGCCGAGTTGTATCTGGGATTACGGTTGGCGATGTAAGTACGCTGCAGGGTGTTATAGATTCTTTGCTTGTGGCATACGGTATTGATGCTGTGGGGGTATCTTCTACGCAAAAAGAAAAGGATTTTGCATCTGTGCATCAGCTTATGTATGGAGGGGAATTTCTTGGAATGACCTACGTACTTAGTCCGCAATTGCTTGCACATATGAAGTATCGATTGCCGGTGGTTGCGTTTGAATTGAGCCTGCAAGCGCTTGCAAAACACGGAAGCGATGTTGCAATTCCCGCACGTTCTTTAGATGAGGTGGCGGCGCATACAAAATCTCCTGCTCAATTTAGCGAACTTCCAAAATTCCCGAGTGTCTTTCGTGATGTTTCTTTGTTGGTTGATCCGAGCGTGGGCACTGATGCCGTTCAGTCTGAAATAGTTCGAGTGGGAGGAGAAATGGTTGTGGATGTGGATTTGTTTGATGAATACACTCCCGATACTGGGAAAAAGGGATTGGCGTTTCATATAGAATACAGGCTGCAAGAAAAAACATTAACCGATGCAGAGGTGGATGCTACACACAAAAAGATAGAACATTCCTTGAAAAAAGAATTCGATGCAGAGGTTCGGTAGGATTTGACGGTTTCTTAAAAAGCCAATACAACAAACACAGCACATTTCACTTGAGGATTATAGAAATATGAAGCACAAGCGCTTCGTTCTACGCCTCTCTAATTTGAGAAAAGGATTTTGCAATGGCTCACGCAACTCTTTCGCAAGCTCAGCATGTGTTGGATCTCATGAAGGAGAACAATATATCAGAAGAAGGCCTAAAGTGGGTTCTTGAAGAAGGTTTGTTGGTTGACCTAATTGAAGCGAAAGATCACCTTGATCGAGAAAATTTTCGCGAATGCTTGGGGCTTAATGCGCCCATGCCGGAAATATTCACTCTTTCGCACATCAGGATTCCTGGAGCGGATCAGACACTAGAACATCGCATTGCGGCAGGGGAGTATAGTTGGGTAGACCAAACTATTAGAAAAGGAGGATTTACCTTAACTATTCCTGAAGGCCCGCGTACGTTGTTTTATGTTCAGTTCAGTGAACGAGTGACAACGGAAAAAGTTGCACGATGGGCGAATAAGAACGGCTACGAATTTGCATTTTTTGACGACCTATTGGCCACCGGAGAAAACACGGCTCGTGATTCGAAGTTTCGGATTGTTGCACTCGGCTCAGGTATCACCTTCGGAAACTGGTACCTTACCCCTATTGCAGCGTTTGACGGGACGCATCGCGTATTGGACCTTGATTCTTACAAGGAATGGGCGGAAGACTTCCAGTTCCTGATGTATCGCAAGAAAGGTTGACAAAACCATATTATAGGAGTATAATGGTAGGTTCACTTGGAGTGGACATACGTACTCTTAACTAAGAAGGAATTTGAAGAAAAGGAAGGGATTTCCTATGCGTACGATTTGCTCTATTTTGGCTCTGTGTAGCATTTTTTCTTTGTGTGGATGCATGCATGTGATGAAGCAACACAGAGAATCTTCCAATCGGTTCTGTAAAGACATTGCTCGGATGGTCCAATACCAGGAAGAGCAGCAGAATCTGCGGCAAAATTCACCTTCCCAAGTTTGGTTGGTGAGGCACGTTGATCAGTAGAACTTCTTCGCCTTCGGTGCGGTTTATACCACACCCAAGGCGATTTTTTATAGGGTTTTCGGTATTGAACGAATACCAAAAACCTGATACCATACACCCATTATGGCTAAGAAATCAGCATCTGCATCATACGGCGCATCGGCAATTACCGTGCTCGAAGGGCTCGAGCCGGTACGAAAACGCCCTGGTATGTACATTGGGGGTACGGGGACAGACGGCTTGCACCATCTTATATGGGAAGTCGTTGATAACTGTATCGACGAAGCAATGGGTGGCCATGCTACCAGTGTTGAAGTGCGCTTGTTGCCAGACAATGTAATTTCCGTACAAGACGACGGCCGAGGTATTCCCGTTGAAAAACATGCAAAAACGAAAAAGTCCACGCTTGAAACAGTATTAACCGTACTTCATGCCGGAGGAAAATTCGGCGGAGAAGGGTATAAAGTATCTGGGGGATTGCACGGCGTGGGTGTTTCTGTTGTAAATGCCTTGTCTGAATGGTTAGAGGCAGAAATTGAACGCGATGGTGGAAAGTTCATCCAAAAATTTAAGAGAGGCGTTGCACAAGGTCCGGTAAAAAAGCTGGCAGCCTCTAAGAAGACAGGAACGAAGATCACCTTTAAGGCCGATCATGAGATTTTCCAAGAGATTGCATACAACTGGAATAAAATTTTGCAGCATTTGCGCCAGCAGGCATACCTTACTCCTGGAGTGCGCATCAAGATTTCTGATGAACGCGAAGAAGGAAAAACAAAAGCGTACACCTTTTATTTTGAAGGAGGTATTGCTTCGTACGTACACCAGCTTACGCTCGGCAAGGATATTAAAAATGAAGAAATTTTTTATGCAAAGCGGGAATTTGAACAAGATTCCATGGTTGAAATTGCATTGCAGTACACTGATTCATACAACGAATCCATCCTTACGTTTGCAAACAATATTTATACTGTAGAGGGCGGAACGCACTTAACAGGTTTTAGAACAGCGCTTACTCGTACGATCAATGAATACGCTCGAAAGAATGGATTTTTAAAAGAAAAGGAAGACAACTTAACTGCGGATGATGTAAACGAAGGGCTAACGGCAATTATTAGCGTAAAGCTTCGCGACCCTCAGTTTGAAGGTCAAACAAAAGCAAAATTAGGCACGCAAGAAATGCGAGGAATGGTAAACCAGGTAATGGGCGAAGCTTTCGCGATGTACCTAGAAGAGCATCCGCGTGATGCGCGAGGGATTATTGAAAAAGTATCTCTTGCGGCAAAGGCTCGCATGGCAGCTCGTGCTGCTCGTGATACCGTGCTGCGCAAAGGCGCACTTGATGGATTCGCGCTTCCTGGAAAGCTTGCCGACTGTTCAGAAAAAGACGCTGCAAAGAGCGAGATATTCATCGTAGAGGGAGACTCTGCGGGAGGTTCTTGTAAGTCTGGCCGCGACCGTAAATTCCAAGCAATTTTGCCGCTTCGTGGAAAGATTTTGAACGTAGAGCGCGCTCGTCTTGATAAGATGTTGGTAAATAACGAAATTAAAGCACTCATTATTGCAATGGGTGCAGGAATCGGGGAAGAAATGGACGTTGCGAAACTTCGGTACCACCGCATTATTATCGCAACGGATGCGGATGTGGACGGATCCCATATCCGAACACTTTTGCTTACATTCTTTTTCCGCTATTTCCAGCCAGTTGTAGAAGGTGGATATTTGTACATCGCACAGCCGCCGCTCTATAAGATTGAAAAAGGAAAGGAAAAACATTACGTATTTACCGACCAGGAAAAGGCTGCGGTACTCAAGAAGTTCGGTGTAAAAAGCGAAGAAGAAGCAACGGGAGAAATTAAAATCCAGCGATACAAAGGTCTTGGAGAAATGAACCCAAGCGAGCTATGGGAAACTACGATGGATCCGGCAAATCGCGTATTAAAGCAGGTGCAGGTAGAAGACATAGAAGCCGCTGACCACATGTTTGACGTGCTTATGGGAAGTGAAGTAGCTCCTCGTAAAAAATGGATCCAAACACACGCAAAAGCAGTGGAGAATTTGGATATATAGGCACGCTTGCATTCCCAGGGTGCTTGGTATATAGTTTTATATAACGGCCCTAAAGGGCTGTTTTAAGAACAGCAAAGTATTCGTATGGCAAAGGCTCCAAATCTTTCGTTTATCAAAGAAGCCCGAGAAGAGCTTGCAAAAGTGTCTTGGCCTTCTCGCGAAACAACGATTCGATACACGGTTATTGTCATCGTAATGTCGCTCGCAGTTGGAGCTATTACGGGAGCTATGGATTACGTATTATCGAAGGTGTTTCAATATTTTATTTTTTCATAAAAAGTTTCCATGGAGGAAGCAATACAATCAACAGACGGACGATCATGGTATGTACTTCATACCTATTCCGGATACGAAGACAACGTAGCGCGCAACTTGCGACAGCGTACGGAGTCTATGGGTATGGAAGATAAGATTTTTCAGGTTATCGTTCCGCGAGAAAAGAAAATCAGAGTAAAGAACGGAAAGCGTCGAACAATCGAAGAGCGATTGTTTCCGGGGTACGTATTGGTTGAAATGATCGTAACAGAAGACTCTTGGTACGTTGTACGCAATACACCGAACGTTACAGGGTTCGTAGGATCTGGAACAACTCCAACTCCGGTATCAAAAGATGAAATCGATCGATTGCTTTCTCGTATGGGTGATGATGAACCGAAGTATAAGATCGACGTAGTAGAAGGGGACTCTGTTCGTATTATGGACGGTCCATTTAAGGAGTTTGAAGGAAAGATTTCCGACGTAAACGATGCAAAGGGTACCGTAAAGGTATTGGTCAACGTATTCGGCCGAGAAACTCCAGTAGAACTCGACTTTTTACAGGTAAAGAAGGAAGGATAATTATCATATGGCAAAACAAATTCTCACAACTCTTAAGATTCAGATTCCTGGAGCAATGGCAACTCCAGCGCCTCCAGTTGGAACGGCTCTTGGGCCCCATGGAGTAAACTTACAAGAATTCGTTACGCGGTTTAACGACATGACCAAAGACATGCGTGGCGACGTTGTTCCTGTTGAGGTAACAATTTATGCTGACCGATCAATGGATTTGAAACTAAAAACTCCTCCTGCTGCAGAATTTTTGAAGAAAGCAGCTGGCGTACCAAGCGGATCAAAAACTCCAAATACCGTTAAGGTTGGAAAGGTTACAAAGGCGCAAGTTCGAGAAATTGCAGAAAAGAAAATGGTTGACGTTTCCGCTCGCGACGTAGACTCTGCAATGAAGATTATCGAAGGAACAGCTCGATCTATGGGCATAACTGTTGAATAACCTATGAGAAGCAAATCTTACAAACAAGTGAAAGAAAAAATTACTGCTGAAAGCATGGAGATTCCAGCTGCAATCCAGTTTTTGAAAGAAAACGTACGAGCAAAGTTTGATGAAACGGTAGAAATTCATATGAACTTGGGCGTAGACGCAAGCAAGTCTGACCAAGGCGTACGAGGCAGCGTAGTACTTCCTGCGGGAACTCCTACACAAAAGCGCGTAGCAGTATTTACAAGCGATCCTAAGAAGCAGGAAGAGGCAAAAGCTGCAGGTGCTGTACTGGTAGGCGGGGAAGAGTTGATTGCTGATATGGAAAAGAACGGAATTTCTGATATTGATGTCACTATTGCAACTCCTGACATGATGGTAAAAATTGCAAAGATTGCGAAAGTATTAGGTCCGAAAGGCTTAATGCCAAACCCAAAAACTGGAACGGTAACTCCTGATGTTGCCGCTGCAGTCGCAGAGCTTGCAGCTGGAAAGATTTCCTTCAAAATGGATTCACAAGGCAATATGCACGCAGCGCTTGCAAAGGCGAGCTGGGATGCTGAAAAAACACAGCAGAACGTAGAAGCATTTATTGCGGCAGTAAAGGCAGTAAAGCCTCCAACGCAGCGCGGAGTGTTTATGCGCAAAATCGTCCTCAAGACGAGCATGAGCCCAGCAGTTCGTATCAGCGCGTAGGTATCATGAACCCCTTCATTGTACTGGAGGCGCTTGATGCAGGGGGGAGTCAAACACAGACCGATTTACTTGTCGGCCGCTTGCAACAAGAGGGATATGCAACTCATCAGTATCATTTTCCTCAAGAGGATAGGGCAACAGGCCGTGTAGTGTACGATAAGTTTTTGTTGTATAAAAATAAGTTCCCGTTTTCTAAACGGGAGCAGGCGCTGCTATATATTCTGGATTTTTTCTCCAAGCAGGAAGAATTTATTGAAATTCTTGCAAGAAAAAGCAAAAA
>CAZZHI010000002.1:41396-66610 GCA_964654145.1 uncultured Candidatus Saccharibacteria bacterium
CGATCGCTATACAACAAGCACCATGGCATACCAAACAATCGGACTTACGGGCGATGCGCGAAAAAAGATGCTTACGTGGATTATGTGGCTTTGCCACAAAGGTACGCCGGCATTGCCAGTGCCTGATATGGTTTTATTTTTAGATACACCAGTTGAAGTTTCGTTAAAGCGCCTTGCCAAAAAGAAGAAAGACTTTTTTGAAACAAAAAGTAAATTAACCGCAATCCGTAATAGCTATCTAAAGATAGCAAAAGAGCAAAAATGGATGGTATTTCAAAGTATGGATGAGGCCGGGAATCAAAAAACGCGAGAAGCCTTACACGAAGAAATTTGGAGCACTGTAAAAACGAGATTGAAATAGAAGTTGTCATTCCGGGCTTGACCCGGAATCCACGTATACTAAAGACGTGGACTATTATGTATATATTCTCGCAAATAGAAAAAGTGGGACTTTATATGTTGGCGTGACGAATAATCTTGCTCGAAGGCTGTACGAGCATGTAAACGGATTAACAAAGGGCTTTACGAAAAAATACGACGTACACCGTCTAGTGTATTTTGAATTAACTTCAGACGTTACGAGTGCAATTGCCAGAGAAAAACAACTTAAAAACTGGAAGAGGGAATGGAAAATAGCGTTAATAGAAAAAGAAAATCCTGATTGGAATGATTTATCAAAAGAGTTTAATTAATCCAAATAAGTGGATCCCGGATCAAGTCCGGGATGACACGCTATCGTCCGCTGCTGCCGAATCCTTTTTCTCCGCGTTCGGATTCTTCTAAGCTTGCAACTTCTGTAATTTCTGTCGGTTCAAACTTTTGAACGATACATTGAATAATTTTATCTCCAGCTTTTATTTCAAACGATTCGTTTGTTGTGTTGTGGAGGATTACTTTCCATTCTCCTCGGTATCCGCTGTCGATAACTCCCGCAAACCGGTGAATCCCTTTCGATCCTAGCCCTGACCTATCCCATAGGAGGCCTACAAAGCCATCAGGGAACGCGCACGCGATTCCTGTGGTAAACATGTGCCGTTCTCCAGGAGCGAGCGTATACGACTCGTTTGTATAAATATCTATTCCTGCATCAGTCGCATTTCCTTTTGTGGGAAGGATTGCGTTGGGGGATAGCTTTTGAACTTGAAATAATGTCATGATAATTCTTCGGAAATAGCAGTTTCTGTTGTGCCTTCTTTGCTGTGGTACTTTGCTCCTGGTTTAGATGTATATGGCTGTTCTGCCGGGGAAGAGAGCGGTTCAAAAATAAGCTGGCAAATACGCATTTTGGGATACAGCAATATAGGAGCCATTCCAATGTTGCGAAGCTCCAGCGTGATTGCTCCGCGCCATCCTGCATCAATGTGGCCTGCAGTTGAATGGATAACAAGCCCTAAGCGCCCTAGGCTGCTTCTACCTTCTACCCGCGCCGCAAGGGCGTCGCCCCATTCTACCCACTCTAATGTTGAGGCGAGGACGAATTCATTCGGGTGGATTACATATGGCTCTTTTTTGCTAATAGTTACTTCTTCCGTCATGCCTTCCGTTGTTCTTTTATCAAACGGGTCTACGAACGCTTGTTTTCGATGTTTGAAAAATCGGAATGTGTACCCAAGGCGCAAATCAAGACTGGAAGAGCCTAATTGTTCTGCAAGGTTTGGCTTTGGCTTTACAACAATCTCTTTTTTCCGTAAGGCTTCTTTGATGTCGCGGTCTGATAAAATCATAGGTATCAAATAACGGTATCCGATAGTATAGGTGGTGTAAAGTCGGGTTTATTCACTCGCAATGGGCACGCAGTTGCCCGCAACAAACCCGGTTGTCCAGCATAACTGCAGGCTATATCCGCCAGATGGGCGATCAATGTTAAGGACATCTCCAATAATATAGAGATTAGAAAATAATTTGGATTGCATCGTTTTAAAATCAACTTCTTGAAGCGTAACGCCACCACTTGTAATAATCGCTTTATCAAGACCAAGAAGGTGCGATACATGAAGGGGGAGTTCTTTGAGTGTATGCACGAGCGCTTTTCGTTGTTCCTTTGTGACGCTGTTGCATGGAGTGTCTGGGGTAATTCCCGCAAGTTCACTTACAACGCGCAGTACATTTGATGGAAGAAGTGTTGTTGATATATTTTTTACTCGTTTATTGGATTGTTCCTTGTAGATTTCTTGGATGGCAGTATCGATTTCTTTGTGGTTGAGCGTTGGCAATAGGTCGACCATAATAACAACCTCTCCATATTGGAGCAGTTCTCGAACAGAGTTGCTGATATTTAGGACGGCAGGGCCGCTGACCCCAAAGTGGGTAAACAGCATACTCCCTGTACGGCTTTCTTGGCGCACACCATGCTGCATAAGGGTTAACTTTGCTCCCTCTATGCGTATTCCTTGTAATCGCTTTACCTCGGTGTCTGTAAGGGCGATAGGAACGAGGGATGGCTTGGGGGTAATGACGGTGTGGCCAATTTCGGAAAGGAACCGAAAGCCATCGCCCGTTGATCCTGTTTCGGGGTGGGAATTCCCTCCGGTAGCCAGAATGTACGATGCTCCTCGTACTACAGTTTTATTCGCAAGGCGTACCCCCGTTATTTCTTTGTCGTTTATAGTAAAGCCCGTAGCAGGGGACTCTCGCCATATAGTTACGTTGCCTTGCTCTATGTAGGTTTGCAGCACGTCGTATACGGATTTCGCACTATCGCTTACCGGGAATACGCGTCGTTCATGCTCAACCTTTGTGGGCATGGATCGGGAATGAAAAAAATCGAGCGTATCTTGTACATTCCACTGAGAAAATGACGAAAAAAGAAATTTACTGCTTTCTTTGAGGTATTCTAAAAAGAGCCGGTTATCTGTCTGGAAATTTGTTACATTGCATCTTCCTCCTCCTGTAATAAGGAGCTTTTTCCCAAGGCTATCATTTTTTTCCAGCAGGAGAACGCGAGCACCTCGTGATGCAGCCCTCCCTGCCGCCATCATGCCAGCAGGGCCTCCTCCTATTACAATAACGTCCCATTCCATAGCAAATTAAGTAATACTAGTATGATACGCTATTTTGCACCATACTTAGTTTTATGAACTTAATTCCTATCATTGGCCTAGAAATCCACGTGCAATTAAAGACGAAAAGCAAGATGTTTTGCTCGTGTAAAAACGTGCTTGGAGATGCTACGCCAAACACCTCAATTTGTCCTATATGTATGGGGTACCCGGGAACGCTTCCTGTACCCAATGCTCAGGCTATCGAATGGATTCATCTTGCGGGGGCTGCAATGGGATGCAAGCTTGCGCTTGAGGCAAAGTTCGACCGAAAAAGCTATTTTTATCCAGACTTGCCCAAGGGGTATCAAATTAGCCAGTTTGACCAACCCTTTTGTTTAAAGGGGGAGTTTCCTGTAGTGGTAGACGGCGAAGATCGGCGAATCGGAATTACCCGAATTCACTTGGAAGAAGATGCTGCAAAAAATACGCACGCAAAAGATGGAGCACACACGCTTGTTGATTATAATCGTGCAGGCACGCCGCTTATGGAAATTGTAACGGAACCAGATATCGCATCCCCTGAAGAGGCGAGGGTATTTCTCCAGGAGCTGCAGCGAGTAATGCGTACGCTTGGAATTTCTGATGCAGATATGGAAAAGGGGCAGATGCGTTGTGATGCCAATATTTCACTCCGCCCAGAAGGAGAAAGTGAATTATATCCAAAAACTGAAATTAAAAACGTAAATTCGTTTAAGTTTGTCGAAAAGGCGTTGCAGTATGAAATTGAGCGCCAGACAAAGTTGTGGGAAGAGGGAAGTATTCCAACGCATGCTACGCGAGGTTGGAATAGCAAGACAGGAAAAACAGAAGCGCAGCGTACAAAAGAAGCCGCAGCAGATTATCGGTACTTCCCGGAGCCAGATATTCCGCCATTTTCTTTTTCAGTTGAAGAGCTAGAAGAGAGAGTAGGAAAGTTGCCGGAATTGCCATGGGAGGCACGGGAGCGATTCATGAAAGAATTTGGCGTATCGGCGCAGCAGGCAGAGTTATTAATTTCAGATAAAGTGTTAGCGGAACTATTCGAAGATACCGCTTCTGAAATTGCAGAACTTGATAATGAGAGAGTAGATGTAGCTCCTGCAGAAGAGCATGAGTTAGTAGTATTGGCTGCAAATATTATTTTGAAAGAATTGCGCGCAATTATACAGCAGCAATCTCTTGTAAAGGGCGATATAAAAATATCTCCAGAAAATATTGCCGAACTAGTAGTACTTCTACAGCAAAAAACAATTGGTAGTAATGGGGTTACCCCTATGCTTGCTGAAATGCAAAAAACAGGCGGCGACCCCGATGCGATTATGAAAAGCTTAGGGCTCGAGCAGGTAAACAGTGCTGATGAGTTAGGGGGGATTATTGAGGAAGTAATTTCTGAAAACCCGGATGTAGTAGAAAAAATCAAAGCTGGAAAAGAGGCCGGACTTCAGTTCTTAATGGGGCAAGTGATGGCAAAAACCAAAGGCACTGCAAATCCGGGAGTAGTGATACAGCTTTTAAAGGAAAAAATCGGGTAAGAAAAAAGCGCTTACGTCATGTAAGCGCTCGTACGTAGTACCTGATAGTAGGAGGAACAGACACGGAAACAGCAAAGGCCTTTGCTATCTCTGGTCCATATAGGTCTCCTCAGTGGTTGTGCGTAACTGCCTGCCTGTGCTTTGCTAATCACAAGCTTCTAACGCAGTCCTGTAGGGCCTAACAAGAAGGTCGTACGGTTCTTCCGGTAATTCATGAATCTCTCCTCCTATGCATCATGACACGTTAGCTCGTTTCCCGACTTAAGTCGCCTCAGGCACCCTTTCACGTTGGTACTGTTCGAATTTCACGAAACTATCAGGGCATGCAAAGAACTACTAAATATAGTAAGCCCGTCCTATAGGAAAATACAACTAGTATTTATACGCAAATCCAGCCGATATATTTACTTCGCTTCCACCACGACATTTGCCGGTGAGCGTACCGAATGTTGGACCGAATCATTTCTTCTACCGAGTGTTCTTTGTAGTTTACCGTTTGTAAGAGGGGGGAGTTAGGGTGTTCTTCGGCAAGGGTCTTTTTTTCTTGCTCTAGGCCTTCGCGGAGCATCTCTTGTGATCGCTTTGTAATTCGTTGCTCTACTGTTTCCCACGAAGCAAATATCCCGATTTTTTCGTATGCATAATCTGAAGATGTTTTTGTGCGAAGCTCGGAAAACTTTTTCCCGGTTGCGTGCATTACTTCCAGTGCGCGAATGATGCGGCGGCTATTGTGCGGTTCTATAAAATTTGCTGCATCGGGATCTTGCGAGATGAGCTTTGTATACAATTCTTCGGGCGAGAGCTGCTCGAGCTGCGCTCGCAATGCTGTATTTGGGGGAGTGCTAGGGAGACTGTATCCGTCTGCGAGGGCGTCTATATACAACATTGTTCCTCCGGCAATGATGGGGGTTTGCCCTTGGGCAATAATATGCTCGAGGGCTGCCTTTGCGTCGGCAAGCCAGTCGGCAAGAGTGTAGGGCGTATCTATGGAGGCTATATTTATAAGATAATGTGGAATGCCGTCGATGATATCTGGTGTTTCCTTGGCATGGGGAGCCGTTTTCCATGCTTCTTTTGGCTTTGCGGTTCCAATATTCATGCCAGCATATACTTGCCTGGAATCAGCAGAAATAATAGCGCCGTTGGTTTTCTTGGCGAGCGCAATTGCATATGCGGTTTTACCTGAGGCTGTAGGCCCGAGAATAACTGGAATTGTTTGTTTCATCATTCCCGATTCTAGCGATATACTAGCAGTATGTCCAAACTTCTTCTTATTGCCATTATTGCAATTGCAGGAATCGGGATTGCAACGGGGGCAATTGAGGTAAAAATTAATTCTGAAAAACTTAGCGCAATTCCTGCTATTGTTCAGGATTTTATAACGAGTAAAGATCTTCTTGCTCAGGGGGAGTATTACATTACAAGCTGGAAACGAAAGGCGGAAGTTGCCATGGCAAATTCTGATGATAAAAAGTTTGATCTGTATGTGAAATATGTGGAAATAGATACCGAGAAGCTACAAAAGGCACTTGATAGCAACGCTGCGCCGGGGAGTGTGATTGTGCGAACGAAGTTGCTCAACGAAAGTGTTGATTTGGCGAAAAAGGGTGTAGAAGATATATCGGAAGAAGCTATTGCCAGTACGAGAGATAGTTGGCTAAAGACTCTTGCGGATGCAAATACCCAGTTGCAGCGACTTTCTGCGCTTGCCGGAGAATATAAACAGTACCAAGAACAACTCGAGAACTTGGCGCCTAATTCAACAGAAGTACCCAGCCCTTCACCAGAAGCAACTCCAGAAATACCGTTAAAGTTTTAATTACTTCGTAATTGAGTCAACGTCGCGCAGAATTTCTGCTGCGTGCTCATTTGGCTTTACTTTCGGATATGCTTTTGCAATCTTGCCATCGGGCCCGATAAGGTAGCTGATCCGCAAAATACCTTCATACGTTCTCCCGAACATTTTTTTCATGCCGATTGCTTCGTATGCACGCAATATTTTTTTATCGGAATCAACGAGAAGCGGAAACGGGAGCGAATACTTTTCTGAAAAGTTTTTATGGCTTTTTGATGAATCTGCACTTACTCCTAGTACGATAATATTTTTATCTCGAAAGTCTTGCCACGAATCGCGAATAGCGCAGGCTTCTGCTGTGCAGCCGGGAGTATTATCTTTGGGGTAAAAGTAGAGAATAACAAACGAGCCCTTGTACCCAGATAGGGTATGGGAAACTTCAAATTGATCCAGTGCAGTAAAGCTTGGAGCCTGTATTCCTTCTTGGAGCATAAATGCGTTATGCAGCTGCGCCCGGAATATTCTTAACCATCACAGCGTCAACGGCATCGCTTACGAGCATCGGCTTTTCTTCGAATAGTTTAGAGCGGAGCGAAACGGTTTCGGAAGCTGCTTCTTGTTTTCCAATAATTGCCATGACGGGAATTTTTTGAGAAGCTGCTTCTCGGATTTTCTTCCCGATGCTTTCAGAGCGGCTGTCGATTTCTACCCGAATTCCTTTTTCCTTAAACGCATCGGCAACAGTGCGTGCGTAGGGGAGGGACTCATCGTTAATAGAGAGAATTGCTACTTGAACCGGAGATAGCCATAGGGGCAGGTTGCCATTGTAATGCTCTAAAAGTACGGCAATAAATCGCTCAAAAGAGCCAAGAATTGCGCGATGAATCATGACGGGGCGCTGCTTGCTGCCATCTTCTGCGGTGTATTCAAGCTCAAACCGTTCTGGCAAATTAAGATCGAGCTGAGCTGTTGCAAGCTGCCATGTACGCCCAAGGCTGTCGTGCGCAGTAAAGTCGATTTTCGGTCCGTAAAATGCAGCTTCTCCTTTTGCTCGTTCGGGTTCGGGGAAGTTATTTGCTACTAACGCTTCTTCTAATATGGCTTCTGCTTGATTCCAAATTTCTTCGGTGCCTAAATATTTTTCCGGAGTCTTCGGATCGCGAAGGGAAAGGCGAGCCTCAAGCTTGAAATCAAATGCTGCGTAAAACTGTGCAATGCTTGTAAGTACGCGAGAAATTTCTTCTTTAATTTGATCTGGTCGGCAAAATATATGTGCATCATCCTGGGTAATTGCGCGTACGCGAGCTAGGCCCAACAGTTCGCCAGCTTGTTCGTCTCGATATACGGTTGCCATTTCTGCAAAGCGCAGAGGTAGGTCTCTGTAGCTACGTGGTCTGCTTGCATAAATTTGTGTGTGGTGAGGGCAGTTCATTGGCTTCATAACAAAGTCGCTTTCTGCATGCCCTTTTACCCGAAAGAGGTCGTCAGTAAATTTATCCCAGTGACCACTCGTTTGGTAGAGTTCTGGTTTTGTGATGTGAGGAATCCATACTTCCTCGTATCCGAGCGGACGTAAAATAGACCAGAGGAAATTCTCAAGCTGTTTACGGATTATGGTGCCTTTTGGTGTAAATAGGGGGAGCCCCGATCCTACGTGAGGGGAGAAGGCGAACAAGTCGAGCTCTTGCCCAAGCTTTCTGTGGTCTGGTTGGTTAGTTTCCTGTTCCATATCGTATGAATGTGTATCACGCTAGTATAGCATAGCGCAAGGCTTTATACGGGGTTGCCCACGCGGATATCTATTTGGCCTTTGCGGGAGGGAACGCTTTTTACCCAAAATGGCTTGAGCGATACTTCCACAGAGCCAATATTGGGTAATGCAGAGAAACGTTCTATCACTTCTTTTTCCGATAAGCCCGCGAGGTTATCTGTGGAAAGTTCTCCGCTCCCGATTTTTTTTGCATAGATGCCACTGAGTGATGCGCTAACGCGTGCTTGGCCAGATACCCAGTCTGTTTTTGAAATAGTAAGGGTAAACGATGCAACATCGTATGAAATAAATTCCTCGTCCGACCCTACAGTTGCTCGTAGGCCCAGTGTCATAAGGCTAACGAGGTCATGCGTATCAACAATGAATCCGCGGGCTTTCACCGTAGCATCCGCGCTATAGCGTAGCGCGCGGCTGCCGGCAGTTGCGGAAACGTTTTCAGAAAGCACTTCTACGGTCAAAAGGTCTGGGCGAATAGATGCTCCACCTGCTTTTGCGGTTAATTTTGCGAGAGCGTCTTGTTTTGCTTGCTCGAGCACTGCTTGCTTTGCGGAACTAATTGCTTGTTCGGTGATTTCCGTATCGGTGGACTGACCACCAGAAAACGCTGCGTTACTTTGAGCAGGAAGTACTGCTTGCATAGAGGTGGAAAGTTTTTCTACTACAAATTTCCCCGGAGGAACATCGCCGGTTGCTCCCTTTTCTTTAGCGGTTACGGAAAAGGTAAGCGTACCTTTTGGGGGGATGACAATTGGCCCATCTGCTAAGAATATGCGCCCAGAATCTACGTGTCGCATCTGTGTCTTTGGAAGCAGGCGTTGCTCTTGGTCTTGGTTGTTTGTAATGGTAATACTCCCTTTAGAAAAATCTTCCGCTATGGCTCCGCCAGTGTTGTCGAATGTTTTGGTTGCCCGCACTTCTTCTTCTACGATTTTTGCAGGAAGAGTAAATCGAACATAGTCAGGTGCCTCGTCTTTAGATGACAGGAGAATGTCTTTTGTAAGTTGTTTGGTTACTGTTTTGGGGTGAACAGTAATTGATGCATGAGGAAGTAGTGTCACAGCTGCAGTAAGGATGGCGCCTCCGATGAGGAGGAAGAACACAAGCAGAATGCTTTGCCTTGGGATAGAAACACGAACAGATGCCATACTATGCTTTATACCGTATAGATTGCTCCCCGACGATACCAGAGAGCGCGGCTACGGACGCATCGTCTTGGGAGATTCGATAGGGGGTAGATATCGTGATGGTTCGCCCTGCTTTTGGAATAGAGAACATGACTGGGAATATATTTGAATCTGCATGGAGCGAAGATAGGATACTGCGGAGCTCTTCGAGTTTTTCTCGTTGCATGGTCGGGGAAAGAATTAATGAAACAGCTTTATGTTGAGCAAAGGGGGATGCCGCAGGCTCTTCTTTTGCCGCTTCTTTTGTGAGCTTGCGGACAGAATTTGCAAGCAGTTTCGTTTCACCGTCTTTGTCTGACAGGGTGCCATCAATAATAAGTTTTGAGCCATCCGCCCAAATCTCTTGGTTTTCTGCGAGCAGTTTCGGAAACACGAGCACTTCCATTCCGTGAGATAAATCCTCAATAAGCACAAAGAGCATCGGTTGGCCGCTTTTCGTGATAATCTTTTTGACCCGCGAAACAACTCCGGCAATGCGAGCTTTGGCTTGGTCTTTCCCTCCGAGTACTGCTGATATGGGGGGAGCAATTCGTTCGAGAATTGCTCGAAAATCTCCCAACGGATGTTCCGATACATATAATCCTAAAAGCTCCTTTTCCCATCCGAGCCGTTCGTCTTGGGTAGCCGGCGTTGATTGGCCCAAAGTAATACGAGGCTCGGCGAGAGCAGGGGATGATTCTCCTCCGAATAAGTTCTTTTGCCCTACGTCTGTTTTCCGATGAAGTGCCTTATTAAAATCCAGGAGCGCGTCCATATTTTGTAGTACGTGGTTTCGTTCTGCTACGCAGTCAAATGCTCCTGCCTTCGCAAGGCTTTCAACAGACTTTCGATTAAAATCTTTTCCGTTAATTCTTCTAAATGGGTCAAAGATATCTTTATACGGTCCGCGTGCATTACGTTCGTCAATAATAGCCGCAATAGCGTTGTGTCCGACGTTCTTAATTGCAGAAAGTCCAAACCGGATCCCTGCTTTGGAGTCTTTTGTGTCTACAACAGTAAAGTCTTCTTCGCTTTCGTTAATGTCGGGCGGAAGAACAGGTAAATCGAGCGACATAGCATCAGCTACTTCAATAGCTTGGCGATCCGTATTGCCTTGGTCGCTGGTTAAGAGTGCTGCCATAAATTCCGGAAGGTATCGCGCTTTTAAGTATGCCGTTTGGTACGCAATCATGGCATAGCATGCGGCATGCGCACGGTTAAATCCATATCGGGCGAACGGTTCGATGAAGTCCCATACATTTTGAGCAGTTTTTTGATCTACGTTTTGAGTTGCAATTGCCCCTTCTATAAACTTTTGGCGCTGCTCATCGAGAAGCTCCTTAATTTTCTTTCCTACTGCTTTGCGGAGAATATCGGCTTCAGCGTACGAGAATCCGGAAAACTCTCGCGCAATCTGCAGTACTTGATCCTGCGTAACGATAACGCCGTATGTTTTTTCGAGGATGGGTTTTAATACGGGGTGAATGTACGATATTTTTTTTCGTCCGTGTTTTGCGGCGATGAAATCGGGAATAGAGTCCATCGGTCCTGGGCGATAGAGCGCCACCATAGAGATAATATCCTCAAATTCTGTGGGCTTTAATTCTTTTAAATACCTGCGCATGCCAGAGGATTCTAGCTGGAACACTCCAACCGTTTTTCCTTCTTGGAGAAGTTTGTAGCTTTCTGCGTCGTCAGTAGGGAGTTTTTCAAGATCGATTTTTTTGTTATGACGCTTCTCGATAATAGAAAGGGTTTTTTGGATAATCGTAAGGTTTTTCAATCCAAGGAAGTCCATCTTGAGCAGACCGAGCGATTCTACTGCAGACATGGCGTATTGGGTTACCGTATCCTTTTCTCCGTCTGAAGAGCTGGAAAGCTGGAGCGGAACATAATCAGTAAGTGGCAAGTCTGTAATTACTACGGCTGCTGCGTGGGTTGAGGCGTGGCGGCAGACTCCTTCTAATTTTCGTGCAGTATCACTGAGGGTTTTTGCTTGAGGGTCTTTGTCGTATAAATCTTTGAGTTCACCAGCTTGGGATAATGCTTGTTCGAAGTTCGTGAATTGGGGGATTGCCTTTGAGATGGTATCGCAAAACGTGTAGGGGAATCCGAGTGCGCGCCCTGCATCGCGAACTGCCGCACGCGCGGCCATCGTACCGAACGTAATAATTTGCGATACGTGCTCTTGCCCGTATTTTTCTCGCACATAATCAATAACTTCGCCTCGCCTGTCGTCGGCAAAGTCCAAGTCGATATCAGGCATCGATACGCGCTGAGGGTTCAAAAAGCGCTCGAATAAGAGGTCGTATTTCAGCGGGTCAACGTTTGTAATGTTGGTAAGGTATGAGACGAAGCTTCCCGCAGCACTTCCTCTTCCTGGTCCAACTAAAATTCCGCGTCGCTTTGCTTCGTTTACGAAATCTGAAACGATGAGAAAGTATGAAGAAAATCCGGTTTGTGAAATAACTTCCAATTCGTATGCAAGGCGAGTTGGTGCGGCTTCAGGAATATCTTTTCCGTAGCGAGTTATAAGTCCTTGTTCGCAGAGATCTTTGAGCGCATCATCGGGAGTTTGATTCTTTGGAAGTGGGAATTTGGGCAGCTTGTTTTTTCCAAACTCAAACGAAATATCGCACATGTCAGCGATTTTTTGAGTATTATCAACAGCTTCAGGGTGTTCTTTCCATGCTTCTTTTACTTCTTCCGGCGTTTTTAAGGAAAAGTCTTCGTCTAACATGCACATGCGATCTTTTTCATCCACCGTTGTACCTGTCTGTACGCATATGAGTACATCTTGTGCATGCGCATCTTCGGGGTGGATATAATGAGTGTCGGCGGTTGCAACTAACCCGACGTTATATTTTTCCCCTAGTTCAATTAAGGCAGCATTTAGCTTGATTTGATCGGGGATGTTGGGGTGGTCCTGCACTTCTAAAAAGAAGTGATCTTTTCCAAATCTTTCAATGTGCCATTCCATAAGGCGCTTTGCATCATCCGGACGATTTTCCATGACTGCCTTTGGGATATCTCCGTTTAAACATCCGGAAAGCACAACGAGGCCTTCGTGGTGCTCTTCTAGCAAATCATAGTCGATTCTCGGTTTGTAGTAATACCCCTTAAGGAATGCTTTGGTGGAAAGCTTCATCAAATTCTTGTACCCAGTATTACTAATTGCCAGGAGGGAAATATGCCTCGGGTTTCCATCTATCTTTCCTCGTTTTTTATCGTGTCCGTTTGGCGCTAAATAGCCCTCCATTCCTATAATCGGCTTAATTCCTGCTGCTTGGGCGGCTTGCACGAATTCAATAGCGCTATACATGCTTCCGTGGTCGGTAATAGCAAGCGAATTCATTCCAAGGTCTTTTGTGCGCTGTACTAACGCATCGACTTTCCCCAGTCCATCAAGCAGGGAGTAGTGGGAGTGTACGTGCAGATGGGTAAAATCGTTCATGGCTTCATAGTATACCGTATATGGTATGATATATGCACTATGAGCTCCCATCGAACAGTAAAAAAGGTGGCGTATGCGACTGCAGGGGGGATTATTACGCTCGGAATGCTCTACTTGGTCATTTCTCCCTTCCTTCCTAAGAGTGATCAAAACGGACTACAGCCCACTCCAACACCATCGTATGAACCGGTAGTAGTGGAAAACATGGTCGTTATCCCGCATATAGATAAGCCGGGGCCATCAGGTAAAACAATTGATATTGTTGCTCGATTAAAAAATAAGAATGTTCGGGCTGGAACGGGGAACTATCCAGTAACATTCGTTGCAAAGGATCCTTCCGGAATACAGATTGGCGCGGTTAATCAAATGGCATACGTGCTGCCCGGTGGTGTGCAGTACTTAGTAGGGCTTGATATTCCAATTCCTGCAGATAAGCAATTTGGGAGCGCAGAAATTATTACGCCTCCTACAACGGATCTTGTGGCTCTCCCTGATTCAGCAGCGCTTCCGGATTTCAGCGTATTTTTGCGAGATCGAACACGATTTACTTCAGGGTCTCAAGTTCTTGAGCGGCAAACGGGAATTGTAACGAACAATTCAACATTTGATTGGGAACGAGTAGAGGTCACCGGGGTTGCATTCGACGAGAGCGGAAAGATTATCGGCGTAGGGAAAACATTCGTAGGGAAGCTCTTGGTGGGCGAGCAGCGAGAATTCACATTATTGTGGCCGGCACCAATTAACCCTACAAATCGTGTTGTGGCGATTGCTACAACCAATATTTACAGCAGCGAAAACGTAGTCCACATCCTTGGCGATCCTGGTCGCCTTCGATAGCAAAGCGTACGCTTTACGAGCTGATATGAAACTTCGATTCCTTGTATCTTCCATTGATTGGATTCTTCTTTCGTCGGCTTTTTTGCTTGCCGGTATTGGGATGGCAATGCTTGTTTCTGCTGCGGACACAGGAACTGGGATATCGCCACTATTTTATCGCCAGGCAATTGCGCTTGCGGTTGGGTTTGTTGTTATTGTGGGCACAATGAAGATTCCATATATTTTTTGGCGAAGAGCAGCTCCTTTACTGTTCATTGTTGGTGTTTCTATTCAATTCGGACTGTCGCTCTTTGGGAGAACTATTCGGGGTACGGTAAGTCGAATTGAGCTTGTTGGGTTTCAGATTCAACCTTCTGAATTCATGAAGGTATTGTTGGTAATTATCATTGCTTGGGCACTTGCAAAACATAAAAAACTCGGTATGCAGGCATTACTGATAACGGGCGCACTCGTTGCTATTCCGGTGCTCTTAGTGCTCCAAGAGCCTGATCTTGGAATGGCAGTTGTGATTATTGCTCTATGGGCAGGGGCGCTTTTAGTATTTGGGCTTCCGTGGAAATATTTTGCTATGCTCGGCTTGGTTGGGGCAATTGCATTCGGCGTTGCCTGGCAGGGGGTTATTCTAGACTATCAAAAAGAAAGAATTTTAACTTTTTTAAATCCTACTGCTGATCCGCTGCGTTCTGGATATAACGTAACTCAATCTATTATTGCGCTTGGGAGTGGGGAGGTGCTTGGCCGAGGATTGGGGCATGGCCCGCAATCTCAGTTAAAATTTCTTCCAGAACGCCATACCGACTTTATTCTTGCTAGTGTGGGGGAAGAGCTCGGATTTATAGGGATAGCGCTCGTGGTTTCTTTGTATAGTATTTTGCTTGCGAGGATTATAAGGGTATTTCGAACTACTACGGATCCGTTTGGGCAGCTGCTCGCCTCCGGAGCTTTTTTTATTCTGATGATTGGATTTACGGTGAATGCGGGAATGAATATGGGGCTCTTACCTGTAACAGGAATTCCGCTGCCATTTATTAGTTATGGGGGGTCGAATCTTATTACGTCGTGCTTTCTTCTTGGCTTGGTTGAGTCAGTAAAAATTCATGGGAAGTTTGCTCGGCATGCTCCTTCGGAACTTTCTTCTTTTACCTAAGTATGCGTAATCGAACAAGAAAATTGTTCGCAAAGCGTACAAAATAAAATTGACATTCTCTGAAAAAAGGACTATCATAAGAGCATACAAGTACTCTATGGAATTTGATGAAAACGTACATTTTGTTTCTCGGTGCCCCTTCTGCAGCGCAGAATATGATTTAGATGGGGCTCGGGTTATCGGGGAAGAGGAAGATGCTACGGTGGTATACGTAACATGCTCAAAATGCGAAAGCTCTATTGTAGCTATGGTTGCCATGACCGGTCTTGGAATTGTAAGTCTTGGGCTCGTAACAGATATGACCGCTGAAGATACCAAGCGATTCTTTGGAAGCCAAGAGGTAACAAGCAATGAGTTGCTTTCCATATACGAACTCTTAAAAGAAGACCAAAACGCCATTAGGGCATTGACGAGTAGAACGTAATAGATTACGGTTAGTATTCGTATGGCTGCTGAACTCAAATTGAACGCAACAAAGCGCTCCAAGCATGTGGGCGTTGTTCGCCGTGAAGGGAATATTCCAGGCGTACTTTATGGCCATGGAATTGAAGCTGAAAACGTAGAAGTAGAGGTTCGCGAGTTTAACAAGCTGTTTGTATCTGCTGGGTACACCACCATGATCACGCTTGCCGTAAAAGATGGTGCTGAGCATCCAGTGTTTATTAGGGAAGTGCAGCTCCACCCACTAAAAAGCACTCCTATTCACATTGATTTTTACCAAGTGCGCATGAACGAAGTAATTCGTGCAAATGTGCCACTTAAGTTTGTTGGAGAATCCGCTGCAGTGAAAACATTGCAAGGGGTATTGCTCCGTAATTTGGATGAATTAGAAGTAGAAGCATTACCAAAAGATTTGCCTCATGATATTGAAGTTGATATTTCCTCATTAGATGGCTTTGAAAAAGCAATTCATATTAAAGATATCGTTCTTCCAAAAGGGGTTATTACTCATCGCGATGTTGAAGAAGTGGTTGCATTGGTACAGCCTCCTCGAACTGAGCAAGAAATGGAAGCCCTTTCTGAAGAAGTGAAGGAAGACGTAGAAAGCGTTGAAGGCGTAAAGAAAGAAGAGCCTGCTGAAGAAGGCGCAGAAGCAGCCCCAGAGGGATCAGAAAAGAAGGAGTAACAACTCCTTCTTTTTTTGCGCTTTATTACTACAATCCAAATTCGATAATCTCCCCGCCGATAGTTTCAATAAGTGCTGGTATTCCAGATGCTTGTATTTGATGTACGAAGGTTAAGCCATCTTGCCCGCCGTCGAGCGCTAGGCGAGGCTCGAACAAAAGCCCGATAGTGTTGGGAGATGTGCTGGCGTCGTCTATCTCAGGGCTTGGTACGTACGGGGGGTTGCTTACAATAAGATCAATTGGCATGCCTTGGTATGGGTTGAGCATGTCGCCTTCTAGGAATTGAATTTTTTTAGATACGTTATGGCGCTTTGCATTTTCTTTTGCAACGATCAGTGCGGCAGGGGATATGTCACTAGCTAGTAGCTTATAGCTGATAGCTTTTAGGGCGACGGATAATTCGAGAGCGAGTGTGATAGCGATACATCCGCTGCCGGTGCCAATATCAGCTATTACGATAGGGCGATTAAAGGCGTTTGATATGCGGGGAATTTGAAAGAGCGCTTTATCGATAAGTGCTTCGGTATCTGGGCGGGGGATGAGTACATCTTGGGTAACGGTAAATATTCGCCCATAAAAACCAGCTTCCCCGAGTACGTATGCGAGCGGCATGCCCAATTTTCGCCTCTCTTCCATTGTTTGTATTTCTTTTTGCGCATCTAGGGAAACAGCCTCGTTGCTGTGGGATAGTAGGTAGGAAGGCTCTTGTTGCTTTAACGCTGCAAGAATAATACGGTCAGCGTCAATTGATGGAGCGTCTGATACTACCTGCAAAGAGCGGGTAAGTGCCGCGGTTATTTCAGCAATGGTCATACTGCCTCGGCAGCGTTTGTAAGGCGAGCTTGGCGGTCTGCTTCTTGTAAATCTTTTAGCATCGGATCGAGCAAGCCTTCCATAACTCCGGCAATATTGCTCCAAGACATTTTTATTCGATGGTCAGTAATGCGGTCTTGGGGGAAGTTGTACGTACGAATTTTTTCGGAGCGATCCCCAGTACCAATTTGCGCTTTTCGTGCGCTGGCTTCTTTAGCCTGAATTGCTTCTTCTCGCGCAGCGAGTAATCGTGCGCGCAAAATACTCATAGCCTTTTCTCGGTTTTTGTGCTGACTGCGTTCTTGTTGGCATGCCACCATCACTCCGGTAGGAATGTGAGTAATGCGCACGGCCGAGCTTGTTTTATTTACGTGCTGGCCTCCGGCACCGCTTGCTCTGTATGTATCGATTCGGAGATCTTCCGGCTTAATTTCAATATCAACTTCTTCTGCTCGGGGGAGTATGGCAACTGTTACGGTCGAGGTGTGTACGCGCCCCATTTTTTCTGTTTCAGGGATTCGTTGCACTCTATGCACGCCGCTTTCGTATTTGAGGTGCCCGTATACTTCTTGGCCAGATATTTCAACAACACCATCTTCTACGGGGACTACTTTCCAGCCCCGCAGTTCGGCATAGCGTATATACGCGCGCATTAATTCTGTTGCAAATAGCGCAGCCTCTTCGCCTCCGGCACCTGCGCGGATTTCCATGATAACGTCACGACTATTTTTCGGGTCATCAGGAATAAGGGCTTCCTCAAGTTGTGCTTCTGTGGTTGTGTATTCTGTTTGGAGCCGAGAAGCCTCTTCTTCTGCTAATACTTTCATTTCTTGGTCGTCGGAAGATAGCAGCTCCTGGTTGGCCGTTATTTCATGCTTGAGGCTGTTGTACCGCTCTATTAAATCAAGAAGAGTCTTAGCATGGCGTAATGCGTGGGCTAATTCTTTTATAGTTCCCGCTTGTTTCATAACAAGAGGATCGCTCATACGCTGGGTAAGAGAGTCGATTTCTTGCTGAAGATCGTGAGGCGAGGGTGTTTTCATACATGCCCGAAGGGGGCCTCGGTTCTATTTAGAGATTCGAATCTCTTCTTTTGGTCCAGCTTTTTTACTTGGCGCCTTTTTTGAGGATGCTTTTCGAGCTTTCTTGAGTGCTTCTGATTCTTCTTGGCGCTTTTTGAACTTGTCTACTCGTCCTGCTACGTCTACAAGCTTTTGTTTGCCTGTATAGAACGGGTGGCATGCAGAGCATACTTCTACTGATAGCTCTTTTACGGTAGAGCCTGTTTCAAAGGAATTACCGCAAGAACAGGTTACAGTAACCTTTTCGTGATAGGTTGGGTGGATATCGGTTTTCATAGATTTCCATAGCATACGCTACGCGCTTGATTTTTGCAAGAAGAAATAGTACTATACATCCTATTATTTAATTCATTAATATATTTCACACCTTTTACGCGGCTGGTAATCATACGGATTCCGCTCCTCCTTGTACGAAAGTATGAGGCTTCACGGAATCCATCAGCAGATGCGAAAAGGGAGGAACAAGGAGCAAATTATTATGTCACCAAAAACAACAGAATCAAAGAAGAAAGTCAAGAAAGAAGTAACGCCAAGCGCGTCTTCAGTATCTGGGATTATTCCAGATGTAGTAGCTATGCTAGAGGCTGGTGTCCACTTTGGGCACGAAAAGAGCAAGCGAAATCCAAAAATGGAGCAGTACATTTATATGCACCGCAGCCATGTTGCGATTATCGACTTAAACCACACGAAAGCCGGAATGGAAAAGGCAGCTGCATTCGCACACGAAATCGCTTCACGACCGCACGGAGAAATCCTCTTTGTGGGAACAAAGCGCCAGGCACGTGCGATTATCCGAAAGTATGCCGAAGCAGTAAACATGCCCTACATTACAAAGCGATGGCTTGGAGGTACTCTTACGAACTTTTCTACCATTCAAAAAAGCATTGAAAAGCTTGATGAATTAAAGCGCACCGATGATGCAAAGCACATGGTTCGTCTTACGAAAAAAGAACGAGCGGTGCGCCAAAAAGAGATTGAACGACTTGAAAGCGTGCTGGAAGGTATGAAAACTCTACGAGCCCTTCCTGCAGCAATTTTCGTTGCCGGAGCTCACGATGAACGGATTGCAGTAAAAGAAGCGGTTCGTATGGGAATCCCGGTCATCGGCCTTGCTGATACAAACTCTGACCCATCCCTCTTGGCATGTCCGATCCCAGCAAATGACGATGCTATTCGATCAATAGAACTTATAACTCATGTTGTCGCGCAAGCAATTGCGAAGGCAAAAGGAATCACACTATGACTATAACAATGGAACAAATTAAAGAATTACGAAATCGCACCGGTGCAGGTGTTGTTGACGCAAAAGCTGCATTAACAGAAGCTGCTGGCGATATGGAAAAAGCAATTTTATGGCTCCGAGAAAAAGGAAAGGCCACCGTTGCAAAGAAATCTACTCGCGAAACAAACGAAGGAGTAGTTGGCGTATACGTGCACGGGAATAAAAAGTTGGCGGTTATGGTTTCCTTGGTATGCGAAACAGATTTTGTTGCTCGCAACGAAAAATTCCAAGAACTCGCACAAAATATCGCAATGCATATTGCCGCAAGTGATCCGCTTGTTGTTCGCCCTGAAGATGTGAAGGAATCCGATGTAGATTCAGAACGGGAATTTGCAAGCAAGCAGCTTCTCCAAGAAGGAAAGCCGGCAGAAATGATTGAAAAAATCGTAGAAGGCAAATTAAAGAAATTCCGAGAAGAACGGGCCCTCATGACTCAGCCATACGTGAAAAATCCAAAGCAAACAATTGAACAATTAGTTGCAGAAGCAGTACAGGAAATCGGGGAAAATATCACGGTTAAAGAATTTGTTCGACTTGCAATTTAAGGCACCTAAAAACTCCTCTTGCGTAGGCCCAGGGGGATAACTCGAGCCTAAACCCCCTTGGCGAGGAGCGGTTGTATTGGTACGATGGATACAACTATCATGTTATACGACGTATTACCACCACTATTGTTGTTCGTATCGTTCGGTGGAATCATCGTTGTTGTATCGCGGGTTGTGATGCGAATGCGCAACCAACAATTTTCGGAAGAAATCCAGGCAGAGGTTGATTCTACTAAGCCAATTCACGAAGAATCACTTCTTGGTCCTCGCCAAGCTGGCGTTATGCTGATGGGAAATCGCTTAAAGCACATGGTTGTGAGCACAAAAAGTGGTGTTGTGGGTGCGTTCGGTGCTGCTGGGCGAGCAGTTACTTCTATTCGTGCAAGAAGGCTTGAGCGTAAGCAGGAGAGGCAAGACGTTGCGACTGTTTCCGAGCAGGCTTCTGCTGTGGGCGAGGTGCAAATGCCAGAGACTGGGCTTCGTGATCGCATTGCGGTATTGGCGCAGCGAGGTAAAGAAGGTTTGTCGTCATTACAGCAAGAAATCGCAAATCGCGTACCGGATCCTAAGGCGGTAGGCGAGCGCTTTGCGTCTGTAAAAAATCGCGTCACAACAAGAAGGCAAGTAGTTCAACAAGAAGAAGAGCCTGCTCCTAAGTCTAGCCCGGTAATTCGTTTGGTCCGCCATAATCCTGCCGAAGAGCAACCGAAAGAAGAAAAGCAGAAACAGGGAATTATGTCGCAAATTTTAAAGCGAGAAAAGGAAGTGGGTGCTATCGCGCAGGCGGAGGCTGCAATTGCGAAAAAAGATTTTGATGCTGCAGAGGATGCGCTTATTCCATACATTATGAAGCACGCAGGCGATACGAAGGCATATATGCTCCTTGGAAAAAGCGCGATCGGAAAAGAAGCATGGGATGAAGCAATGGAAATATTTCAGCAAGCAATTAAGCTCGACGATACACTAGTAGATGCATACGCAAACCTTGGCCACGCAGCGCTCAATGCCGGCAAATTTACGCTTGCAATTCAGTCACTCCAGCATGCTCGCGATATGGATGCAAACAATGTTCAAATTCGGGAAGAGCTGTTATTTATTGCTCGCCGCATGGATAACAAGGTAGTAGAAAAGGGCGTCCTGGAAGAATTGGCCCTCTTAAAAGAGCAGGCATAACAACAAAAGAAAAAGACCCACCTTTTAAAAAAGATGGGTCCGAATGAACGGGTAGTGGTCTTATGATACTGAGACAATTTGCCCCGACCACATAGAAGGGTGCTTGGTACTTACAAGCGTTACGCGTGCCGTTTTCTGTTATAGCGCTGGCAGGCGTTCTAAAGCGCTTTGCTAGGGTAGAATACAAGCAATGCCATCGGAATTGTTCCTCCTGGTTGAGGTTGGCTGACGGCGCCGGCGGAGATCAGATGGAATTCTTATAGAAACTCAAGGAATGGCTCTTCACATTCATTTTGGGGGTTCTCCTTTCTAGCTACGGAATTGAAATGTGCAATTACTCGATTTACGCATCATACTCCTATAGGGGTTATTTGTCAAATCTATTGTAGTGAAATTACAAAATAATGGCTCTATAAAGAGAATAAATAATATTATATGAATAAGGATTGAAAAGAGAGAGTTTTTGTGATAGATTTACTGGTTATGTTTACATATTTATCACAACGTTGGGCCGCATGGCCATATAAAGGGTGGACGCTTATAGCGCTCCTTGCTGCTATTTTCGTCATTGTTGGATTAACAATCTCAAATCTTACCCAGCAGGGTACGGTAGGTGAGGAAAAGCAAAAACCATTACCGGAAGTTATGGTGCAAACAGCTTCAGAAATTGCATCTACTGCAACAATCGATACGACTACAAACCTAGAAGTATCTGGCGCCGCTCCGCTTATTTCCCGAACAGGGGGCAGGGTTACTGCTATTCGTGCGCGACTAGGGAGCAAAGTTGCTCCTGGGCAAATCATTGTAGAAATCGATGGAGGAACGGAAGCAAACATGGCGCAGGTCCAAGCAGCAGCTGCATCAAGGTCGCTTGCACTTTTTGCTGATATTGAAACGCAAACCAAGGCATCACTCGATAACGCCGTAGGTATTGCGCAAAATTCTTTTAATGCGGCTCGTGCAGGAAAGACGATAACTACAGAAATGCAGAGCAAAGCGCAACAGCTCGCGGAAACATCTGTTGATCAGGCTCAAATTGCGCGGGAACAAACTGTGGCAGGAAATGAAAATCTTTTGATTCGATCTGCGAACATTGGTGTTGAAGCTGCAAAGCTCGCACAGGATCAAGCTCAGCTTGCACAGCGCTTAGCGCTTCAGCAAG
The DNA here is from genome assembly GCA_964654145.1 of uncultured Candidatus Saccharibacteria bacterium. Taxonomy (GTDB): domain Bacteria; phylum Patescibacteriota; class Andersenbacteria; order UBA10190; family UBA10190; genus HO2-45-11b. The sequence goes on from CAZZHI010000002.1 coordinate 63,300, forward strand.
TATCAGACGGTGTGCTGCAGGCACAGCGCGGCTTAGCGGCAGCTCAAATTGCACGCAGCCAAACACTCGCATCGCTCGCAAGCCAAAAAGAAGGGATCGCATCCCAGCTTCGCATTGCAGCAGAACAGGTAAAAATGATGCAAATTGCATCCCCGGTATACGGAGAAGTTGCTCGCTTAAACGTTCAGGTAGGAGACTTTATTGCTCCTGGCAGTACGGTTGGAGAAGTTGCTTCACGGGGGAATGCTCGAGTAACAATTTTCGTACCAGAAACAGTTCGAAACTCTCTTACGATTGGTCAGGAAATTGATATTACGGTAGATGGCCAGAAAAAAGCAGGTATCGTTCAGGAAGTTGCAACAACTCCTTCTGGCGCATCTTCGCTATGGCAGGTAAACATTACAACAACAGAAGCGCTTTCTTCGAACAGTACTGTTACCGTATCTTTGCCATTATCACAGAAAAAGACAGGCACCGTATTTATTCCACTTGATGCGCTCAATGTTCGCGAGGCGGGAACGGTAGTGCTTACTGTTGGGGGAGATAACACGATTGTTGAACATGCGTTTACCCCGGTTCATTATTACAACGATGTAGTAGAAGGAACTGCAGATATCTCTGCTGAAGATAAAATCGTTGTAAGTGGGAACCGAGTTCTTCGCCAGGGCGACAAAGTAACTATTTCAAAGCCGTAATTCTATGGACAGTTTTTTCGCTTACTTTATCCGATCGTATCGGGTTACGTTTCTTCTCATTATTGCGCTTGGTATGTATGGTACGTACACGGCGTTTACGTTGCCGCGTGAAGCAACTCCAGAAATTAAAATTCCAATTGCGGTAGTTGTTACGGTATACCCAGGTTCGTCTCCACGAGACGTAGAAGAGTTAATTACAACTCCCATTGAAGACAAGATTGCAAACCTTGAAGGGCTCAAGAGTCTTACCTCGTCTTCTCAGCTTGGAGTTTCTACGATTACCGCAGAATTTAATGCAGAAGCTGACCAAAAAGAATCAACACGAATTCTTCGTGAGGCAGTAGATACGGTGACAGACTTACCAACAGAAGCGCTTAGTCCGCAGGTTATTGAGGTTAACTTTAGTGATCAGCCTATTATCACTCTTGGCCTATCTGGTATTAACGACACGAAATTGCTCTCATTGTATGCAAAAACAATTGCTGATGAAGTTGAGGCAATTTCCGGCGTATCACAAGTTGATATTATCGGGGAGCGGCAAGAGCAAATCGGAGTACGGGTAAACCCTGAGGTATTAAAAAGCTATGGGTTGTCTCTCGGGCAGATTATGCAGAGTCTTCGATCAAATAACATTAACGCTCCGTTTGGATCCGTTGAAACGGGCAGCTTTGGATACGAGCTGCGAATGGTTGAGAAATACCAGAATATTTCAGACGTAGCAAACACGCCTATTCGCTTACAAAATGGGACAACCGTACCACTGAGCGAAGTTGCCACTGTTGTGCAGGAGCTAGATGATAGCAATAGCGAGTCCCGTATCAGCGTAAACGGGCAGAAGAGCACCCTTTCTGTAAGCTTGAATGTACGGAAAAAATCTGGCGGAAATATCGTACAGATTGTAGATGAAGTTCGGGGAAAAGTAGAAGAATTAAAAAACGAATCGCTTCCAAAAGAGTTGGAAATCACAGCGTTTGCTGACCAAGCAGAAGAAATTCGAAAGTCTTTATCTGATGTAGAAGACGCAGGTATTGAAACGTTGATTATTGTATTTGCAATACTCTGGCTGTTTTTGGGGTGGAGAGAGGCTCTCTTGGCATCGCTGTCTGTGCCGTTTACGCTTTTTATGTCGTTTATTTTCTTGGGGCTATCCGGAGCTACGCTCAACAGTATTTCATTATTCTCATTAATTCTCGCGCTTGGGCTATTGGTTGATGATGCCATTGTAGTTATAGACGGAATTTATGCGAAAAGATCCGTAGAATCTTTGGCAGATCACGCTTCCCATACGATTGCGGCATTCTTTAAGCCACTTACGGCAGGAACACTCACTACTGTTGCGGCATTTTTCCCGATGCTATTAGTATCTGGAATCATCGGCCAGTTCTTGCGCACAATTCCTATTGTAATTACCGCTACGCTGCTAAGCTCTCTTTTTGTAGCAGTTGCATTACTCCCGGCTGTAGCAGTTCGATTCTTTGGCGTGCAGGCAGGGCACCAGAAAGAGCGGACATTCACCATATACTTTGAGAAGTTTAATAGGTGGTATACGGATACAATTTCGCGCGTGCTAGGTAATAGAAAATTCCAAAACAAATTTATTACAACGCTTGTGATCTTAATGATTGTAGGGTTAGCGTTGCCGTTTACCGGCCTTTTAAAGACAGGACTATTTCCATCTGCGGATGTAAACTTTATGTTCGGGAACGTAGAGCTTCCACCTGGGTCTACAAAGGAAGCAACTTCCAAAGTAATGGCACAGGTAGAAGAAAAATTGCGCACGGTGCCAGAAATTACCAGCTTCGTGCTTAATACTGGAAGCGGAATCAGCACGGACTTCGGCGGGGGCGGATCATCGAGCGCTTCTATTGGTTCATTCTCTGCAAATCTTGATAAAGAAAAAGAACGAACATCTCTAGAAATTATGGATGAGCTTCGAGTTGATTTGAGTGAAATTACAACGGCGAAAGTAACGCTGGTAGAAGTTTCTTCCGGGCCGCCAAGCGCTGCTCCTATTGAATTGCAAGTAAACGGTACGGATCTTCATGAAATTGACCGCATCTCTGCAGAAGTAATGGAAGAGATTCGTGCTATTGAGGGTACGGTAGAAATTGACCGTAGTCTTCGTAATAGTGCAGGGGAATTTACCTTTACACTCAATCGCGATGCACTTACTCGGTATGGATTATCAGCAACAGATATCGCAGGGCTTCTTCGCACATCTGTATTTGGCGTAGAGGTTACTAACTTCTTGAATGAACAAGGGGATGAAGTAAAGGTAGAAGTTTCTGCAGACAAAAAGGCAGTTACCAGCATTGACCAATTACTCGCGCTCCCGGTACAGACGCAAAGTGGCCAGACTATTATTTTGAGCGAAATAGTAAAGGTAGACTTGAATACGTCTGTGAATACCATCCGCCATAAAGACCAAAAACGTACTGTAACCGTAACTGCAAAGGTGCGCCCGGGAATAAACCCGAACGAAGCAACTCAAAAACTCCAAGAACAACTTGCGAAGAAAACGCTTCCGAGCGGATACACGATTACCTATGGTGGGGAGCAGCAGGAAACAGAAGAAACCTTTACTCAGCTGTACCAGTCTATGATTGTTGCCATTAT
>CAZZHI010000003.1:0-15301 GCA_964654145.1 uncultured Candidatus Saccharibacteria bacterium
TGTTAGTATTTTGTATATATGAAGATAGTGATTGTTGGAGCTAAGGGCATGTTGGGGAGCATGCTTGTGCAAGTATTTTTAGAACATCATCCCCTCGCTGTTGATAGGGAGGAAATTGATATTACAAACATTGAAAGCGTTCGCCAGGTGCTTCGCGAGGCTGCTGCGGATGTGGTTATTAATGCTGCTGCATACACGAACGTAGATGCGGCAGAGCAAGAACGGGACCAGGCCTTTCTCGTGAACGAAACAGGAGTAAAAAACCTTGCTACTGTTGCAAATGAAACAGGGGCTACGCTTATACATTTTAGTACTGACTATGTGTTTCCCGGCACTGAGCAGGGTGGGTATAAAGAGTCTGACGCCCCTGGGCCTGCAGTAAATACATACGGAACTTCTAAGCTAGCAGGAGAGCGAGCATTAAAAGAAAGCGGATGTAATTTTTACTTAATTCGCACCGCGTGGCTGTATGGCCCAAATGGGAAGAATTTTGTAGATACGATGCTTGCGTTAGCTGCAAAAGAGCAGGCTCTTAATGTGGTTCATGATCAATATGGGTGCCCTACGTATACGAAGGACCTCGCGGAATATGCCAAGACACTTCTTGAAGAAAAGTATCCGTTTGGGATTTATCATGGCACGAATAGCGGAAGTGCTTCATGGTTTGAACTTGCCCAAAAGATTTTTGAATATACTTCTAATTTGGCGGTTGTCGTAAAGCCGGTATCTTCAGTAGAGTTTCCTCGTCCGGCAAAGCGCCCGTCGTATAGTCTTCTTGTAAACACGAAAGGGCCAAAAATGCGGGCATGGGAAGATGCGCTTGCGGACTACGTAAGGGGTGTATAATGTTCTCATATGCAACAATTATTTGAACGACAAACGAAAGAATTGGAACAGCTTCTTGGCAATCTTGGCTCATTTCATGAGCAGGTTACGCGAGCATCAGAGCACCTTAAAGAAGCTTTTTTAAAGGGCTATAATGCGTACGTTGCAGGAAACGGAGGTAGTGCTTCCCAGGCACAGCATCTAGCGGAAGAGCTGATTGGGCGATACCGTACAGACCGGAAGCCTTACCCTATGATTTCCTTAACTGCCGATGGAACAGCGCTTACATGCATTGGGAATGATTTCGGGTTTTCTGATATCTTCTCTCGCCAGGTAGAAGCGCTTGGGAAAGAGGGGGATGTGTTTGTAGCTCTTTCTACTTCTGGTAATTCAGAAAATATCTTGAAAGCCGTAGATTCTGCGAGAGCAAACGGAATGACAGTAATTGGGTTTACGGGAACTACAGGGAAATTGCGAGAGCTTGCGGATATCGCTATTGAGGTACCCACGACAAAAACTGAACGTATGCAAGAGCTACACTTACATGCAATTCATTTAATTTGTGAATCGTTTGAAGATACTATGAGAGATCCTTCTCTATGAGCATACTAAAAACACGAGCGGAAGAAATTACAAACGCATTTTCTGGTAAAAAAATACTCGTAGTAGGAGATGTGTTTTTGGATAGATATGTGTATGGAATTGTGGAGCGATTGAACCCAGAAGCACCAGTGCCTATTTTGCATGCAAAAAAAGAAGATAACGCTACCGGCGGTGCGGGAAATTCTGCAAAGAATGCTGCTATGCTCGGGGCGGAAGTTACGTGTATTGGTGTTGTGGGGAATGATGAGGCTGCCGGTATTTTAGATAGCGCTGCGAGTAACGAGGGATATACTTCAATATTTTTGCGAGACGCAAAGGGCGCTACGATTGTAAAAAAACGGTACATTGTAGGAAGTCAGCAGCTGCTTCGTGTGGACCATGAAATTATTGGCAGTATGCAGGAGGATGTTGAACATAGGGTTATACAAGAGATTGAAAGTCAGGCAACATCTGCAGACGCTATTATTGTCTCTGATTATGCAAAGGGCACGATTTCCGAGTCAGTTGCGCATGCGCTTATGGGTGTAATGAAGCAACGAGGTATTCCAATGATGGTAGATGCAAAGCCTTCTCGGGTAGGGTACTTTACCGGCGCAACATATATGTCTCCAAATAGAAAAGAAGCGCACGAGTATCTCGGAATTAATCCGTATGAAAACGGCGGCAAGAAGGCGCATGAATTAGCAACAATGGTTGCATCTTCTTTTGAGACTACGGCATTTCTTACGCTCGGTAGTGAAGGAATGTACGTTCAAGGTATGCAGGGCGAAGGGTATTATGTTCCTACCGTGTATATTCATAGTGATGAAGTAGTTGATACGTCCGGATGTGGCGATACTGCCGCTGTTACGATTCTCCTTTCTGTTTTGGCAGGGGCTACGCTTTCAGAGGCTGCAGAAATGGGGAATGCTGCAGGCGCTACCGTTGCAAGAAAGACGGGTGCGGTTGGCATTACGAAAGAAGAATTGTTGCACACAATTGAAGAGCATCATGCCTAGGCGAGTTGTTTTTTTGGATCGGGACGGCACGCTCAATGTGGATCATGGGTATGTGCATGAGGCTGATAAGTGGGAATGGGTTCCTGGTGCTCTTGATGCGCTTGTGGCGCTCCAGAAGGCGGGGTACGCGCTTGCAATTGTGACGAATCAGTCAGGCATTGCGCATGGCTTGTATACAGAAGAGCAGATGCACGAGCTTCATGTTTTTATGAACAAGGAACTACAAGATAGTGGAATTCACATAGATGCTATTGCATATTGCCCCCATGGGCGAGATGAACGTGTGTGTGACTGCCGAAAGCCAGATATTGGAATGGCAAAACAGATAGAGGCAACACTTGGCCCTATTGAATATGGAAATAGCTGGACAGTAGGCGATAAAGAGGCGGATATGTTGTTTGGGAAAACTGCAGGAACAAAAACAGCGCTTATTCGTAGTAAGTACTGGAATGAGGATGGGCTTTCTCAAAAACCGGATATAGTCGCAGGTTCGCTTGCAGAAGCTGCAAGGTTTATACTTTCACAATCATAATATGGAGCATCTTTGGCGTACAGAAAAAATATTAACGATACAGCAGGCAACTCAAAAGGCTGATGATCTTCGGGCAGCAGGGAAAAAACTTGTTACGGTAAACGGTTCTTTTGATTTGTTACAAGCTGGGCATTTGGATTTTTTGGAAGAGGCAAAGCAGCAAGGCGATGTGTTATTTGTTGGAATGAATTCTGATGAATCTGTGCGTTCCGGAAAGGGCCCTTCTCGCCCCATTATACCGGAAGCGCAACGCGCCGCTCTTCTTGCAGCGCTTGCGTGCGTGGATTATGTGGTGATTATTACGGGAATGTATGCAGATGAGCCTCATGGGTCTTTCCTTCCGGCAATCCGACCCCAAGTGCATGTGAATGGTAGTGATTATGGGGATCAAGAAAGTTGGGTGGAATATCCTGTTATGCAAGAACTTGGAATACAGGGGTACACAGTCGCTCGCAGGCCAAATTTATCTACAAGCGAAATTATTTCAAAAATACAAGCGCTATGATTATTGTTACGGGCGGAGCTGGTTTTATTGGGAGCGCGGTTGTATGGGCGCTCAATGAGCGAGGAAGAGAAGATATTGTTATTGTTGATGACGTTGACCATGAAGAAAAAGAGCATAATATCGGCCACTTACGGCATGATCAATTAATTGGAATCGCAGATTTTCGATCCCAACTGCTTTCCGGAGAATTTGATAATCAGAACGTAGAGGCGATTATTCATTTAGGTGCATGTAGTGCAACTACGGAAAAGAACTGGGAGTATTTATTAGATAACAATGTGGAATATACCAAAGACATTATTCGCTGGTGCCAAGAACATAATGCGAGGTGTGTATACGCATCGAGTGCGGCAACATACGGAAATGGTGAGCATGGGTATGTTGATGATCATGGGCTGTTTAATGATTTGGTTCCTATGAACCTCTATGGAAAGTCAAAGCTTATGGTTGATATATGGGCACGCGATGGCGGATTTTTAGAGCACGCAGTAGGGATCCGATATTTTAACGTATTCGGACCAAACGAATGGCATAAGGAGGGAATGAAAAGCGTTATAGCACAAAAGTACCAAGATGTATCTGCCGGAAAACCTATTGCCTTATTTAAATCCTATGAGGAAAAGTACAAAGACGGAGAGCAAGAGCGCGATTTTATCTATGTAAAAGACGCAGTACGCGCAACATTATTCTTTTTGGATAATGCGAACGTGAACGGTGTGTTTAACGTAGGTACGGGAATTGCTCGAACCTGGGTTGATGTGGCTCAGGCTATGTTTGCTGCGCTTGGTAAGAAAGATCAAATTGAATTTATCGATATGCCAGATGGTTTACGAGGGCAATACCAGTATTTCACGAAGGCTGATACGAAAAAGCTCGTAGCCTCTGGATTTCCAGTAGAAGAGAACTACTCCCTTGAGGAGGCTATTACTGAGTATGTGCAAGAGCACTTGGCTCCCCATAGGCATTTGGGAGAATTGGCATAACGGATTATACTTTTTTCTATGAAAGGCATTATTTTAGCAGGGGGTTCGGGTACAAGGTTGTATCCATTAACACGCGCAGTGAGTAAGCAGTTGCTACCAGTGTATGACAAGCCGATGATCTATTATCCTATTTCCACGCTTATGCTGTCGGGGATTAAGGATATACTGATTATTTCGACACCAAAGGATTTGCCAATATTTCAGTCACTCTTTGGTGATGGGTCCCAGCTTGGAATGAAATTTAGTTACAAGGTTCAAGACAAGCCAAACGGTCTCCCGGAGGCCTTTATATTGGGAGAAGAATTTATAGGGCAAGACAGTGTTGCTATGATGCTCGGAGATAATATCCTCTACGGAAGTGGACTTTCTGGGATTATCCAGGATGCTCGTGAAAGAATAGAAACGGGCGGTGGGCATATGCTTTTTGGGTATCATGTTCCAGACCCTGAACGATCCGGGGTTATTGAGTTTGATGCTCAGGGAAATGTTGCATCTATAGAGGAAAAGCCGGAGCATCCAAAGTCTCATTATGCAATTTTAGGACTCTATTTCTTTGATAATAAAGTGGTTGAGCTTGCAAAGGGGCTCTCCCCGTCTGCTCGAGGGGAATTGGAAATGGTTGATTTGCATAATGCATATCTTGCAGCTGGCACTTTGCATGCAACGCCTCTGCCACGAGGAGTAGCATGGCTTGATGCAGGTTTGCATTCTTCGCTCTTGCAAGCAAGTAACTTTGTGCAAATTGTAGAACAGCGCCAAGGCTTAAAGATTGGATGCATCGAAGAAGTGGCGTACCGTATGGGGTATATTTCCAAGGATCAATTACGAGAAATTGCTCAAGGATTACTGAAAAGCGGGTACGGAAACTACCTCCTAGGGGTTGCTGATGAGAATTGACAAATTCTATATACTAGTGTAATATTTACCTATGAATTACAGTGTTGTAGTACCGGCGCATAACGAAGAAGGCTCATTACAGGCGCTCTACGAAGCTACACAGCGCGTGTTTACTGCTATGGGCGGTTCATGGGAGCTTATTGTTGTTGATGATGGTAGTACTGATAATACATACAAAATTCTCTCAGATTTACACGATAAAGATAATCGCGTAAAGGTTATTCGTTTCCGAAGAAGTTTTGGGCAAACAGCAGGGTGGTCTGCCGGGTTTTCTGCAGCAACGGGAGATATCGTCATTGTTATGGATGCTGATTTGCAGAATGATCCAGAAGATATTCCTGCAATGATTAAAAAGCTTGATGAAGAAGGTCTTGATGTTATTTCGGGTTGGAGAAAAAATCGCAAAGACAAGAATGTATTAAAAATTGGTAGCAAGATTGGAAACTGGGTGCGTAAGAAGGTGACTGGTGAAAAGATTCATGACCATGGATGCAGTTTAAAAGTGTATCGAAAGGAAGCTCTTGAGGATTTGGAGTTGTATGGAGAGATGCACAGATACATTACAGCCCTGTTGTCCTGGAAAGGTTTTAAGGTAGGAGAAATGGTAGTGCGTCATCATCCACGAACGACCGGAGTAACAAAATATAATGTGCGAAAAAAACTCAAAGGGTTTCTTGATCTTTTGATTGTAAAGTTTTGGATTCAGTATTCAGCTCGACCAATGCACTTCTTTGGGTCAATTGGTGCGATATTTATTATTGCAGGTTTTTTGCTCGGAGGAACTCTTGGTGTGTTATGGCTATTTCGAGTTATTGGGCTTGCGGGGAGATCTACACCGCTCTTAGCTGTACTACTTGTACTTCTTGGTTTTCAGTTTTTACTTGCAGGAGTACTCGCGGACATTGTTGCTCATACATACTACGCGCAAAAGAAACCCTACTCTATTAAAAACACAAAAGGGTTTTAGAGTATGAAGTTGCTTTTTATTAACAATGAGTTTCCGCCAATTGGGGGTGGAGGCTCTACGGTCACGAAGTATGCTATCCGATACTTGGTACAGGCTGGGCATACCGTTACCCTTATTACTTCCCGCTACAAAGATTTGCCGCACCAGGAAACAATTGATGGGGCTACTGTTATTCGTATTCCGGCACTTCGAAAATATAAGGATTATAGTTCTGTTATTGAGCTTGTGAGTTTTGGAGTCTCGGCGCTTGTTTACAGCCTTATTTTTACTGCAACTCACAAGGTTGATTTTGTATTTGCGTTCTTTGAGGTACCTGCTGGGTGGGTTGCGTGGATTCTTTCGTATATAAAAGGTATTCCGTACGGAGTTTATTTTGGGGGGTCAGATATTCCCAATGCAAATCCTTCCAGATTTACAAAAATATATCCGTTTATTACACCTCTTTTAAAAGCTATTTGGAGAAAGGCATCGTTTCGATCGGTGTGTTCTGATGATTTGCGGGAACTTGCTCGAAAAGCGGATCCTGATTCAGAATTTTATACAATTCCAAACGGAGTTGAGACGGAAAGATTTCATCCTATTGATCGACCCAAAAACTCTAAAGTTAAAATTATATTTATTGGGCGCCTTATTCCGAGAAAAGGATTTCATCGTGTAGTGCGCGCCCTCCCGCTCGTTCGAAAGAATGCTACTGTTCCATTTGAAGTGGAAGTGGTCGGAACAGGTGCTCACCGTACAGAGCTTGATTTGCTTGCCGAGGAGCTACAGGTGAGTGATCTTATATCGTACGTTGGAATGGTGCCGTATGATCAACTTGAACGTTCGTATCAGTATGCAGATGTTTTTGTGCTCACGTCGCTTTCTGAAGGCATGCCCTCTGTTATTTTAGAGGCAATGGGCGCAGGGCTTCCTATTATTGCAAGTGATGTGGGTGGAAATAATGAAATTGTCCATGAGGGTGAAAATGGCTTTTTGATTAAGGGTGATGATATTGATTTACTCGCAGAAAAGATCACACTTCTTATTAATGACGCAGCTATTCGTGAACAAATGGGGAAGAAGAGTCGCGAATATGCTCTTGAGTATGATTGGAAAAATATCATGAGTAAATATGATTCTTTGATACGACGCCATGAAAAAAAATAGTTCTACATATTTTAACGGAAAGAAAGTCCTTATTACGGGAGGAGCTGGGTTTTTAGGGAGTAGTTTGGCTAAAAAGCTCGTTTCTCTCGGTGCGGATGTTACAATTGTGGACGCGATGTTGCCGTTATACGGCGGGAACCTTTTTAACTTGGAGGCTATTATTGATCGTATTTCGTTTGTTGAGGGTGATATTAGAGACCAAGAGCTCATGAACAGTGTTGTTGGTGGAAAGGATATTATATTTAATTTTGCTGCCCAGGTAAGCTATTTGGATTCCAAAGAAGACCCATTTCTTGATCTGGATTTTAATGGCAAGGGGCATCTTACGGTACTAGAAGCGGTGCGACAACACGCTCCACATGCTCGAATATTATTTTCTTCTTCTCGCATGGTATATGGGAAAATTCTTACGAACCCAGTTGCAGAAACGCATCCGACCGAACCTCTTTCGCTGTATGGTATTCATAAGCTTCTTGCGGAAAAGTATTATCAATACTTTTTCCATACATTCGGCGTAGATACGGTTTCTATTCGTATTCCAAACCCCTATGGGCCAGGTCAGCAAATGAAGCATAATAAATACTCTATTGTAGGATGGTTTGTGCGACAGGCTATGGAGGGCAAGGCGATTACGGTATTCGGGGATGGGGAGCAGGAACGGGACTACTTGTATATTGATGATATTGTTGATGCCTTTATAGAACTTGCCATGCACGGAGAGGGTGGAGAGGTTTACAATATTGGAACGCAAGAACGGGTAACGTTTGGTTCAATGGTTGATACGGTGCTAGCTGAGGTTGGATCGGGCTCAAAAATACACATTCCTTGGCCTGAACACTATGAGAAAAACGAGACCGGTAATTACATAGCAGATACTACCAAAATAGAAAAAATAACATCCTGGAAGCCTTCTGTGCCTCTTAAGGAGGGTATTGCTCGTATGGTTAAATATTATAAGGAAAACCAGAATCATTACTGGTAGGTGTTGACAAATAACAATTGACTGTGATAATATGGCGCAAGCTACGCGTTGTGGCTTGCTCTTTTACCCCCCCCACGGACAGACAATCGAAGTCTGCCCTTCGCCCCCACCTATTTCCAGGAGGGAATTATGTTAGTGCTGAGTCGCAAAAAAGACGAAAGTATCGTTATTGGTGACAATATCACAATCACGATCGTCGAAGTTCGAGGAGATAAGGTTCGTTTGGGGATTAATGCCCCAAAAGAAATCCCCGTTCATCGAATGGAAGTGTATGAGGCTATTCAGGGGGAATCGACGAAGAACTCGGAAGAAGAAACCGACACTTCTTCAAAGATTTCGAAATAGTCCTCATTCGTACCGAGTGAAATTGTGAAAACAATTCCACTCGGTTTTTCTTTGTCTACATCTTATCGATCCGCTGGTGTGAGGAGCCAGGTTTGTACGAGGCGTGACGCTGAGCCATTTTCTTTTATATACAAAATACTTTTAGATCCTTCTCCGATTGCTATGGGGAGGCGAGTACTTGTTGTATCGATAGGTGTTGCAATTGCATGGTCGCGGGTATCGATTTCAGAAAAGACAATCGTATCGTTTGCCTGAAAGGTTATATGTTGGCTATCTGAAAACCATTCGGGGAATGTTATTGGTTGGGAAAGTCTTGTAATTAGCCGCAATTCTCCTTGCGGTATTGCAAATAAACGTTCATTTCCGACATTGTATACATGAAGCTCTGTGGGTGCAGTTTGCAATAAGAGGAGCTGCCCATCAGGGGACCATGACATATGGAGTACGGATGGAGAAATTGTGGTACCAGATCCTTCACCGGTATATAACGTAAGTTCACCATCTATAAACAAAAGTGCGAGAGTATTATTATTTCCTGCTGAGATTTTCTTGATAGACTTGCCAGTATCTTGAATGATCGTTCGAGGGTCTTGCGATCGTAGGGACTGCGAAATTAATTCGTTTTCAAACGTTTGATAGTATATTGTTCTGTTTGATATTTCGTATGTTGTAACATTCTGGGCAATTGTTTCGTTTGCGCCTTTTGAAATATCGTGAGAAATAATATCCCCGGTTGTTGTGAGGCCATAGAGCGTATTCGGGGCTATGGGGCTCCAAATAATATTCGTACTATTATTGAGCAGTTTGCTCGGAACTTTTTCTAGTTGAGCACGGTTGATATGAAAAAGTTCGTAAGAATTTTTTGGAAAACTAACGAGTATGTAGGCTCCATCCGGAGACCAAGATATTTTTGTCGGTTGGCGCAGGAGTGGGTGGGTTGGAGGAACAATTGTTCCGTCCGTGTCTCTGACAGAAAGTACGTTATCTTTGTCTGTTATTGCAATGAGGAGGTTTGTAGGAGAAGCGGCAAACATGCGGGCATTGTTTGCAACAACTTCGCTTTCAAAGGAAGATGGGAGTAATCGAACAGAACGCACATCGGTTGCTTGGGTTGATTTCACTTCTAAGCTTTTTTTCCACGTGCTGTACCCTTCCTTCGCTATTTCTACAAGCGTAAGCCCCGGGTCTATATTTGGAACTGCGCGTGGAAGCGTTCCGTAGGCTGTTCCGTTTACCGAAACAGTAGCGCGCCCGGGTGTTGCATCCGCAAGAACAACACCCACTGCGCGTGGAATTGGGGAAGATATTTGTGGGCGATACCCTATTGCGTACAAGATGATGAGCGGCGCAATAATAACAAACGCTGTATACGAAAATCCAAGTAAAATTCTTCGAATGTGTAGTCTCATATGTGCATAGTACTCCAATTGAAAGTTCTTGCCATATCCGGTAGCCTTAAGTGATATGCAGCTTATTATACAGGAGTCAAAGGGTTTGTCTGGGGAAATACCCGTGTATGGCTCAAAAAATGCCGCTCTACCCTTGCTTGCTGCAACTCTGCTTACAAAAGAAGAAGTAACTCTTCGTAATATACCAGCTATTCGGGACGTAGATACAATGTGCGCATTGTTATCTTCTTTGGGTGCTGATGTGCGGCATACGGACGATGTTGTTTCTGTTAAAGCTGAGAATATAGACGAAAAGAGTATTTCTCCGGATGCTGTAGGGGCGCTTAGGGGGTCTATACTTTTACTTGGGGCCTTGTTGGGTCGAGGAAAGCACGTGTCGCTTCCTCGCCCGGGCGGAGATATTATTGGTGCTCGGCCTATTGATGCTCACTTGGATGCTTTTGCGCAACTTGGCGCAAAGGTTACGGTTGGTTCTGAAGTTGTGGAGATTGATGGATCTACTATGAAGTCGGGGACGGTAGTGCTTAAAGAGTTTTCCGTTACTGCTACAGAAAATATTTTGCTTGCCGCTGCATCATTGCCTGGCCAAACAACTATTCATATTGCTGCCGCGGAGCCACACGTTGTTGCTCTTTGTGATTTATTGCGCGCAATGGGAGCAACAATAGAAGGCGATGGTACCCACACAATTACGATTACCGGAAGCGAATCTTTGCATGGCGCAGAGTTAGTCAATATTCCGGATATGCTAGAGGCTGGTTTTTTTATCTTGCTTGCTGCGGCAACGGATTCTGAGCTTACTGTTACTAATGTGCCGGTAGATCATCTGCTTTTGTTCTTTAAGCTTTGTGACGAAATAGGAATTGCATACAAAATTTCTGGGAGTACGGTTACTGTTTTAAAAAGTACATTACGGCCATTTAAAGTTCAGGCTCTTCCGTATCCCGGGATTCCTACCGATCTCCAAGCTCCTTTTGCGGTTATCGCAACGCAGGTTCAGGGAGCGAGCCTTATTCATGACCCCTTATACGAAGGGCGTTTTAAGCATGTTTTTGAATTAGAGAAAATGGGCGCGAAGGCAGTAGTATGTGATCCTCATCGCGTTATTATTACTGGCCCTACTGAGCTTGTTGGAAGAACAATACCAAGCTTAGATATTCGTTCCGGCGCCTCTCTTATTATTGCGGGGCTTATTGCGCGTGGTACTACAACTATTGAGCAAGCAGAACTTATTGAGCGAGGGTATGCCAATATCGTTTCTCGGCTTCAGGCGGTAGGGGCTCATATAACCAAGGAAGAATAATGGCTCTTACAAGAAAAATCGCAATAGATCTTGGTACTACCAGTACTATTATGTATGTCCCTGGGAAGGGAATTGTCTTAAATGAGCCATCTATTGTTGCAGTTTCTCAACAAGACAATGCCGTGCTTGCGGTGGGGGATGATGCGTATGCAATGATTGGGCGAACTCCTGAAAGTATTGTTGTTCATAGGCCATTGAGAGACGGTGTTATCGCTGACTATAGGGTTACGGAGGCGATGCTTCGATATTTATTAAAAAAGACAGGTGCTTCTGTTCGTTTTTTGCGCCCTGAAGTGCTTGTGTCTGTTCCTGCTGGTATTACAAGTACTGAGCGGCGTGCAGTTGTTGATGCAACGCTTTCTGCTGGAGCAAAGGCTGCTTATTTAATAAAAGAGCCCGTAGCTGCGGCAATTGGCGCAAGCATACCTATTGGGGAGAGTTCTGGCCACATGATTGTGGATATCGGTGGAGGTACTACTGAGGTTGCCGTTATTTCGTTGGGAGGTATTGTTGTAGCTCATTCTGCTCGGGTGGGGGGCAATGTGTTTGACCATGCTATTGCGGAGCATATAAAGAAACGGTATGGGGTTGTAATTGGAGAAATGACCGCAGAGGATATTAAAAAACAAATCGGATCTGCTGTAATAGAAGACGATGCCGATTCTATGAGTATTAGGGGGCGAGATTTGGCAACAGGATTACCAAAAGAGACGGTTATATCTTCGTTTGAGGTAACTGAAGCTCTGCGAGATCCGCTTCTTGAAGTACTCCAGGCAATTAAGTATGTACTCCAGGATACTCCGCCAGAGCTTGCCGCCGATATTATAGACAAAGGAATCGTTGTAAGCGGTGGTGGGGCGCTCCTTAAAAATATTGATGAGCTTATTTCTCAGGCTACGCAAGTCCCATGTTATATTGCGGATGATCCGCTTATGTGTGTGGCAAAGGGTGCTGGTGCGGCGCTTGAAAACATTGATGCGTACAAGAGAAGTATTTTACTTACGAAATAGGTAGTAGAAAAGTATAAGAATTGAAAGAGCGGATATAAAAGCCCCTACGTACATTCCTGGGGGCACGTATGAAAATTCTAGAAGCGTTTCTCCCGCGGGAATGAGTATTCCTGGGCGGTTTCCTATTTCTTTTGCTGGTATGCCATTTATGTACCAGCCAATTGCATAGTTTGCGTTCAGGGTAGCTTCGGTTTCTTTTGTCGTTCGCACGATGATTCGTGCATTACTTGGTTTCCAGGATTCTAGTGTAAATGATGCGTCTTTGTCGTCGGAAAAAGAAAGAATTTCGCCTCTTCCTTCGTCCGTCATAACGGATATGGAAGGCTCTGGGCCAAGAACAGAGCAATAGGTCATATTGCCATACCCCCTTAAGGTTGCTTCATAGGATCGAGTATAGTCTACTCCCTTGTGGCGCACTTTATATGTTAGTGGATTATACGAAATTGGTAATTTTGATTGCGGTATTTCATGTTCTACACGCTGGAGCACGAATGATTGGCTTGAGAGCGGGTACGCTAAGCTTATGAGGTCTACTGCCGCTATTGTGATGAGCGCAACAGCAAAGAGGCGCATAAGTTTTGAGCGCTTTTGAATGCCTTCTATGCCATACCCGGCAAGAAGCGAGATAGGGATAACTGCAAATAGGATAACCCTGGAAATATTTGATCGAGGGATAAACGGGAGCTGATCAAAAATTGGTTTTAAGTATGGACCAAGAGAGGACACGCCCGTTGCAAGGACTGCTGAAATTAAAAGCGCTTGAGTAACTCTATTTTTTCTATAAAACAAAAAGCCGATACATGAAAGCAACAGTACTACTGGCCCTATATATGCGCCGTATTCATGCCAGCCCCCTCCTTGTGAGGGGATAATATCTTCTGCTCCATACAGTATTCTTCCTAAGAAGATATCATCTAGGGAGGATAGCGTGTATGCGGAGCTTGCGTATGCTTTATCTGAAAACTCTTGTATCCATAGTGCGACGGGTATTAATTTTATAGAAGCTAACCCTGCCCCGAGGAGCCCCGCAAGAAGAGTTATTTGGATTGCTTGTTTTGGCTTTGTGACGAGAGCGGCAATTATTGCAAAAGCACCCGTCATGTACATAAGGAGATAGATGCCTCCTTGAAAAAACATAAGAGCGAGAAGAATTGCTATTGCAACAATATAAAGACGCTGCTTTTTGGTAGAAGGGGAACTGTATGCGCTATACCAGAAGTACCATACCCATGGAATATACATTGCGGCTAAAATATTTTGATGACCTTCTGCTATTTCTAGAAGATTTACTGTTCCAAATGCCATAGCAAGCGCTGCGACTAGGCCACCTAGCACGCTTAATCCCAGCTTTCTTGATAGGTGGAGCATGCCAAGTGATCCGATTGCGGTAGAGAAGTAGATGGAAAGTCGTAAGCCTGCTGGTGTGCCAAAGAGGAGTTCTAGTAAGAAGAGTGGACTTAGGACGGGGAATTCCGGATCCCCAAGCGCCGAAGTCCCCCCGCAAGTATAGGGGTTCCATAGTGGAAATTCGTTGTAGTGTACAATCGCTTCCCTAAGATTCGTGTGCATTGAAAAATAATAGTCCCAATCGGAGATTCCTAGGGGACCATATGAGAACCAGAAGGGTAAAAGCGCAAGCGGAGTTATAAGAACGCAAAGAGCTGAAGCTGCGATCCATTTATATTTGGGAAGAAGTGAAACAAGAAGAGTTCCTAAGCCAAATACGATACCTATAAGTATGCCTTGGGTAATTTCAAACGAAAAAGTAGATGTCATGGGTTATTCTGGAATAGAATATATCGCACTTTCAAATATTTTCTCATCTTCTCCGGCTGCCTTGAATGTTTGAAGAAGCTCCCAGTTTTTTGCTGGGGTTTTAAATACGTTGTTACCATTGGTAATAACAAGAGTCTTTAGGGGGGTTTTTTCTAGCCATTCTTGCTCCATTTGCTGAGTTGGATTATCTTCATCGGGGAAATATTTTGCTTCCGGGTCAAAATACAGCCTTGCCGGTAAGTATGCCTGATCAAAACCAATCGGCCCAGGTAAATTTCTTGCTGCTCTTGCTGCGCGATAGCTTACAGAATCCAAGGCAACTTCTTCATTATAATTATCTATTTCTGCGTTCATTTTTTGAGACAAGAATAATGCTACTAGTAGAAACGGGAGAGATGTAAGCGCGAGCGATGTTGCTATGGGTAATTTCTTTTTTGATTGAAGCCAAGATAGTAGCCCCGTTGCAAGAACGAGAGCTATAAAGGGATATGATTGTTGATAATGCTTTGGAAATGGATGGAACCAAGTTGCAATAAGGATTTGAGAGATCGCTATTAGCAGTAGTACTACACCTCGCATTTTTGTTCGTATAATAAAAATTGGAATGCTTGCAAAAAGAAGGGATGCTGTAACGGCGGATATAGTGCTTACGAAAAGCGGCTTTGCAAATAGGCTGATTGCAAGAAGCGCAACCCATGCCACAGAGGTGATTACCGGGGTTATCCACGATGGCGCTTTGTGTTTGGTGTAAGTGAATGCTCCATACCATCCCCACAGAAGTAGTGTTGGGATAAAAAATAACGGGGTCATAAAAGGAAGGCGGACGAGCTCGTCCCAAGATGTCTTCCACATTGACCCTATGATTCCCCAAGTTGCTCCAATTGCGTCCTGAAACGCAAGATAGGAGTCTACGATTTGGAGACGATCGCCCTCTAGGTACTCTGTATAGAGAGGGTGCCCATACGTATAAAAATTATGGATAAAAAATTCTCTTATAAAATGGAAAAAGAAGACTAAAAA
>CAZZHI010000003.1:15311-60575 GCA_964654145.1 uncultured Candidatus Saccharibacteria bacterium
GTACGAGCGCAGGTGCGTACATTGCTACGAGTGTTTTTATTGAATCGATAGTTGTTTTACGGGTTCTTTCTTTGTATATGCGATACCCTTCGTATACTAAAGAGCAGGCACCTAGGAGTGCCGCAAGTACAAAGCCTTCTTGGCGAGTCATGGCGCTATACCCGAGCGTTATACCAAAAAGCGGTAATTGCCAAAGTATTCTTTTTTCATGCGAGCGCAAAAAAAGAAATACGGACAGTAAGAGTAAAAACGTGAATATACTGTATGGTTCTGGTCGAAGCGATGTTGCAAAATAGTCTTTTTGAAAAGCAATAATAATTCCCGTAAGAAATGCAACTGGCCAAGAGAGGTGTAGTGATCGGGCAATCATGACAATAAGTACGATGCCTCCTATGCTTGCAAGCGATTGCACGTACCTCATAACTTGTTGGTCATCAAAGAGTCCAGAACCGTAAAAGGGCGCCAAAATAAGTGGATATCCAGGAAGGCGTTTTGTGTTTGCGAAAGGATTTTTACCCTCCATGATTGCGTCTGAAATTGAAAGATAGTTATATGCGTCCCCTCCGCTCACTCCGCCAAATTGCGGAATGACAATTACCCGAAGAATAAAGGATGTGCCTATGAATAATCCGAGAATAATCCACCAGCCTTTTTTATTGTATGAGGTAAGAAGGGCTGCAAGGCCACCTAATAAGGATAGTGCCACGGCCGTTAATACATATGGCAAGGTATTACCTTTCTGCGAGGCGATTGTTTGAATAAACTTCCATGCGGGGACTTTTTCTGTAATAGATAGTGCAAGGGCTCCGTCTTTGGGATTAAAGCGTACCCCAAGAAGGTTTTTGTTTGTGGCATTGGGCGCAGAAAATACAATTCGAATATCTGTTTGGGCTGGGATGGGGCGATCCGGAAAAGAGGTATATGCAAAGGAGTCGTCTTTAATAGATGATGCTGGGATGGTTTGAGATATTAGAGTGGCCCCTGTTGCATCATTGATAATTTCAACATGAGAATCCGCAAACTCTTTAGGCTTTTGTAAATTAACTATAATCGCACCTATCCCCGTTGTTTGGTGCTCTGTTGTAATGGTTTGAGAAATTGTCTTTTCTCTATATATGGGCTTATGTGCTGCATATGTATCTACCCCGTAAGATAATACTCTTTTCTGGGCAACGGGGAGCACAAGGGCTATGCCAAGTATAAGAATTGCGCCTGTCAGAAAATACGCCCTACGATTCATTTCTCGAGTATACCAGTTTTTGGTATGGTTGCAGTATGTGTGGAATCGCAGGAATATGGGATAGGTCAAACGCGCCTCTTTCTGATGGGGCGATATTGCGCATGAGGGACTCCCTTGCCCATAGGGGGCCTGATGCGATGTCTGAATATGTACAAGGGCCTGTTGCATTTGCTCATACGCGCCTTTCCATTATCGATCTTTCGAGCGGAGGGGCTCAGCCTTTTGTTTCGCCAGATGGCAGATATGTATTGGTGTTTAATGGAGAAATTTATAATTACCAAGAGCTTCGAGAAAAATATTTTTCCCATGAAGTTTTCGTATCTGATTCCGATACGGAGGTATTGCTTAAAATGCTTGTGAAGTTCCAAGAAAAAGCATTACCGTTTTTGCGAGGAATGTTTGCGTTTGCCTTTTATGATACCCAAGAGCAAACAATGTTGCTTTCAACGGATCCGTTTGGGAAAAAGCCACTTTTTTATTCATGGGTAGATGGAGTGTTTTTATTTGCATCAGAGCCTAAAGCTCTTTTTGCTTCTGGATATATAGTTCCCGCCCTTGCCGACTTGGTAGTGGGGAAATATCTTCTTCATGAATATGTTCCCGCGCCAGAAAGCGGCTTTCGAGGAGTGTATACTTTGGGCGCCGGGCAATATATGTATATTTCTTCCGGGTCTGAAAAAATTACTACATGGTGGAGGCCAAATAGCGAAGTACACACCAGTATTTCTTTTGATGATGCAAAGAATCGTTTTGATGAACTGTTGGGTAGAGCGGTCGAGAGAAGGATGGTTGCTGACGTGCCGGTAGGGCTATTCTTAAGCGGAGGATTGGATTCCAGCACTATTGCTTGGTATATGCGAAGCGTGCGGAAAGAAGGAGAAATATATTCCTGTTCCGTTTCTTTTGCGGAACATAGTTTTAATGAAGAGCCAATTGCAGCAAAGGTTGCATCGATGTTATCTCTTTCTCATAAATCTATTCAGTTTACAAAAGAGGAATTTCTTCATTCTTTACGAGATGTAGTTCCCCTTATGGATGTTCCGCTTGCAGATATTTCTCTGTTACCTACCTATGCAGTAAGTGCATTAGCTAGAAAGTATATGAAAGTTGTATTAGATGGGGATGGTAGTGATGAGTTGTTAGGTGGGTATGGGACATTCCCCGCATATGAGCTTGCAGATAAGCTTTCTGCGGTCCCTTCCTTTTTATGGGAAGTGCTCGAGAAGGCGTTACACGGATTGCTCCCAGTCTCTTACTCGTATTTTTCTCTTGATTTTAAAGTAAAGGCTTTTTTGCGAGGAATTGCATATCCTTCTGATCGAAATCTCCAAATCTGGCTTGGCTCCTTTACTGAAAAAGAAACTGACTTATTATTGCTTCCTAGCTACAAGAAAATGCACGCTCAATTTTTTGATGCTGTAGATTCTGCGGTTCCTCGTGCAGTAACGAACCTCTTTGACCGTGCGTCGTTGTATCACATAGCAACGTATTTGCATCGAGATATTCTTGTAAAGCTTGATAGGGCAACTATGGCGGTTGGCTTAGAGGCTCGCACGCCATTTCTAGATGCTGATCTTGCTGAGTTTATATCAACGCTTCCTCCAAAATATAAAAAAAACAAGAGACTTTTGCGCGAATTAATGAAGGGAAGATTACCAGACGAGGTAATTGATCGAAAAAAGCAGGGTTTTGGGATTCCGAGCGCATCATGGTTTGCCAATGATTTATTACCGCTTGTCTCTGCAGTGCTTTCGCAGGATCGTATACGGGAGGTCGGGGTTTTTGATTATTCTTATGTCGAAAAGCTTATTTCAGAGCATGCATATAAAAAATATGATCACCGAAAAAAAATATGGACATTAATTGTATTTCAGTTGTGGTATGAGTACTGGATTTTGGGAAAGCGCGATATAGTATGAGTATTATGAAGCGACCTTGGTTCTTGGCCCTACCATCTTTATTGCTTTTTATCCTTTTTATCGCTGTAAACGGAGCGTATCTTCATAGAGTGCCAGGGCTTTTGGGCGATGAAGGTTCTGAAGGGGAAAACGTATTTCAACTACTACAAAAAGATACGATTACTATTGTCGGGGAACGGTCATATATTGGGCCAATAATCGACTATGTTCGAGTGCCGTATATTGCTGTATTCGGATACACTCCGCTTGCGCTTCGCATGCTTATGTTAACTGCTAGCATTGCGACGTTTATTCTTGCGGGATCAGTATTGCGAAAATGGTTTGGGGAAGAAGTTGGGATGATTGCGCTTACGTTTTTTTCCTTCTCTCCTGTATTTGTATTGCAGCAACGAATTGGGTGGGCAATTACGTTAAATGTAGTATTCGCATGGCTTTTAATGTATGCACTGATGAGCAATTGGAAGCAAAAGTGGCTTCTTTCTGGATTAATTGCTGGATTGGGACTTTCTAACGATATTATATTTTTCCCTATATTTATTGCTATTATCGTATGTTTTAGCGTTGTGTATCTTTGGTCTTCACATATTCGAACAAGGATTATCGAGGCCTTGTCTTGGTTCTGGATTTTCTGTGTGGGGTTAATTGCTGGGTTCGGGACCCAGTTTGCAGTTCTTCTTCTGTTGACGGAGGACCAGGGAAGCAGGGCCGAGGTGGTTGCCGGGTTTAGCAGTCGTCTTCAAGATTTTTTACCATCGTTGCCGTTGTACGTTTCTGGGTCCTCTTACGTTGCTCGATATACTGGGTTTGAGTTTTCTCCGAGTGCGATAGTAGCAATTACCAGCATATTGGGAATTTTTGCCGTTTTAGGATTATTCCATAAAAAAAGACTGTATGTGCTTGCTATTGTTGCGGGGGTGGTTATGCAAAGCTACATCCTTCTGTATATGGTTGATCGCTTTACGCTTAGGTATTTTGCAGTTATTTCCATGAGTGCTTGGCTGTTAGCCGGGGTAGGTGCAGGGGTTATTATTAAAAAATTTATTCCTGCACGTATAGGGGCATATGTACCTCTTGTATTGGCATTTATATTAAGTGTGTGGATTGGATACAGTGCTTTTATTCCTTTTTTACAAACAGGGGGTAGTTTGAAAGAATTTTCCCTTGGTAATCGAAATGATAAATCCTCTGCGTTTGTGGATATTCGCCCACTAGTATCTTGCGTACGAGGGATAGGGGTTGTGTATTCTCCGACTCAAGATATTTTTGATCGTTTACAGTACCTAAGTCATGAATATGAAGATCTTCTTGTTGTGGATGGAGAGCGCAAATCATCTGCTGCATGGACTGTTGTGTATAGGAAGGTGGATGATCCGATTATTCGTGACCCGTCCTCACCTTGCCCAGAAGTACCATTCTTTAGGGTTGTAAAAAGATAGATGTACAATAATTTGCTTTTATAAAGCGATAAATATTGTTTTCCATAGCGGATATGTAGTAGGGGATATACAATACGTTGTATGAATATTGCTTGGGTAAAGCGTCACTATAAGGATATTGCTTGTATGGCAATTATTTTTGCCGTAGCGCTTATTCCTCGGGTCACGAATCTTGGAACCTTTTTGACTACGGACGAAAAAACATGGATAACGCGTTCTTATGAGTTTGCCCGAGCGTTTCAGGATTTTCGTTTTAACGACATGATTCAGACCACTCATCCTGGCGTTACTACGCTTTGGGCGGTAGGAACTACGGTTCTGGCTAAAGTTGCTACTTCCGATATACCGTTTGAAATAAAAAATCTGTTCCATTTTGTAAAATCGACACAGTTTGTGATCGCTTTTTTAAATGCGGCGAGTATTCCTTTTATATATCTGCTTCTCTATATAGCTCTGCGTGCTCGGGGAGTTGCTTTCTTTGCCGCAACACTTCTTGCACTTGACCCTTTCATAATTGGGTACTCTCGCGTTGTTCATGTTGATGCTCTGCTTGGCAGCTTTCTTACCTTGTCGGTACTTTCAACTATTATATATGCTCGTACGCGTACGCGCGGATGGTTGATTGCAAGCGCTGCTTTGGCCGCTCTGGCGCTGCTTACAAAATTTCCAGCGGTGTTTATTTTTCCGTTTATCATATGTGCAATTATCGTATTTTACGGTAAAGAGATTTTGCAGAGAGATGTTCTTATGCAAAAATCCAAAGACGCTATTGTGTGGCTTTTAATTATAATTCTGATGATCCTTATTATATGGCCCGCGCTTCTTTGGGTTCCAAACCCAGTGGGTAATGTGCTTCAGGTAAAGCGAGATGTTTCTGTTGCTGCGAGTACTCCGCATGACATGAATGAGGATTATACGCTTAATGCAATGCATTACCCTGCTGCGTTACTTGCTCGATCTAACCCCGTTGCGCTTTTTGGGGCTGTTGTAGGGATTATCGCAGTAGCTATAGGAATCTATAAAAAGAAACCATCAAAAGAAATGGGGCTTATTGTGGTGTATCTCGTGGCGTTTGTAATCATGATGACGCTCGGGGCAAAAAAGGGTGATCGATACATTATCCCTGCATTCTTCGCTCTTCATATTGTTGCCGCGTACGGAATTATTTGGGTTGTGACTAACTTCTCTCCTTCGCGTCTTCGCGATAAGGCTGTTTGGGGCGTGTGCGGAGTGGCTTCTTTATACCTTATGTGGGTTGTTGCTTCGTACCACCCCTATGAAATTGCATACAGTAACCCAATGTTTCCAGACAATATTAGTCAGGAGCTCGGGTGGGGCGAAGGGCTAGATATCGTTGCGAAGTGGCTTAACGAAAACCATCCAAATGCAATTGTTGCATCCTGGTACCCGGGCGAGCTTGGGGCGTTTACCACGGCTCGTGTGGTGCACATAAATGCCCACGAACAGAATCAAGTACAATTTATTGTTGTGTATAGGAATATGTTTGGTCGAGAGCCGGCTCATTATGCAAACGATTTTATCGATGAGTATTATAAAAAGCGAGAACCCGTGTTTGTTGCGCATGTGGCAGGTAAGGAATTTGCGTGGGTGTATGAGAAGCCGAGCTACCCTAAAACGATAGGAGATTTGGATGCAAGTATGATTGTTGTGCAAGAGGCTACTGTACAATATGAAAATCTTGCTGGAATACGCATTTTCCCCGCAACGAGATTTGGCAAGGCTAATACTGGCAAGCTTTCTATTGATGTTTCTAGGGCGCTTGGGGATGCTCCATTTTTTTCAACTCAAATTCCGATGACCGAGGTAAAAGATGCGGCATGGCAGCCAATTGATTTTCCTCAAGGCGTTTCGATTCCAAAGGGGGAGCGTGTCTTTATTAGTATTCGATCTGTCGGGTCGAGTGCTCCATACGCGTCTATGAGGTATTCTTCGGTACCATTTCGTGATACTCCTATCTATATTTCTCGTACGGGGAATATTAAAGACGCAGTAGAGAAGCCGGGCTCTATAAGCGTACAGCTAACGTATATTGGAACAGACGGAAAGCTGAGAACCGAGCTAGAAACAAAACTGCTTCGTTAGGATTTTCGTATTCGTTTTTGTATAGGCTCAAAAGCGTATCCCGCAAGCGTTATAACGATGCCCAGGATGGTCAGGTTTTTGGAAAGTTCTATTGCGGGTGATTTATATTGAAATGAAACTATATGCGTTCCTGGGGGCACGAGAGCTGCCTTAAAGAGAGAGTTTGCTCGCAGTTGTAATGTTGGCTTGCCATCAATAAATGCGTGCCATTCAGGCGTTGTGCTGTCGTTTAGTATGAGCAGCGCTTCTTTATTTGTAGTAACTTCAATATCTACTTGTGTATTTGTATAGCGCGTTATGTTTGCGGAGGATGACAAAGTTTCATTATTGGTATTTGGGGCAAGTGGCGGGGGAACCGGGCCTGTTACGTAGGCGAGCTCTTTTGGATTAAAGAGGGGATCACGGAGCTTGAATCGAATTTCGTCGTCCGCAGGGACAAATTCCCATTTTGGCACTATGAATGCTTTAGGGTATGCCGCTTTGTTTTCGTAGAGCCGAATAATCGAATCCCCGGTATTTGCCTCTTTTACGAGATTGTATCCAGCCGTGATCATTGCATCGTTTGTTTGGCCATATTCGAGTGCTTGAGCAAAGTGAGTTATTCCAACCATATCTACAAGCTTTTTATTTCGAGTAAGAGCGTGAGTGCCGTCTCCGTCAAAAGGATCCGAGTCATTTGCGAAAAATGAGTCGATGAATTCTCTGTATGGCCTAATGGAAAGTGCTCCAATCCATCTTGCGCTTGAAGCTCCTGCTACCGCTTGAATATGGCGCATCATAAGCGCCGTTTCGCTATCACTCACTTTTGGAGACTGCGCAGTATATTGAACTGAAAGAGGTTTTTTGGAGCGCTCTAATTGGTCCGCATTTGGATTTTTTACTCGAACGAATGAAAGGTTTGCATTATCACCCTTGCTGGGTGTTACGAATACCTGCATGTTTGTTTGCTCGTCGCTGGAAAAAGAGAGTAAGAGGTTTTCACGTATTTCTTTGGGTATTTCCGGAAAACAAATACGTTGATTTGTAGTAGTGAAAGCATCGCCTAATGAGATTTCTTGTTTATGCCAAATCTTCCCGGCAAGACCCTCGCTAATAGTAACGCTCATAACGCTCTCCTCTGGCGCATCTGATTGGATTGGTATTATAAGGCAGTTTACGTTATCTCGCGCTATGGTAAGCGGCTGAAGGACGGTAAAGAGGGGGGATATTCTATCGGATAGTGAAACTTCTACTCGTGGGTTTCCGGTTACTGGAAGGCGATCAGCTGCATAAATTCGCGCTGGTAGTCCTGTTGTTTCTCTGTATTGTGCTAATTCTTCTGCAAAGGGGGAGGATGTAAATGCGCGTTCGGATGGCACTACTGGGTTATATCCCCAGCCATAGACAAGGAGTGTTCCTGCAGTAAGGGTGGGTAGTATCCACGGAATTATTTTTTTGTATTGAGGGGCGTATAGCTGACCTAATAGAATTGCTGCAGGGGAGATAGCCCCAATAACAATTACCCACCAAGAGAGTGTTTGGGTATTAAATAAAAGCGATAGTCTTTGCTGTGCTTCTGGATTTTGAGAAGCATATAATCCAAACGGAATTACAATAAGAAGAATAGGGAATAGATATCCGGGTATAAGACGGAGGTAGTTTTTAGCAGTATTTTTTTGTGTTAGAAGAATGTCGTGTAATCCAATTGCTGCAAGAAGAACAATCCCTACGTCAAAGAAGAAAACAAATCTCCCAACTACGCCAATGCTTGTAATAAAGTGATGATCTACAAGATATGTGTATACGGGGGAGTATTTTCCAAGGGCAAGAATAGCGCCTACAAACACGAGTATAATTCCCGCAATTCGCTCCCCTTTATGTGATTTCCAGGAGAATAATGCAATTCCTGTTAGGATGATGGGGATTATGCCAACGTATGCAGCAAGTTCTTGAAATCCTTTCGGGCCAAAGTAGTTAGCATGATCTCCAAAAAAATACGGAAGAATAAGAGTAATTGTTTCAAAAGGCGGATAGCTAAATTCAAAGAGCTCCGTCATTGGGAGGCCTCCTGCTCGTTCTGTTGAAGGGAGGAATTCTTGAAGTGGAAGAAGTGCAAATGAAGATAGAAGGAATGCAACTATGATTGCATATCCAATGCCAAGAAGGGAACGTATTTTTAATCTTTTTACAAAAATTCCCAAAGAGATAATTGCCGCTATGCTAAATGTGTAAAAAATAACTTGAGGTTGCCCTGATACCGTGATTGCAGAAGCGATAAGAGCAAGAGTTGTCGCTCGTTTAATAGTGCTTGATTGTATGAGTGAGTCGACCGCAAGAAGCAGCCATGGTAATAGCATGGTGCTGGTGTAAAAGTTCACATGATTTAAGTGCCCTACATTAAATCCGCAGTATGCAAAAACGAGAGCTCCTAACGTTGCGGCAGCTATGTGCAGGTTGCGACGAACCAGGAAGAAATACATTCCAATGCTTCCGATTAAAAAATATGAAACAACGGATACCTGGAGAAGTGCAAGGGGTGGGACAAAGAGTGCGCGTAACAGTATGTGAATTGGCGTAAAGAACCCTAATTGCCCCCATGCTAATAACGGCTGTCCAAAACCAAGTTCATTTGACCATAGAGGGAGTTGCCAGGAGTGCTGCGCCTTTGCGTATAATGTTTCTATTGGGTAGTAAATTATTTTTAAATCATCCAAATAATACGTGTAGGCGCCAGAGATAATAGGAATAAAAAATATAGCCCATGTAATAACGATGAGTGAAAGACTTAGAATGTGTTCTTTTTTGTTCATATAAATATTTGGTCGTGCCATTCTTTGTACCATTCAACAAATTTCTTTGCGCCTTCTTCAATAGAAGTTGTTGGCTTGTATCCCAGGTCTGTTTGAGCGAGAGAAATGTCCGCGAGTGTAACGGCGAGTTCTCCTGGGAGCAGTGGAGTTATTTTTACAATTGCTTTTTTCCCTAGGGCTTGTTCGAATGCGGCTATCATACGAGGGAGTGGTACTCCGTCAGCTTCTCCTAAATTATACACGTGATATTTGTCGGCAGTATCAAGGGATGCGATAACCCCCTGAACAATATCATCTATGTATGTAAAGTCTCGAGAGGTACTCTCTCCTCGTAAGAGGATTTCCTTTTCAGTATCTATTGCTCTCGTGAAGGCGAATGGCGCCATTTCGGGGCGTCCCCAAGGCCCGTACACGGTAAAGAACCGAAGGCATGTGGTTGGGATGCCGTATAGGTGGTGCCAAGTATATGCGAGCGCTTCCGTGGCAACTTTTGTTGCCGCATACGGTGAAATTGGTCGCATAATATTCATGTCCTCCTTGAAGGGAAGGTCTGTAATACCCCCATATACTGACGAGCTTGATGCAATAACTATTTTTTGAACCCCATTTTTACGGGCAGCCTCTAGCACAGAAGCTGTCCCTGTAACATTTGCATGAGTATACGTGAGAGGACTTTCTATGCTTCTTGGAATTGCTGCCCATGCAGCAAGGTGAATAATGGATTCAACAGAATGTTCCTGTATCGTTTGTTCTAGGAGCTCTTGGTTTGTGATATCTCCTCGCACGAGTACGGGTTGCCCGGGGCTATCTGTAAACATATGAGTAACTCGAGCTTCTTTGAGGCGAGGGTCGTATCGATCATTAAAATCGTCGATAATAACGACACTGTCGCCACGGGAAAGAAGGGTTTTTGAAACATGCGAACCGATAAACCCAGCACCGCCCGTAACGAGAATATTCATATTCAAATACTAAAACAAATATTTTATGACTCCCAGAGCACCTTGCTTCCACGGGACTCGATGGCTTACTCCGCTCGCGTTTTGGAATGATGCGAGGTTTTTTATATACCACTCATAATTCCGTACGAGTGCTTGTTTATTTGAATGTTTTGGTGAATAGCCAATATTTTTTTCTGCTTTTTCTATAGAAACAAACGAATCCACAGCCGCGGTTTCATATACCCATTTATAGAGCGGCGATATTTGTAATGCTTCTAGCAGCCTCAAGGTCCATATCATCGGCGCTGCCGGAAACCCAATAATTCTTTTCTTATGCCCCGCAGTATCCAGAACTATTTGATAATCTTCTTTCATGGTGGTGTATTCTTTTGCTCCAATATTAAAGGTGTCACTTACTTTGGCCTCTTCTTTTGTTAGGCATAGGAATATTGCTTCGCACAGGTCTTCTACATCGAGTAATTGATATCTATTATTTCCCATGCCGATCATTGGGAAATTATGGCCTGTGTAGGCCCAATCATAGAGAAGCGCAAATACTCCTAATCGCTCAGGGCCAATAAATGATTTTGGTCGAAGAATTGAAACGCATTTCCCCTTTTCTCTCCATTCTTCACATACTTTTTCTGCAAGAATTTTCGCCTCTCCGTATGCGCCTACTCCAACAAGTGTATCGTTTTCATAAATAGGGTGATGATCTGGTATGCCGTAGACTGCAGTAGATGATATGTGAACGACTCGTTTTACCCCATGTTCAAACGCAGAAGATAGTATATTTCTTGTCCCGTCTACGTCTGTTGTGTAAATATCTTCTTTTGAGTATAGGGGGAGTGCTGCAGCGCAATGAACGACAAAGTCTACTCCTTCCATCGCCTTGTCTACATCAGCCTTGTCTCTGATATCTTTCGTTATAACGGTAATTTTGTCCTTTTCTGGGTAGTCAAATGGAGCAAAGTCATATGAGATAACTTCATATCCTTTTTCCAGTAAGTATCGTACTAGGTTAATTCCTAAAAACCCGGCACCGCCTGTAATGAGAACTTTATTCATAGTTATGGTTGTTGGCATTGAAGCTCCTCACCTCCGCAAACGCGGTAGAGGCGCTTTCCCTGCTCTAATAATACAAGATAATTAAACTTTCTTTTTTCATCTTCATCAAAGAATACACCAGTCGCCTCATTGCCTTCTAGGGACGCTTGGAGATAAAAACCAGTTGCGCGATTGTTGGAAATACTCGTAACGCAGTACGTATACGTGAACCCTCGAGACTCTCGAACGTCGTGGGGAATTGCATCTATAAAATGTTCTTGTAAGAGAGGGGAAGAGTCGCTAAAGAACCAGCTTTCCTGAGTATTTGTTGTACAATCAGGCGCTTTTGTTGGAGGCAATACGTATGATTCGTGGGCATTATAGTATTGTTCGAGTGCTCGTTTGATGTTCGTAATATCCTGTTTTCGTAAATCGTCTCGAACTGCCTGTCTCGCGTAGCTAACGCTATAAATAGCGATAATTAAAAAGGGTATTAAGCCAATTGCTATAATAAGCAATTCACGCTTTGCGGGGGGTATCATACAAGGGGTAGTATAAACATCTTTTTGTCTTGGGGCAAAGCGTGTGTTACAAGATAATAGACGCCTTCTATGGGTATTATTTATCGATTAACTAGCAATATTGGCAAGTACCCATTCTTACTGCTCTTTGGGATATTTGTTGTATGGGCAGGCGTCTCTCTTTTGGTTCCGGTTGAGTATAAGCGGGATATATTGGCGCCTCAGGGCGAAGGTGATCGTGCTTACTTTGGGGGGAATACTGTTGTGTCACAAGAATTTATTCCACATTCCGGTATTTCTGAACTTAATATCCCTCTTGGGAGCACTATAAATCCCAATGGTCCATTAATTTTGCATCTTCGAGAAACCCATGATTCTGAAGATATTCTTACGGTTCCACCTTTCTCTTTTTCTGAAGAGGTTGCTAGCTTCCATTTCGCTCCTATTTGGCTCGCCCCTGAAAAGCTTGTTTGGATTATAGAAGCGCCGCATGCTCCGGCAAAATCTTTCTGGACGTATCGCGAGCAAGACCCGAACGCTTTTACTGAAGGAAGGGCGTATCAGAATAAGCGAATATTAAGAGGGAATATGGGTTTTACAGAAGTGTGGCGGTATCCTCGCGCTGCCGAATTTCTTACTCGAATTTCTGTTTCTTCCTCAGTTTTTGCCCCATGGGAATATGCAAGTGTGATAGCGGGGGTTATTGGTTTTGCTCTGTATATGATAGTAAAGCGCTTTTCCGTACAAGAACGATTACTGGTATGGATTTTTATTATGGTTGGAGCGGGGCTTCATGTTTGGCTAGGGCTTACTACTCCGGTCAT
Source organism: uncultured Candidatus Saccharibacteria bacterium (assembly GCA_964654145.1). Taxonomy (GTDB): domain Bacteria; phylum Patescibacteriota; class Andersenbacteria; order UBA10190; family UBA10190; genus HO2-45-11b. The sequence goes on from CAZZHI010000003.1 coordinate 28,132, forward strand.
CATTGATGAGGGGGCATATATCCAAGATGTTTTACAGTCCTCTCTGGACTTGTTGCCATTTCGAGACTTTTTAACAAAGGGCCCACTCTATTTATTTATTTTATGGCTATGGAGTTTCATTGCTCCTAATACTGTTATTGCATGGAGGTTATTTTCCGCGATCTTTTGGATAGCGGGAGGTTGGTTTTTCTGGAAGTTGCTTATTGAATTGAATTTGCGGAAGCGATCACGGCTTCTTGCTGTTTTTGCGTTCAGTCTTATTCCTGCTGTCGTAGCCCTTACCACGCCATTGCTACTTCAAACTGCGAGCGTGGCTATTTCTATGCTCGGGTTACTTTTTGCGCTACGGGCAGCAAAACGAGCTAGCTTACAATTGGCAGCGTTGGCAGCTATTGTATTTGCCTTTGCGTTCTTTGTGCGTGTAACAGTTGCTATTCCTGCGCTTGTTGCCTTTTGCTTTTACTTTTTGTTTGCCGATAGGGGGATAAAAATAAAGCTTGCCGCAGTATACGTCGGGGTTGGACTAGTGTTGTTCGGACTGATATTTGCAGGAGCGCTTACGACGACCGGATTGCCAAAGGCAGCCATATTTACAAACATGGAGGCCTTTCTTATTTCTCAAAATAGGCAAGAAGTGATTCGCGCGGATGCGCCTGATGATCCAATAATTAGAATGATCATAATTGAGGCTAGGCTCTTGTGGGGGGCCGGGGTATTGCTACTTGCCCCAATTCTTGTGTTTCCTGCAATGTTTATCTATAAAAGTAGGCTCGTGCAGGCAATGGTAATTATAGTGGGAATATTGTTAACGGCCTCTACGATAGCGTTTCACCTGCATGACACCAACTTTCTTTTACCTAAGACGCTTTACTCTACTATATTCCTTACTGTTTCGTTATTTTTCGTAGTTCCTTTTATTACCGCGGTTGCGGCCTTGTTGTACGGAGAGAAGGGGGCCATAAAAAAATATTGGAATCAGTGGCAAACGCCCCTTTTAGTTTTTGTTTGGCTTGGCATGACAGTGCTCGCGTATTCTCAGTGGGGAAGATTCCGCCAAAGTTATATTACCGAGTTTATTCCGCAGCTTGCCATTATATTCGGTGTCGGGTTTGATTTTGTTCTTGGGTTATGGAAAAAGATTGAGCCCAAATGGCTTTCCCGTTCATTTGTAGGACTATTAGTTATCATGGGTAGTATGTCCGTTTATCAGGGGTATGCAATTGCTCAGCTATATCCTCATACGGGAACAATTAGCCAGGCGAGTCTTGTGAAGATTGTTGGACTTATTTCTCGCAATGTTCCAAGGCGAGAAATGATTTTTACGGCTCAGCCAGTTGCTACTGCTTTCTCGAATAGACCGATTATCTTTGGGTATGCGCACCCTGGGTGGTACAGAGAGGCTCGTTTTGGGACAATTTCAGAGAGTCTTCGAGATTTGCTGTTTAAAAAACCAGAAGCTATAACGGAATATCTTCGCAATGAAGCAAATTTTGTTTTGACGGAGAGTCGGACAAATGAAATCTATTTTGATGGATATCCGGAACGAGTAGAAATTTTACAGAAAAACTTTACGGTAATAGAGTCTCTTCAAAACGAAACAGTTGGTGATACATATACGCTGTATAAGCGTAATTAAAGTTCATATATCCATACGTACGGCAGGCCGTTGATTGTGATAGTGCGGACTAGCTTCTTTGTTTTATCGTTTATAAACTCAGAAACAATATCGCTTTCAGGGGTTCCATCGCCACGTTCGAACATGGATCGATAAAGTACAGCGTAGTCTCCTTGTGCGTCGTTGATATGGGTTACGGTTTCAACTTCTCCTTTATAAAAATAGCTAAAGACTCGAGGGTAATAAGAAAGGACTTTTGATCCCGGGTGATTGTTTTCTATCCAAAGAGCCGCTTGCTCTAAGCCTTCTCCCCAACCAAGCTTGTGAGTTTCTTCTATTGGATAGAGTCTATTAAAATGCGCTAGATAGTAGGGGTGTATTCGTATTGCGTCTACTGCTAAAAAAAGAATAGGAATAACAATAATAAGGCTCGCCCAAGGGTTTTGATTTGATCGTTTTTTAAGCGTTTGCACAATGCCTCGTAGCCCAAGAGGGGCTACTGTTGCGACTGTGAGATGGGTTAAGAGAGCGTATCGATCACTTTTATCTGATCCTGTATTTAGTGCAACTATAAAGAATAATCCTGTGCCAAGTATGTAGAGCGCAGCAATAGCGTGCTTTGATTTATTTTTCTTTGCGAGCTGCCAAATTGCAAACGGAGAAAGAAGTGCAACGGGCAAGGACAGTCGAAAGAATGTTTCTCGGGCGTAATACCATGAGGCAGATGTGGTTTCTTCTGATCGAGTGCCTTCTCCGTGGAGCTCTGCGCGAGAAAAGAGGTAATCAAATACTTTATCGGCATTGCTCCATAGTGCTGGCCATGCAGCAAATGTTGTGATGAGAAATATTGATATCCAAAGACCAACCATTCGTGCGATGCGTGCCCAATCATCTTTTTTGTGCCAACGCGCAATAATGATAATAAGTACTGCTGTTGGAATAAGAATGAGGCCAAAAATTTTTGTAAGAAGTGCGGCTCCTGCCAATATCGCACTCATGATAACGTATCGTTGGTGTAATGTTTTTGGGATTACGGCACAAAGCAGACTTGTAATTGATGCAAGGTAAAATAAGGAGAGTAATGCATCGGTATGAACGATTCTGCTGTGGGCAATCAGGAATGGGTCGAGTGCAAGAAAAAACCCAGTTATAAGCCCCCATTTTTTACCGATAAGAATTCTTAGGAAGTAGGTGATAATAAGCACGAGAACGCCAGAGGTGGTCGCAATTGCAATTTGCCCTGCAGTAAGAGATGCCCAAGGGGCAGATAGCCCAACGAGCCAGGCCGTTGTGACTCCTGGTTGGCCAGCAACTAATGTTTTTTCGAAGTTTCCGACAGAAAACCCTTGTATAAAAGTTTGTCCGCGAGAAAGCCAAAGTGGCTCATCTACCGTAAGGACTGTGCCTAAATCTATGAGGCGAGGAAGAAAAACCGCGACTAAAAATCCCAACGGTAGAACGTATTTTTGTAGGGTATTTATATTCATATAAAGCGAAGGTTTATTTTCGGGCTACTGCAATAAAGTGGAGGGCAAAGATTTTCTTTTTATCTGTGTGGTTGTCTAGCCAAATACTTATTTTTCCGGTTAGGCGGCTTAATTCAAATATAATCGGCCAAATAATTGGTATATGGTATGTCATTCCAACTACTGTGGTGGCGATGATTCCTTGGAGAAAAGAGAAAAGACTTCCAGAAGGCTGTAAGTATTCGATCGTAAAGCCTACGCGTTCAAGGAGTGTCCTGAGTCCGTATTTTGTGTATCTGTAAAAATCGTTCGGTTCATTATGCAGATACATAAGATGAGGAATGGAAATCACCAATCTTCCTCCGGGTTTTAGGATTCGATAGATCTCTCGTAATGCTTTTTCTGGATCAGGAACATGTTCTAGTACTTCTGCGGAAAGTACTGTATCGAAAGATTCATTTTCAAGCGGCATTTCTTGGATATCTGACTGATAATCAAGCTCGGGGTGAGTTTTGTTAAAGTCCATGCTTTTGTATTCCGTGCATAATGGCCGTACTAAGTGCCTATACGAAAGCTTTCCGGCGCCAGCGTCAAGTAGGCGGCCATGAATGTTCTTGGGCGTTAATACCTTTTTAAAGTCTACTAATAGGGAGTATCCCAATGCGCTGCGTTCCCAAAATGCATCTGATCCGGACAGTTCGTCTGATGATTTGCTCCAATTTTCCTTAATCTTGTCATACATGGGGTGAAGCATATCACGCGATTTTTGTAAAAAAAAGCCCGGGCGGGAGCTGTATTTATACAAAGCCGTTTGATACTATGTTGTGTATGAATCGCATTATGGATTTCTTCCGGAGGCCAGAAACTATTTTTTTATGCGCTGTAGCCGGTATCGCAATAGTGCTTCACCTGTTTCTGTTGCCACAACTTAATATCATTGAAGATGAAAGTGCGTATATGCAGGATGCGGCGCAAATAACGCCAAGTTTTTTACCATTTCGGGATTTTGGAGGAACAAAAGGACCGCTTTGGCTCTTTATATTTCATGCTTGGCAAAAAGTGTTTGGATATTCATTGCTTGCCACACGTCTTTTTTCTTCGCTTGCGCACGTTGGGTCGATATTTTTATTTTGGCATCTTGTGCGATCGTTTCCTATTTCTCGAGGGGCTGTATATATATCCACGGCATTATGGGGGTTATCAGCTGTAGTAATAAGTCTCACAACCAATATTACGCATATTCCTCTTGAGCTCGTTTGTATTTTTGCTGGATTTTTATTATTGCGAAGCCCTCGTTCACATGCACCCACACTTGCCGCACTTTTTTTATTTGCCGCGCTTTTAATGCGGGCGAGCGCAATTGCGTTTGTGCCAGCTGCCCTTGTGCTTATTTTTATACGAAACGATAGATGGAAGGCGCTTCTTCGCATATCTATAGCATTTTTTGCTGTTTTATTGATAACAATCGCAATTGTATACCCGCTCTACGGATGGCCAAAAACTGCCTTCTTCTTTAATGCAGACGCTACCTTAATTGCAAATAAGCAACGCGCAGCATATGCAACGGTAGAACCTGTTTCACCGTTCCAGATGTTGTATAACGCCGCGCTTCCTCTACGTCTTGATGGGAAAAGTATATTATTTCCCGCACTATTTTTCCCTTTGGTTATTATTTTTCAAATTGTATGGAAAAAGGATTGGTCGAAACAGCTCGTACTTTTGCTCTTAGTTTGGGTCGGGAGCTTTATTCTTTTCTACAAGGGGTGGGGGAGGAGTCCAACACCGTTTTACCCGCTAGAATCTATCCCTGCGCTTTCTGTGGCGGCTGCTCTTACTTTGGATGCCTTGTGGTCTTGGGGAAAGAAAGTGAAATTAGGAAATGCATGTATTATTGCGTTTTTGTTACTTTTTTTAGCTGATAGCCTAGCATCATATCAAGATATTCCGGTGAAGCAGTATCGAGGGACTGTAGAGGTACAGGCGGCTCAGGGCGTAGCGGATATTTTAAAGCAACAAGTGCGACCCGGGGAACACGTATTTACTGCGCAGCCTTCGTATGTGTATTTGGCCGGGTTGCCGTTGTATGGCGGATATACGCACCCAGGCTGGTACTTATCTGAGCGAGCGGGGTATTTGCCTACCGAAATACGGCGTGTATTTTTACCCGATTTTGAAACATTAGCAGGTAGTGTGGAAAAAGATATTACCTGGATCGTCGCTGATTGGCGTACAAATGACGTGTATTTTAATGAAGGGGCTCCTGTTACCGCTGACTTGCGAGCTGTACTTTTAAATAGTTTTGAAAAGTTTGCTACGGTAGAAAACCCGGCATCTCGAGATATCGTAATTTACAAACGTAAATAAAAATCGACTGCTTCTATAGTGGAAGCAGTCGATGGAAGAGGGTACTAAGCACCCATTGCCAAGTATTCTTCAAGTTGTGCAAATGTTGCGAGAAAGCCAGCTTCTTGCTGAGCTAAAACTTTTTCAATCTCGATTCTTGCATGCTCGCTTCGGGGGAGAAGGTGTTCTCCTTGGGATCCGTATACGTGCTTATTCCAGTTCATTTTTTCCGGGCAAAGAAAACGTATGTGTAGGTGGTGGTGCTGTTCCTTGAATGACTTAAGCATTGCGAGGGCTGTGCGAAGTACTTGGTGTTTCTGCATAATAACTGCAACCGTAAACCAGTTTCTTTGTTTGCATAGTGCAACAAAGCCGTCACTTTCTCCTCTGGTGTGTATGGCGGTCGGAGTAATAGTACCAACGTTGTCGGGAGGTACTCCTAGGTTTTGCAAGTTGGTAATCCATGCCTCTGGGCCAGGATACATTGTCGGAACAACTGCGCCAGAGAAGGTGAGCCCCGCCATTGTGTCTGGAATATAGATCTCTCCGCTTTTGCCATCCCTATAGAATTGGGCCGCTGTTTCTAGGATTCCGGAGTCACCTTCTGTGGCCTCCCAGTCTCCTTGAGCTCTTCCAAAAATGAACGTAGCGCTAACTTTCGTTTGGGGGGTGCGTTGTACGAGTGATGTAGCGAGCTCTCCGATTGATAGGGGGGTAGCCATGTGTAATCCTTTGTATTGAGAGTTTTAAAGTGCTAGGGTGCAGAACGAATAACCTATAATCTTAGCACTAATTATACTATTTGTCAATTTTATCTATCTTGTATATCCAAACGTATTCCTCGTTGTTAAGGCTAATAATTTTTTCTGGAATTTTATTTTTATATTCTACCAGCACTTTCGTTTCCCAGCGCTCTTGGGCACGGCCTTCCATTGTTCTATAGAGAACTACATAGTCAGCTCCAATTTCTTGGGCGGACTCTTTTCCTAGGCGCTCTGCAGATGTGAACTTACCTTTGAAGTGATAGGCAAAAGAACTCTCGTAATACGCAGCTACGAGCAAATCTTCGGCGTTTGGTTTTTCGTTTAGGTATGCAGCGGCTACATCTAGTCCTTCACCCCAGCCCATTGTTCGTCCTTTTGCGATGGATACAAAGAGAGGATTTCGATAGGCGAGTTCGTGTGGATGAAGTCGCACTATTTCGTATGCTTGCCATGAAATTCCAATAACGCACAGCGCAATTACTACTTTTATATATTTTTTAAACAGGCTTACAAGTACAAGCGCGCTTATAACATCGAATGCTAAAAAGACGGGGAGCATGTAGCGGTCACCTTTTTTAATAGAGTATTGGATTTCAAGGAAGAATATAATGCAAAAAAGCGACAGCATAATTATCGGCCAGCGGTACGGATTCTTTTTTGTGAGAATAAAGGCAATAGATAGAAGCCCAATAAGTTGAAGTGGAGTTGTCCAAATAAGAAATGCTTCCGGATACCACCAAGGCCCTAGTGCATGCACGTGCTGCTGGAAGTGTTCTGTGGTAAAAAATGTAACACTACCTTCCCATACATAGGAAAAATTTGTAAGAAGCGTGGGAAAAACGATAACAGCAGTTAAAAGCCCAGCCCCTATTCCCGTTCCTATTCCCCGTAAGGCTTTATTCCAAGAAACTTTTTTTGCGAGTACTACGATAATTGTCCCTATAATAACGTATATAACGAGACCAAAAGCAGATAGTTTTGATAGCATTGCAAGTGCGGAAAATACACCAACGAGCGCGATATCATACTTTTTTTTATGTTCGATCCAAAGAATGTGGTGAATAATTGTTGCAATAGAAAACATGCCTAATAGCGCATCCATTGCGAGCACTCGGGAGTGTGCTATAAGAAGCGGATTTAATGCTAAGAGGAAACCAGTTATAAGCGCGGCGGTATCGCCCCAGCCTCGCCTAACAATGTAGGTAATATACAAAACAGAAATACTCAAAAAGAGAGCGAGTGGGAGGCGCTTTTCTCCCCAAGTAGGAGCGGCGATGCTTGCTGCAGCAAGCCATTGGGCTGTAATTCCTGGGTGGGGTTGTTGATATAAGCTTTTTAGATCTCCCTGTGTGAGTCCTTTAACAAAGTTTTGGGTGTTCCTTTCCCACTGTGGTTCGTCGGGGGAGGTGAATGCATCTAATAGGAAAACCCTCGGAGCAAAAGTGACGACAGCGAGGAGGATATAGGCAAAAATGACCCATTCTTTCTTCATGTTTTAGTAGTATATCATGGCACTCGACAAGTAAACCTTCCTTGAGGCATACTATCTTTTATGGATGTACGAGAAGCTTACGCGCACTACTTATCTACTCACTTTGGCCGAGCGGGGCGTCAAGATGACGACAACTTTTTATTTCAAGAGCGGTACTTTAGGAAGAACTATCTTCCATTTTTACCAAAAGATAAAAAAGCTCGAATTATTGATTTAGGTACCGGTTTAGGGCATGTGCTTTTCTTTCTAAAGCGCGCTGGCTATAACGATATTCTCGGAGTTGATGTTGGGCATGAAGTTATTGAGTTTTGTCGTTCTCATAAATTCCCAGTAGTCGAAGAGGAAATTGTTACTTGGCTTAAGCAGAACAAAGAGTCCGCAGATGCGCTTGTGCTCAATGACGTATTGGAGCATCAAACGAAACCGGAAATGTGGGCAATGCTTGAGGCAATGCGCGACGCATTAAAGCCGGGAGGAGTTGTACTTATTAAGGTGCCTAATATGGGGAACCCATTACTTGGAAACGATAGTAGGTATCTTGATATTACTCATCAGAACGGGTTTAACGAAAATAGCCTACGTCAGGCCTTGTTTATGGCAAAGTATTCAAAAGTGCACGTTATTGGGCCCGATATTTACGTAACAAAAAATCCAATAGTAAATGGTATATGTCGAGTATTAGCTAGTATTCTTGATGGAATCTTTTATGCTATTTTCCGATTTTATGGGCGTACGGAAACAAAGATATTTCGTAAAAACATTCTTGCTATCGCACAAAAATGACCCAAGAGGGTCATTTTTTGATAGCGGCTTCGTAGGCTCGAGTAATTCGCTCTGCCACTGCGTCCCATGAGTAGTCTTTTACCGCTTTTTCTCTCACGCTGTTTGCAAGCTCTTTTCTTCGAGAGTCGTTATTTAAAAGCTCTATCATTGCCTTTGCGAGGCCTTGGGGATTATTAAAGTCATATACATATACCCCTAAATTACCGAGCACTTCTCTGTTCATGATAGTATCGAATGCTATGGTGGGTAGCCCTGTTGCCATGTAGTTATAAATTTTTCCATTCGCTTCGGTCTGAGATCGTTTTGGAGCTACTGCAATATCCCCCAGGCGAAGGTACGCAGGAGCGTCTTCGTACATAACTCTTCCAGTAACTTTTACAGAAGATGTAAGCCCCATATCTTCTACTCGCATGCGGTAATGCTCTTCGTTCGGGTAGCCCATAAGAAGGAGAAAGGCATCAGAGACTTCTCGCAGTACAAGTGGGAAGGCCTCTAGGAGAATATCCACGCCTTTATGGGGTGATAGGCCACCTAAATATACAATTACTTTTTTGTTGTCAGGCACACCGAGTTTATGGGCAAGTGCGCTATCCCGCTCTCCTGGAGTAAACATTTGCGTGCTTACGCCATCGTATGCCATGAATATTTTTTCTACTGGAATTGAAAATTTATGTTCAGATTCTTCGCGCATTTCAGTTGATTGTACGAGTACTGCATCCGCCATGTGGTCAATATATGTTTCGATGGCATACCACATGTTTGTAAGCCACGTTGTTTTTACGAGCGGAAAGTTATGTGCAATAAGTTCACCAGTTAGGCTTCCTTGCATGTCGAATACGAGGGGGATATTGAGAAGCTTTTTTAGGATCCACCCCAGCACCGCCCCTTCATGAAGATGGGCATGAATGATATCGGGTTTAAATTGTAGCGCTGTTTTCCATGCAGTAATGAGGAGGAGGGGGTCAACATAAAACTTATGCCATGAAGGCCCAGGGCCTAGTTTTTTATACCATGGTACCCGAACGCTGCGCGTAATATGGAGGCCTGGCAAGTCCCTTCCGAGGTGATAGGTGACTATCTGGACTTTATACCCCTTACGCTCAAGGGCGTATGCTTGTTCGGCAATATGCATATGGCATCCTCGATCTGCGAAGAAGGGGGTAGGCGCTAACACGAGAATTTTACGAATAGGCTTGTTCATTTCTTATACGTTACTCTATATGGCTCACATCGTATATTTCTACTCGAGGGCCTGCAATATGCCAAAGCTTAGGATCGATTCGGTATACAAGATGTCCGCGAGATCGGATTTCTTCATAGAATGCTCGGTATGAAGCTGTCGCTTCTGGGTATAGGCGAGAAGATGTTGGGTCAAAATAGCGATCAACAATGCGACTATCCATTGCGATATATTGAACATTTTTTTCTTTTACCCAATAGGATATGTCTTTCGCTCTATCGTGGGAAACTTCGGGGTCTGATGCGTTTAGATTTGCGTATACTTCATCAATTCGTACTGTGTTGTAATTAGTATCATTCCAGTCAATAAGTTTGATGGGCGTGTGCTGGAGAATAGTGCTTCCGTGGGGTATGTGTTCCTTTGCAAAAGCGACTGCATTGCTATGAGTTGATCCTCCGGCGTATGCCATATCAAAGCCAATTGCTAAAATAATGTTTTGCAGTGTTACAAAAGAGACCCCAGCAACAAGGAGGTAATGAACGATAAGATTGTTTGGCTTTTTCCATTTTGATATATGAAATACTGCCCATGCCGCAAGAATTGATACGAGAGGAGTTAGCGGTAGTAAGCGTTTAACCGCATAGAGGGGCAGTCTGCCGATGATTGCAATGTACATAATGATGATTGCGGCTCCTATAATAGTGATAAACAGCCAATCTTTTTTGTATAGAGCAATACATACCCCTAGAATTGCCAATGCTACGATCAAAGGACTAAATTCCCACCAGACGCCAGAAACAGTAAACGGCAGGCCCCAATCAGGAGAAGCTGTTGTGAGCGGCCAAAAAAAGTCAGGGCGAGTATATCCTAAATCTCCACCAGCTCCACGAAGTTGTAACTGTTTATATATTTCAGTGCTTTCTTTTAATTTAATGACGGTGTAGGGGGTTGCTGCTATAAAGGCGAGCGGAATAACAAGGAGCCCCAATAGTATCTTGCGTGAAAATATTTCTCGCAATAAAAATGCCTTGTGTTGTGCGATGATCGCAATATGGGCAAGAATCAGGACAATGCCAACAGTAAGGCCAGTATAATGAGTCGCGCCGGAAAGCCCGGTAAATATCCCCGTCAGAATGTACCATTTTAATCTTCCTGTTTGTGCTAAGCGTATTGCTGCCCAAACCGCTAATGTTGTTGCAAGGGTTAGAGGGATGTCTACGTGGGCATAGTGGGAATATTTTACATGAAGAGGCAAGAAGGCGAGAAAAAGCGCAGCAATAAGGCCAAGTGTTGGATTGCGCAACTCTTTTCCAATTCGATATACAACATATATTGTTGCTGTGCCAAAGAGTGCTGTTACTATTCGCGCAATACGTGTATATACATCTACTGATGTGTCGGGGCTGGGGTATGGTGCCCCAAGAAGCGCTGCGGGAATAAATGCCGCCCCTAAAACGTAATGATAGAAATGAGGGTAGTACGACCCTTTTGGGTACAGAAGCGGTTCTTGTTTTCCTTGCGCAAGGCGAACCGATGGGGTTATTACCTTGTTTTCATCGGTGTAGATTTGGTGGTTAATGCTCCATAGTCTCACAGCGAGCGCTACTCCCAGGAGGGCGAGGAGGCTATAGCTTATAAGGGGTCGATGCTTCACTGCTCAACTATATCAAATAGTGAGACTTGGTGGTATTTCCTTTTTGGGTCTGCCATACTTCTATATAAGACGCTTTTTATGATCACACCAGAGAAAACCATTATTTTAATCCCAACATATAACGAGGCTGATAACATACGAATCACGCTTCAAAAGATTCATGATATCGACCCCGCTTTTCATGTTCTCGTATTAGACGATAATTCTCCTGATGGCACGGCTGCAGTTGTTCGAGATGCTAAGAAAAATTACCCTAACGCCTCTGTACTTGTTCGTACGAGTAACCGAGGGTTTGCGCAATCCTATATAGATGGATTTAATCTTGTAATTGCCGGGGCAGAGTACGAAGCAGTAATTACTATGGATGCTGACTTTTCTCATGAACCAAAAGAGTTACCAGCTTTATTGCAGCTGCTTAATAATGGAGCGGATATTGCTATTGGTTCTCGATATGCAAGGAAGCAATCGTTCCCTCATATATCTTTATGGCGTCGAATTATGAGTCGATTTGCAAACTTTTATGTACGTACGGTATTGGGGTTGCCAATTACTGATTGTACGGCTGGTTTTATTGCTATGCGAACAGACGCATTGCGAAGATTGAGTATGGAGCGTGTGCGTACGGAAGGGTACGGGTTTTTGTTCCAGTTAAAATATCGCGCATATAAAAGCGGATTTCGTATGGCTGAACATCCCGTTGCATGGCCAGAGCGCCATCAAGGAAGCTCCAAGATGAACCTGAGGCGTATATTTGAATCTTTCTTATTGCCCTGGAAGATTAAGTTTGGTTCGTAGGTTTATCCTTCTACGATTTCGAAACGGGGAAGGGGAACGATGAATTTACCGCCAGATGTAAGGTAATCTTGTTCTCGGTTTTTAAACTCTGGTAAGAAATGCCAAGGCAGTACTAGGAAGTAGTCTGGTTTTGCAGCGCGTGCGTCTTCTTCTGAGACAATAGGGATAAGTGTTCCAACTGTTTTCTTACCCCATTTATCCGGGTTTCGTTCAGCCGCTGCGGTGATGATATTGTGGTCAAGTCCAAAGTATTGAAGTAGGGTATTGCCTTTGGTTGAGGCTCCATATACGTATACGGTTTTTCCGTTTTCAACTTCTTTTTTGATAAATGAAGTTACCTTTTCTTTAATTGTTTCAACCTCTTTTGCAAAATCCAGGTAGGGAGTCAGGGTATCGAGCTCCATAGTTTTCTCTTGGTTTCGTAGGCCTTCTATGCGCCCTGCTGCGCCTTCGAATGGAACAACGGACGTATTATCTGCATGAGTAATGTAGGTTCTGTAGCTTCCACCGTTTACATCATTAAGCTCAACGTCAATAATTTTAAGCCCATGGCGGCTAAGTAGGTTTTCCAGAGAAAGAAGAGAGTAATACTCGAGGTGTTCGTGGCAGATATTATCAAAAATATTATCGAGCAACATACTTGGCAAATACGCCATCTGAATAATCCAAAGCCCATCTTTTGCAATACAAGAAGCTGCATCGGCAGTGAATTTGTTTGGGTCTTCTAGGTCGTAAAACATGGCAATGCTTGTCATAATCTTTGCCTTTGCCCCGTTTGATTTTTCTAAAAATGGCTGTGCAGAAAAGAAATCGTTAATAACGGTAATTTCTGGGTCTTGCGCATACGGCATCAGGTTAGTTGCCGGCTCGAATCCGATTCGGTGCACATTCGGTACTTTGTAAGATTTTAAAAGCGTATTATCATTGCTTCCGGTATCGATAATAAAATCACCAGATTGAAGATTTGCAAGTTTGGAAGCTTTTTCTGTTATATCCGCAAGCGCATCACGCATGGTTTGATTAATTCCTGATCGATACCAGTAGTTGCGATACAGTGCCGGTTGGTCGGCAGTATGCTTGAGTTGAAGTAATCCGCATCCATTTTCTGATGCGTTGCAAATTACCAGCTCTAGAGGAGCGCTGGCGTTTTCTGTCATTTCGTCTACGAAGTCGGATATGTATTGTTCTCCGAGTGAAAGTACGTGATCGAGTGTTGTGTTGCCGCATACTCGACACGCAGTCACTATTCGGGCCTGGGCTGGGGACTCTGATGTTATCCGTGCATCCGTATTGTTCTTTTCAGTAGGCATTGTATATTGCTGTTAAGTATTTCATGAATATTAAAACAGAGCAAATTTGGGATGAAGTGTGGCAAACGGGAGCTTCCGGCAGCTTTATAACGCGCCTTCGGCTTATCTATAATAGAATGCTCGGTAAGCTTATTTTGCCCCACGTAGATATCCAAGGGCGTTCATTGGAGTTAGGCTGCGGAACGGCACAGCTTACACTTATGGTAGCGCCTCATATTAAGGAAGCGGTGGGACTGGATATTTCTTCTGAGGGGCTAGCTATTGCCGCTCGAGAGCAAAGTCGACTTCATGTTGTAAATACACACTTTATAAAAGCTGATGTAAACGATGTCCCATTTAAAAATGAGTTTGATGTGGTTTGGAGCGCAGGATTGATCGAACATTTTTTCGATAGGGATATTGAAATAGTTCAGCAGCATATTAAAGCAGCTAAACCTGGCGGCGTTGTGGTCATGAGCGTGCCGTACGCATATAGTTTGCACAGTTTGCACTATGCAATAACGCGCCCAGCTATCATGAGGCGGTTTTGGCCCTGGAGCCAAGAGAGGAATTTTCAGAAGTTTTATTCAAAGCGGGCATTACGATTGCTAGCGCGAAAAATAGGCCTTCCTTATAAAGTATATTTTTTGCCTCCATGGCCTATTGGGCTATTGCTTGGAATTGTTGTTATTCAGATTTTGAAAAACAAAGACTAGGCGAGAGCTGTTGGGGCACTCCTCTTTACTGTGTTCTTGCTCATACGGTACTGTTAGGTTTATGAGTGATCGTGAAGTACAGCCTCGAGTTGTTATATTGATGCCTTCGTATCGTGCGGGAAAGCGGGTAGTTGATACGTATAATAGAATCCCGAAGGATGCGGTTTCTGAAGTGATTATTGTAGATGATGCATCCCCAGACGATACCTTTGAGTATGCAAAGACGTTGCCAGCAAAAGTGTTTCGCAATGAAAAAAATAAGGGATACGGGGGGAATATGAAATTTTTACTTCAAAAGGGTCTTGAGACTGATGGGGATATTTTTATTGAATTACATGCAGACGGTCAGTATGACCCGGCTGTTATTCCCCAAGCAGTTGCGGCGCTCCGCGCAAGTGATGGAATGCTGTTAGGTTCTCGGGTTATGACTTCTAAAAATGCGCTGAATAATGGAATGCCATTTATTAAGTACATCATGAATAGGATTCTTACTATGATTGCTAATATGGCGCTCGGAAGTAATCTTACGGAATTTCATTCAGGCTTTCGTGTATATACGCGACCTTTTTTAGAAAAAGTTGATGTAATGAAGAATTCTAACGATCACTTATTTAGTTTTGAAACAATTGTGCAGGCGTTGCGCAATGGATTTACTGTACGAGAAATACCTGTTGTTTGTACATATGAGCCAGGCGTGACGCAGATGAATTTGAAAAAAGGGATCAAATATACGATCGAAATGCTGACAGCTTTGACTCGATTATAGGCAGCTTTTCAACTGTACGCTTTTTGTGTAGTGTCTATATATACTACTAACCAATGTTCTAAAACTATGCGTATAACAGCTTGTAGGATATGTAATGGGCGAAATATTGTTTCTGTGTTGGATTTGGGGATGATGCCTGCGCCGAACCGATTTCCTGAGAGTGTCAAAGACTTTCAGTCTGAAGAAATGTTCCCACTCCGGTTTTGTCGCTGCGAGGACTGTGGGCTGGCGATGATTGACGAGGTGGTTGCACCAGAAAAGCTATTTTCTACGTATCACTATTTAACTGCAGCATCGAGCCCCCTAGTAACTCACTTTCGAGCATTAGCGGAGGAGGTTCAGGAAAAATTTCGTTTAACAAAAAAGTCAAAAGTGCTTGATATAGGTGCAAACGATGGCACGCTCTTACTTGAGTTTCAAAAGCATGGCACTAAAACGCTTGGTATCGATCCGGCAAAAAATGTTGCCTTAATTGCTGAAACTAAAGGCGTGCACGTATTGCCAGAGTTTTTCTCCCACGCATTGGCAAAAAAAGTAAAGAAAAAAGAGGGCGAGTTTGATGTTATTACGGCTACAAATGTATTTGCTCATACGCATGACATTCATGATTTTACCAATGGGGTTAAAGAATTACTCGCTCCAAATGGGGTTTTTATCGTAGAGTTTGCTCATTTGCTAGAAATGTTTGAGCATAAATTCTTTGACGTAATTTATCATGAACATTTGTCATTTTATGCTCTCCAGCCCCTGGTTCAATTCTTTGAGGGGCATGGAATGAAAATATTCGATGCAAAGAAGATTTTAACTCAAGGCGGTTCATTACGAATTTACGTAACTCATGAAAAAAGTAAGAAGCATGACATTTCTCCGGCGATAGCTAAGATTTTAAAAGAGGAGAAAAAACACGGATTAGATACAAGGGAATCTTTTGAGAAATTTGCTGATTATGTCAGGGGGTATCAATCCTCGCTACGGACTTTGTTGCAGAAACTTAAAATGAAAGGAAAAACAATTGTAGGCGTAGGTGCACCAGCAAAAGGAGTTATATTGCTTAACTATTGCAGAATTGATGGAGATATTATTGATTATTTGGTAGACAGTACCCCTTTAAAGCAGCATAGGTTTCTTCCCGGGGTGCATATTCCAGTATTTTCCGAAGAGAAATTAGCTGAAGAAAAAATAGACTACTTTATAATCCTGGCGCATAATTTTCAGGACGAAATTATTCAAAAGCTTTCTCCGTATCGAGATCGAGGAGCAAAAATTATCTTGCCATTTCCGAAGATTCATACAATATGAATCTTCCGTACTCCCGAGTTCTCATAACTGGTTGCACGGGATTTGTTGGATCTAGATTAGCTTCTACGCTTATTGAAAAGGGAATAGATGTTCATGGGCTAGGATTGCCTGATAGCCATGATGATTCTCCTGTAGAGAAGCAGAACATGCATGAAGGCACTATTGCAGACAAGGATTTTATTACTTCTCTTATGAAGCAAGTAAAACCACAAGCGGTATTTCATTTAGCTGCGTATGGTACGTTTGGGCACGAGAGGGATGTAGAGCGAATGATAGAAGTAAATATTGCTGGGACTAAAAATATACTTGATGCCAGTGTGGATACGGGAGTTACTTCATTTATTATGGCCGCTTCTGCAAAAGAGTACGCAACTGGCCGTGTTCCTCATGTGGAAGAAGAGATGCTTTCTCCTTGGGATGATTACGCCGCAACTAAAGCGGCCGCAGAATTCTTTTGTCAGTTATTTGCATTACGAAACCGCATTTCAACAACTGCTCTCCGCCTTTCTCCTGTATATGGCCCAGGGGATTCGCTTTCTCGCTTTGTTCCCGTAGCTATTGCCTCCGCGCTATCTGGAAAGCCATTTACTATTTCTTCTGGGTCGTTAGTGAGAAACTTTACTTATATTGATGATGTTGTTGATGCTTTTATACAGGCTTCGCTCCGTACAGGCGGACAATATGAGGCTTGTAATATAGCATCTCCAGAAGTGCATTCTTTTGAGGATGTACTGGCTGCAGTAGAGAGCGCCACTGGTAAACCTATTACCCGAATACAGTCCATAGAGCAATCTTCGACAGACGATTCCTGGCTACTTCAATCAGATAAGGCGAAAAATATACTAGGCTGGGAAGCAAAAGTATCTTTACGCGAAGGAGTAGATCGAACGGTCAAGTGGTATACTGAAACACAATTATGACGGAAGTTTTATTACAGTCTGCTAAAAAAAGAATTTTTTCTTTGGGTCAGATACTTATGAGGCCAAAGGTGGCACATATTATTCTAGAGGTTTGCGTTATAGTATCTCTCGTTGCTGCTGTGGCGGGCGAGAGGACTATTATTGCAACGCAGCGACGAATTATGCCGGCTGGGGATGTGTTTAATTTTCAAAGCATCGCTCGCAATATCCGTTACTTGGATTACCCAATGCAAGAAAAGCGCTTGCCTGGGTTCCCGATTGCAATTTTAATTGGTACAGAGCTCGGATTCGATCCAACGCTCACGGGTATTGCTATTAGTATTATTGCATCTGCAGGGACTACGGTAATTTTATATTTATTAGGCAGGCATTTTAAGTGGCCCATTTTCCCTTTAGCTACCGTACTTCTTCTTACGAGCGTTGCGCCACTTCTTACTATTAATGGGGTTCGCCCACTTTCTGACAGCTATTTCCTATTTTTGATCGTCCTCTCGGTATATATGGTAACGGTAGCCCGTCCTACAAAAGCTTGGGCATTATGGACGGGCTTTGTATTGGCTTTTATGGTGTTTACTCGGTATGAAGGAGGGCCAACCGCCGTATTATTATTGCTGCTTCTTCGCCTTAGAATGTCTTGGAGGCTCGTATTATATGCTTGCTTGCCGTTAGGGGTGGGAACTTTGCTATGGATACCAGTACTTAACCATATTAATGGATCATTAAGTGAGTTCGGGTATGCGAGGGATGCAAAAGAGGTTGCGAGCCTTGAAACCTTACCCCAGGATTATCTTCGCATTGTCGCAAGTTCAGGTTTTGGGAATGCTTGGGTAATTGCAGATGCTTGGTCTGAAGATAAACAAATACGCGAAGAGGCGAAGCAGCTACCAGAATCCTTGGGATGGTGGTTGAGCGCATTGGGATCTTTTGGGTTTATTTGGATTATTGTTTCTTTGCGCAAGGAAGCAGCGCCGTTGTTTGTCGCGTTTATTTTGTATCCAGTCCTGCCTGCGTGGTGGTTTACTTATAGTAGGTACGTAGCCCCGATGAGCGCCTTTTATTTCTTTTGTATTGCAGGGGGCGCTGTCGGTATTTGGCAGATAATTCAATTTTTATTTAAAAGAGCCCCGGCGTTTACGAGGGGGATAGCGGCGGTATTGTTAGGTGTCCTGCTAATTCTCGCAATATTTGATGTTGCGCCTCTTTTGTATAAAGAAGGAGTTTCTCGAGGGCTAGAGAATAACGGAAGAGGATATTCTCTTTACGCTGCTCTGCAGTCATTGCGCCATAAATCAAATCGCGTCGCAGTATCCGCGGATTACCTTATGGCATATATGATGTTTGGAAGTGTGGATAGCCCTAAAGATGGCTTAAATGCTGGCAGGGGTATTTATTTTTCAGCAAAACCAGACGCTACCCCAGAAGAGCTTGCGAGGTATATGGAAGATAAAAAGATAGATGTTTTAGTTGATAGCGGGGAAAAGGAAGTAAAGGGTCTCGTGGCGTATCTTAAAGCACGTGATGGAATTACTGAATCGGAAGTATTTACGTGGCCACGTCAGGATGGGGATATTGATACGACGTATATTCATCATATTAAGAAGTAGGAAAACTATGTATAGCGGGGAAAGAATATTGCCAAAAAAGATTTTTAACGTTACCTATCAACAGAGTTTGGTGGCATACGAATTTGCTTCAAGGTATGCCGAAGGTAAAACAGTTCTCGATGTGGCTTCGGGGGAAGGATACGGAACCTCTTTGCTTGGGAAGAAAGCATCTCGTGCCGTAGGGCTTGATTATGACAAAGATGCTATTTTGCAAGCTAGAAAAAATTACAAAAATGCTAATACGACTTTTGTGCGAGGCAATCTTTTACGTGCACCAGAAGTATTGAAGGAGGAAAAATTTGATGTAGTTTGCTGTTTTCAAACAATCGAACATGTTCAGGATCATGACGCATTTTTACGCTCATTAATGCGCGTTACAAAGCCGGGAGGGGTAATTTTAGTTAGTACTCCAAATACGGTAGTCTTTCCGAGTTTTAATCCCTATCATGTTCATGAGGTTGATTATAGGGAGATAAAGGAACTATTTCACAGAAATTTTAAAGATTTTACTATATACGGGGTTTTTGGAGATGGGGCAGTTATGCAGTATCGCGCGAGTAAACAGAAAATATCAGATACTATTTTACGTCTTGATGTACTGCAGGCGCGCACATGGCTCCCTCGGCGAATCCTTATGGGAATATATGCCTTTGTGTCATACTTTATGATTAAAAAAATAAGTTTTTGGAAGCACTCTAAAGAAGTTAGCACTATTACTACGAAAAACTTTTACGTTGAGGAGAATAATGCAGAAAAAGCATTGGATTTTATTGTTATTGCAAAGAATGTATGAAGAATAGCTGGTTACTAAAAGTGGTTTTTGTGGGGGCGATATTTCTTCCCAGGCTTATACTTGCTGATGATTTTTTTATCCAAGATGAACAGCCTTGGATTGATAGGTCTCAGGCATATGTTGATTCTTTGTTTGCTGGAGATTTTGCGGGAGCAGTTCGATACCCCCTCTCAAATCATCCTGCAATCACTCTTATGACTACAGTAGGTCCTGTTATGAATTTTTACGGAGCGTATCATGATCTTTCGGGCACGTACGAAGGGTGGTCGACTGATCATAAGCGCGAAGCTGCAGTTTGGGCACGATATGTTTGGGGTATTGTATGTAGCTGCGCCCTAATCATTTTGGGTATAGTGGTTTCTAAAATAAAGTTTTTTCATGATAGGCAATGGGCAGCTGGATTGACAGTGGTTCTGCTTGGATTAGAGCCCTGGGTATGGGGAATTTCAAGATCGGTAAGTGTTGATGTTCTTATGGCAATTGGAGTTGTGGGAATGCTTTGTTCCGCAATAGTTGCCTATGAGCAAAAGAGTGCGAAGTGGGCAATATATTCTGGAGCATGGTTTGCTATTGCATTTATTTCTAAATCGCCAGCACTTATTACGGCTCCTCTCGCGATTGTTTTGGCCAGCTATATTCCTCGCGGAACAATAAAAGATCAAAGTATGCGCCTTCTTCTTTGGTTTTTTGGGGCGTTTATTACTGCATGCATAGTATGGCCTCCGTTTGTATTACATCCTGTTGCTAGGCTTACGGACGTGCTTGCTCGGGCGGAATTACATTCAACTGTTCAGGAGATATATAATTGGCCAGGCGCGCATCCTCCATTATTTATTTTTACTCTATCGGCATTTGCTACAGTTGGCTGCATTTTATATATCCTAAATCGCATACGAGATATTCGCGCGCAAGGATGGAAAATATTTGCACCCGATATATTGTTTATTGCGGGAATTTGGCATGGAGCATTATTACTTTATTTAAACGGTGACCATGCTCGAAAAAATTTACCTGTATTGGCACTATTGGCTTTTGTGGGTGCCTTTGGATGGATTTGGTCTATCGGCCATAGAAAAGTTTCAAAAATTACAATAGCTGTTGGACTTTTAGTATTGCAGGGTATTTTTGTTTGGCCATATTTCCCCCATGTGATTACTTCTTATAATGTTTTGTTCCCGTCTTCTGATGGGAAGAGGTTACTCGTTGATGTCGGAAACGGTTCACGACTTATCGCTAATTATATTAATGATCACGCCGAGGGTTCTGTATATGCAATTCCAATGGATAGTTTAGTCGCACCCTATTTGGATGGCAATAAGAGAGATTCTATAAGGGGATTTCCCCCAGAGGGGAAACTTGCGAATATTGATAAAGATGTAACGGATATTGTGATTCCAGCTAGTCTTCCGGCACGCATTTCGTTCGATGTGGAAGGGAAAAATCTTCTTGAGGAGGTATCTCGAAAGAATCCAAAGGCAATACTTTCTATACGGGATGTTCCTATGTTTTTGATATATAGTATAGATGATGAAGACAGCATATAAGCAGCACGTTGCGGCGATAGTTTTCTTTTCTTTACTCGCGCTCTTGATGACGTATCCAGTTGTACGTTTTTTAGGGACACGTGTTGCAGGGTCTGGCGGAGATCCATGGCAAACTATGTGGCGAATGGAAGTAAAGTCTTCTGGAGGATTTTCGGCATTTGTCCGGGACGTGTTAGGGGTAGGGGAGCCTCAGCTTGCAAATCTCTCTGCGTGGCCCTGGGCACCACTTCATACTGCTCTTGGGCAACCATATACGTATAATATAGTTTGGTTATTATCTTTTATTCTTGCCGGATATGGTATGGCCTTTTTTGTGCAAACGTTAACAAGGGAAAAGAGCATATGGAGTTTTGCGCCCGTATTGGCTGGAATAGCCTATATGTTTACCCCATATCATGTTGCGCATGCCCTGGGGCATTTTGGTGCAATGCAGGGTCAGTGGATTCCTTTTATCGCCTCCGCGGCTCTCGTCTTTGTACGCACTTGGAAGATTCGTACAGCAATTGTTCTTGGCGGTTTATTAACATTGCAGGCTTGGACTGAGCATCATTATATTCTATGGCTATTTTTATTTGGCCTTATTGCTATGTTTGTATATAGAAAAGAGCTATACATTTCGGCAAAAGGGCATAAGCGTGCCGTGTGCACACTTGGTATAATAGCGGGGTTAGGTGTTCTGCTCCCTTTTGTTCCAACGATTCGTTTGGCCACCGAAAAAAGTGAGGCACTAAACTTAGGGGTTATACAGACTATTCGGTTTTCTGCGGATCTATTTTCTTTTATAACTCCTGCACCATTTCACCCTGTGTGGGGGAGCGCTTCTTATGAACTTTTTGGGCAATACTTTACGGGAAATATCGCAGAATCCGTACAGTACTTAGGAATTGTGGTGTTGCTGCCTGTTCTCTTTTTTTCTCGGCATATTCCTATAAAGCAAAAAAGGCTTTGGATAACCTCCGCATTATTTTTTGGAATTATGAGCCTTGGTCCCGTTTTGCATGTGTTTGGTAATGAACTAAATGTACCGCTTCCGTATGCGCTTCTTGTACATGCGCCTGTTTTTTCTGCTATTCGAGTTATAGCGCGTTCTGGCGTTATGGTGGGTTTTGCAACCGCGGTGTTATTTGGTTGGGTCATCACAACAAACAAATTGCCTTTTAAAGCTGCATTGTTCATAGGAGTATTATTGCTTGTAGAGTTTGCTTTCTTTCCTTTTCCTATGCAGCAAACAACGTTATCGTCGGCATATGGCGCACTTCAGGATGTGCGAGAGTCTAAAATTATAGAGTTGCCAGCTGCTACAAATTACACTGCAGCTTCACGATCCTTGTATGCGAGCGCATTTCACAATAAGGAAGTTTTTGGAAATATTGCCCTAGAGAGGGGTAAGGCTCCAGACGAGTTTGATCTTGAGAAATCTGTCCCTGCTATTCGCCAATTATTATTTCTTCGTACAACGGATTTATCAGAAATGCGCAAAGAGTTTTTTGGGCAAGATATATCAGAAACCCTTCCTGATGCTATGGAATGGTTAGATATTGGAGCTATTATTGTGCACACCGACTCTCTTTCTGAATTACAAAATGTTTCTATTGAGGAATTCCTTGGGAATGTCCAGGTTTTTGCAAAGCAATCATTCGGGGATACGGATATATATATAAAGCGGGGCGATGAAGTAGTAAAAAAGTCTGATGGAATGTTCTTGGTTCGAGGCGATGGATGGGAAAATGTTGGGTTTGATCCCAAACGAGAAAGTGTTTTTGCGGAAATTCCTTCAATGGCATCGGTAAAAATTGTAAATACGCTTTCGGCTTCGCGTGTAGTTACCCTTTCCTTAAATACGTTAGACGAATCACAGCGTGATACGCTCATTGTAAAAGATCAAAACGGAAGCACTGTGAAACCAGAACTACGGGGGGATCGCCTGATGTATACCTTCCCTGTTCCGCCAGGAGAATTCGAGATTTCTTTCTCTAATACTGGTTCCCGGAGTATTATTATTCAAAATCCGCTTCTGGGCGGCATATAGGCCAATTACTATGAATATTTTGATTATTAATTTTGAATATCCTCCATTGGGTGGAGGGGGTGGGGTAGCAACTGCGGATATTGCGGGTGAATTGGCAAAACGTCACACTGTCCATGTTTTGACCACAGCTTTTCCAACACTGCCCCGCTTTGAGGTTGTTGATGGTGTGCATATTCATCGAGTTCCAGTGCTTGGGAGATTTGCCCTACCTACCGCATCTTTCCTTTCCTTGATTACTTTTGCTCCGGTCGCATTTTTTGCAGGGATATTCATGATGAGAAAAGTATCCTTCGATATTATATATACACAATTTGTTATTCCTTCCGGATTGCCTGCGGCATTATTATCGAAACTATTTTCTATTCCATTTGTCCTCACATTTATTGGAGGGGACATATATGATCCATCAAAAGGAATTTCTCCTCATCGGCATGCTCTTTTTCGAATGATTATTCGATGGATTGCTACCCGAGCGGCTGTTCGTACAGCTATTTCTCATGATACAAAGACGCGAACAATTGAGCTGCATGGAGTAACTAAGGATATTCAAGTAGTCCCTATTGGCTTAAAAAAATTCATCGCGAAAGAAGCTACTCGTAGCGAACTTGGCTTCTCTGATAAAGATATTATTTGCGTATCTATTGGGAGGCTTGTGCCTCGAAAGGGATATGATGTGTTACTTGCTGCATGGAAGGATATACCTGAAGCAAAGCTTATTATTATCGGAAATGGGCCATTGAGGGCAGATCTTTCGCATACGATTAAAAAATACGGCCTTTCCAATAGAGTGCAATTACTTGGGCAAGTTGAAGAAGAAAAAAAGGCTCAATTATTGCGCATAGCGGATATGTATGTTTCCGCTGCTCAGCATGAAGGTTTTGGAATTGTCTTTTTGGAAGCAATGAATGCTGGGCTGGCAATCGTGGCCGCAAACGATGGGGGGCAGCGAGATTTTTTGGAGAATGGAGAAAATGCGATTTTAATTGCTCCGCATGATGTCCGTGCTCTTGTCCGGGCTGTGCAAACGCTTATTAAAGATATTCATTTGCGGCACACAATGGGAACAAAAAATAAGAAGGCTGTAGAGAATTATTATATTGACCGTACGGCTGCTCGAATTGAGGATATTTTGATTCAAGCACGTAAGAAGTCCTATGAACGTAATAATTGAAGCAAGGGCACTCTCTGCTACGAGCGGTGGCGTAAAATCGTATACTCATGAGCTTATTACTCATCTGCTTGCCTTACGTTCTCAAGATTCTTTTGAGGTAATCTATGGCTCCGAAAATATTACCGGACTATTCCCTTCAGTAAAAGAAACTGTGCTCCCGCTATCTTCTGAACTATTATTACCCTATTGGTTATCTGCTCGAGTTGGACAATATGTAAAAATGCAAAAGCCTACTGTAGTTCATTATACAAAAGCAGCTATTCCTTTGCGTAGCACCGGCATCCCAACAGTAGTCACGATTTACGATATTATTCCCGAATTTCTCCCTGAAACCCAATCTTTTTTACGGAGAATGTATTGGCCAGCTGTTCTACGGCACGCATCTAATCATGCGGACCACATTATAACTATTTCCGAACAGAGTAAGAAGGATATTATTCAGCAGTATCAAATTTCTGAGGATAAAATAACTGTTACTCCTCTTGCTGTTAATGCTTCTCATTTTTACCCTCGTCCTAAGAGCAATACGGCAAAGCCATACATTCTATTTGTTGGAACAAGGGATCAGCGGAAGAACATTTCGTCACTTATTCGATCATTTGCTGCGCTTTCGAAAGAAATTCCTCATCAGCTAGTGATCGCTGGTAAATCTGCGCATAAGAATGACGAATCAAAACAAATAGTGCAGGAGCTTAGTATTCAAAATCGTGTAGAATTTCGAGAATATATTCCATACGAAGATTTGCCACAACTTTACTCTGATGCGGACCTTTTTGTATGGCCATCTGTTTATGAGGGGTGGGGATTCCCTCCGCAGGAGGCTATGGCTTGCGGAACACCTGTTATTGTAAGCGATGGCGGGTCGCTTCCAGAAGTTGTCGGCGACGCGGGTATTGTTGTTCCGTTTTCTACATCAAATTTGCATATGCGCATGAATGACACTTCTTTTATTGAGTTGCTTACGGCGCGTATGCGAGAGGTTTTAGAGGACACTGCTCTTGCTGAAAAACTTCGCTCTAGGGGATTATTGCAATCAAAAAAGTTTTCATGGCAAGGTGTCGCAGAAAAAACTCGAGATGTGTATAGGCATATAAGCGATTTATGAAAGCGCATATAGGGATTATTACAAACGCTGTTCCTCATTCTGGCGTTGGAGTGCGTGCGTATGAGATTGCGCGTCGCATAGAAAAATCGGGTGATATTTCCGCTCCGCTTATTGTGCTAGACGGCGAAAAGAATTCTTTGGAGATATCTGGGAATACGGTGAAAAAAATTTCACCATGGCCTGGGATATTTGGATCCAAAAGTATTTCCTGGATCCGTCTTGCGCGGCATTTGCCAGACTTTGATGTGTACGATATTTCAAATCAAACACTTTCTTTTATTGCTAAAAAAAAGCGACCTTCTATTGTTACGGTGCACGATATTATCGAGTTAACAAACCCACAGGATCCCAATGCGCGTCCTCTTAATGCGTATCTTCTTGGGGGTATTACGAATGCTAGTCGAATTATTGCGGTTTCAGAATATACGAAACGATCACTCATGAGTTATTTTCGTGTTTCAGAAGACTCTATTACGGTTATCCCTAATGGTGTGGGGGTTGAATATAAGAAAATTCCAAATTTTCGCTCTACAATCGGCTATCGTCAACTTATTCGGGAGCTCGGGATAGGGGATGATAGGCCTGTTATTGTTTCTGTTGGTTCGGAGCATCCTCGAAAAAATATGAAGACAGTTCTGCGTGTTCTCGCTTCGTTGAAAAAAGAATTTCCGAATATTCTCCTTATAAAAGTCGGTAATCCTGGAATTCTTTCAGGAAGAAGGGAAGTGCTTAGTCTTATTGATGAGTTGAGGCTCCAGGATAATGTGAAGCTTGTTGGCAATATTTCAACAGAAAGAATCAATGACCTGTATAATATCGCGACCTGCTTATTGTTCCCTTCTCGGCATGAAGGGTTTGGATTGCCTCCCCTTGAGGCAATGGCGTCTGGATGCCCCGTCGTCTGCTCAAATGCTACATCTCTTCCTGAAATTGTAGGAGATGCTGCAATACTGCATGATCCGGACGATGTAGCAGGCTTTACTGCTAGTATATCTAAGCTTGTACATAACGATGTGCGTGCAAGGGAATATAGCGATAAAGGAATACAGCAATCAAAGAAATTTTCATGGGACGCAGCCGCGAGAGCTATGGAGGCTGTGTATCGGGACTTACTGTAATATCAATTTCCTTTTTAGGAAAAAAATAGTAGCAAAAACAAGTGTTGAGGCACTTATAAGCACGCCCACAATGAGCCCAGGGGGCGAATAGCTAACTGAAACCTCTTTGTGAGTTGCAGGCGGTAGTTCTATGCTCACAAGACCAGTATTTTGTTTCACTGTGCCATAATCTGAATACCAACCTTTTGCGTAATTTGTGTTTAGGGTAACGGTTGTGTCCTTCTCTGAGGAGTACGAAAACCGTATAGTATTAGGGGACCAATGCAGGAGCTTAACTATAGTGTCTTTTGTAGACGATAGGTATGCAGGGGATGTTTTTCCGGCAGAAGTTGTAATTACACTATTTTTAGGGCCTAACACTGCGCAAAAAGATGAAGTGCCATACCCCTTTAAGATAGCTCCGTAAGAACGAGGGACATCTCGACCTTGATGTCTAAATTCATACATTTCAGATAAATGGGAAATTGGCACTGTTGTTTGCGGGATATTTTCGGTAATTGGAGGAATAACAAAGCCTTGTTTGGCGATAGGGTATGCAAGGCTTATAAGGTCAATAGAAATAAATCCCAACAAAATTAATAAAGCGTTTATATGATAGGAATATTGTAAGGAGAGCACTCTTTTTATTCCAAAGCCAGCCAATATCCCCCCGCAAAGAACAGAAAATATAACAAGTCTCGAAATATTTGATCGAGGAATGAAGGGAATATAAGCAAGTATTGGTTCAAGTAATGGCCCAATTGAGGATATGGCGAGAGTTATTATCATGCCAAATATAAGAACGCGAACGATTTTATGTTCTTTCACATAAGAAATACCGAGAAGGATACATGCCAATGTTCCGTATCCGATATATGCCCCGTATTCGTGCCATAGGCTCAATTGATCTTTAAGAACAAATACTCCTTGTGTGTACCGACCGAAAAATATATCCCATAACTTTGTGTATGTATAGGTAGATCCAACAAATGCTTGATCAGGAAATTGCTTTAGCCAAAATAGTGTAGGAATTAGTTGAAAGCTCCCAAGACCGAGCATCCAAATTCCTGCAAAAGCAGATATCGAGCATGCTTTTTTCTTGTTATTTGCAAGTACTATAAAGGCCGCAAATGCGAGAGCGGTATAACTTAAAATATAAATTCCGCCTTGAAGAAGTGCCAAAGTAAGGAATATTCCGCAAAGGAATGTCCATGCAACGTGAGCAGGGGTTAGTGCTCTGTAGGCTTTTAGCCAAGCAAAAAATACCCATGGTATCCACATGAACGCAAAAATAATTGTTGTGTGGCCTTCAGCTGTTTTAAGCAGTAACGCGCTACTAAAAAGAACAATAATTGCTGATAACAAGGCGGCGAGAGGAGGAAGTTGCAATGTTTTTGCAAGCCGCACAGCTCCGAGGCCAGTGATGATAAAACACAAAACAATTGATATTCCCGTTCCCACTTCTTCTCCTAGGAGAAACTGAAAGAGGAAATAGGGTGTAATGAGTGAGAATTCCGGATCACCCAACCCTGCAGCTCCGCCGCAAATGTAGGGATTCCAAAACGGCACCTGATGATACTCCCTAATCGTTGCACTATAAATGTGCCCGAGAGAATAGCGATAGTCCCAATCATTAATCCCCCATAGGCCTCCATGAGAAAGATATGGATATAACGTTGCTATAGAGCACGCAAGAACAATAATGTGTACAAGGATCCACTTTAAAGATGTGCGAATTGGAACATAGTGAAGTAATACGAAAGATATTCCAAGAAAAGTCCCAATTATTATCCCTATGGTTGCATTTAGGCTAATTGGTTCTTTGTATATAATCGAAAGCACTATAGGCGCCTGAATAGAATCTTCTGGCATTGCATTAGAGAGAAGCGCCATTTTCTCTTTATGTGAGGGGGAAATTACAAGCTCAAAGGATTCGTTTTTAGGGAAAATCCCGGGAGTGAACAGTATTTGAATTGCTGGTGCGCCGGATTGGGGGAAGTACGTATGTTGCCAATATTTTTTTGCAACAATAACTCCCTTAGAGGTACGTATGTGCGCATTAATGAGTGTTTCCGCATCTGTTTCATCCGCCACGTATACAATAATGCCTTTTGGCTGTTTTTCTGGGCGAGGGAATTTTATTACCAGTGGAGCATCTTTTGATATTGAAAGAGGTGCCGTTGGCGCATGAAGCTCCTGAAATGTTTGAGGGTCATACTCTCCGAGAGTGAGATAAAATACCCACCCTATTGCAAGTATGGCGGCACTTACAAGGGTTGCGGAAATAATGGTATTTCGAGGCTTCATATGCTTAAAAGTATACCTGAATATATAGGGAGTTTTTCATAAATCTGCTACGCTTTATAAGTACTCATCTTATGGCAAAAATTCTGTTTTTATCAGCCCAATATCCTCCCGAGTCTAAGGGTGGAGGGGAAATATCTACCCATATTATTGCGCAGGGGTTAACAAAGCTTGGTCATACTATTGATGTTATTACGGATGGGTCGGTCGATGCTTTTCGCGAGGTGGGTGGTATTCATGTGCGCACATTACCGCTTGGATTAAAATTAAAGCCTCTCTTTGAGCGATTCCATAGCATTCGATCATCTATGCTGTTATCTCGAAAAATTCAGGATATTTCTTCATACGATATTGTGCATGCTCATGATTTCCGTAGCGCTCTCATGCTTTCTCACCTCCATCTTCCTAGTGCAGTAGTAACTGCTCGCGATTACGCACAAATAGCTGGATGTACGAACAATATTCAGGCTAACGGAAATATCGACCCTGGCTGCCAAGGTATACATGAATTATTTCATTGTCACCGTATTGCAGAAGCATCGATTATTCGAAAGCCATTTCGTATGTGGCAATACATGTACAATAAGGAGTACCGCAAGCAAGCGTTTGCATCTTTCCCGAAGCAGATATTTATTTCCGGGGCGCAGAAAGATAGTATTGCGAAGCACCAAGATATTTCTGCGCAACGTACTGCCGTTATCTATAACCCTATTTCAGAAGATTATTTATCAGAGCCGCTAAAAAAGGGTGTAAGTGGCAATGTGTTATATGCCGGTAGAGTAGAGATGTATAAAGGAGTGCTTCTTTTATTGCGAGCATGGCGAAAGGTCGCTGCGAGCTCTCGACAAGCTCATTTGTATATTGCGGGTAATGGAGCGCAAAGAGAGGAATATGAACGCTTGGTGGCAACCTGGGGGCTTCAATATCGAGTCACATTTATTCCTCATGTCCCGTATCATCGGCTACAGGCAATGATTAATGAATGCGAAATATTTGTTGCGCCACATCTCTGGGTGGAGCCATTTGGGCGTACTGTTATAGAGGGGATGGCTCGAGGTAAGCTCGTAGTATCCGCAAACGTAGGCGGCCCAGCAGAAATTATTACCCACGGAAAAACAGGGCTGTTATTTGAACGTAATTCGCTTTCAGGCCTAGAAGAGGCTCTTAAGACGGCACTCGCAATGGGTCACTATGATAAAAAAGAAATAGGAATCGCTGCTCGGGACTTTGTACGCGATACATTACGTCCAGAGCAAATTGCTCAGCAGCACATAGAGTTTTACGAGGGTATTTGACTCAGTACCATTTGGGGAGTGATTGCTAGCATCGTTTCGTGAGAAGTCGTTCCTATGTTGGGCGCAAGTTCGGTGTTGTATACGGGTGATGTGCCCGGAGCGCGTACTACTATGCTGCTTTTCCCACGCGGGCCAGTTTGAACTTCGCTGGTTGGGCCAAAGAGACTGATAACTTGCGTACCCGAAGCTGCCGCAATATGCATAAGGCCGCTGTCGTTTGAAATAAGAAGCTTGCAATGTGTAAGAAGGGCGGCCGTGGTCATAAGAGAGGTTGAAACGATATGCGCTGCACCAGGAAATTTCTTATTGATGGCTTTTTGAATGCTTTTATTTTGTACCAGTTCATCTTTCCCCCCAAAAAGAAGTATGCGCGTGCTAGCATCCTTTTCGAGCAATTTATTCGCTACCTCCGCAAATCGCTCTAGCGGCCAGCGCTTCCAGGCAAAGCTTGGAGCTGATCCTGCATGTACGCCCACAGTAGAAGTGTTTTGCTCAAAATTATATGTTTGCAGTATTTTCTGGGCTTCTTGCTTATTCACATCTGGAATTTCGATAGAGTAAAAAGGCACAGGATCATACGTAATATTGAGAGGTTTAAGTAGGCGAAGATTTTGTTCGATGTCATGGAGAGTTTCATCTTCGGGGATTGCATGAGTAAGGAGTAACGAAGAATGTGTATTCCCTCTAAATGGGTATGAATTGCCAATGCGCACCGGAATTCCGGCTACATACAGATATGCCGCGCTTTTTATAAGCTGGCCGGGGGAGAGTACGATTCCTGTATCGTAGGATGCGGCCCGAAGCTCAGAAATTGTTTTTAGGTGCCCTATAAAAGAATTTCGGATTGGCATTTCAATCACTTCATCAATGCAGCTCTGAGTCTCTGCGAGCGCCTTAGTGCCTCTTGGGGCTACCCATACCGTTATGTGCCAGTCAGGGCGCGCCCTTTTGAGCGCAGAAATGGCAGGTAATTGCATAACTAGATTACCAATACCAGATAGCGCAAGAAAGAGTACTTTATTAGGATTTGAGCTCTTCATAGAGTGCTAGCAGCTTTTTAATAGATGTATCCCATGTAAAATTCTGATAAACGTATTGTTTTCCATATGCGCCAAATCGTTTTTTAAGACCATCTGTTGTGTGTAGAGTAATAATAGATTGTACTAGTTCATCGTGAGTTAAAAATAGAAGTCCTGCTTGGTCGTGCGGGACAACGTAAGGGATAGCAGATGTGTTGCGAGCAACAACGGGAAGCCCTGCAGCCATAGCCTCTGCAAGTACAATTCCAAATGCTTCATAGTAGGAGGTATGAACGAATATATCTGCATGTTGATATGCGCCCACTAGCTCTCTGTCTGATAGTTTTCCTATAATTCGCACACGACTTTCAACTCCAAGTTGGCGGGCAATAGCAAGTAAGCTATGGGCATATCCGAAGTCTTCTCCTGCTACTACGAGTGCAACATCCGGAATTTTTTTTGCAATATCAGGAAGTGCTCGGACAATATCTTGTAGCCCCTTTGCTCGAGATATTCGAGAGACTGTAAGTAGGATAGTTCCAGAAATAGATCGCTCCTTAAATGGATTTTCTGCTAATGTTTCAAACGTTGTCACGTCTATTCCTGGAGGGATCAGCTCAAATCTTTTTACCGGCATGTGGGACTCTTCTATTAATTTTTGCTCAAAAGGCGAAATTACAACTACCGCATCTGCGGCTGCAAAAGTTAGTCGCCCTATTGTGTTTTTATACAATTGCCATATTGGCTTTTGGCGTACTCTGTTTTCGTAATAGATGGGGTGAAATATAAATGGAATATGATTCTTTTTCGCATACCGCGCAGATGTGTCTGCTGGCTGATACCAAAAACCATAGCTTTCTATAATATCTGGCTTGTGGTGGCCAATATAATACGATAATGCTTGAAGGCGAGGATATGAAATAAAGGGCGTAGGGGATACAAAAAGGCGTTGTAGGTATATTGGGTCATCGAGTCGTTCTTCTGGCGACAAGAGAGTAATAGGCCCGTGGGTCCTCATTGGGCTCGATAAAACTCTGACATCTCGCCCAGCCTCTACATTACGAGTACGAGTTACTAGATTTTTTACATATACTTCCGCACCCCCGCTTGCAGGAGGATAGCGCAGTGTAGTGTGAAGAATTCTCATAGAGCAAGATATTTTTTTGCCATTTCATATTCATAGTACGCCGAAAGAGCGCTCCATATAATACCCTGCGCACCATCTAGAATACCTTTCCTGTATATAAGAAGCTTGATAAATTGTCTGCATGCAAGCGTATATGGAAGGAGTGGCGACTTTTTTATGGGCCTACCAGAGCGGTGCAGAGAGCTTCGTTTCATGTCCTGAGCGTCAAGTGTGGTATAGCGGTGCATCTTTTTTAAATAAGATGCTATTGTTTG
>CAZZHI010000004.1:0-37558 GCA_964654145.1 uncultured Candidatus Saccharibacteria bacterium
TATTTGCATCAATGACAATAACTTCGTGCGCAAACGATGCGGAAGATATAGCGTCTGCGATCACCGCTTCTTCGTTTTTTGCAATAATAATAACGGAAAGCTTCATAGTTGTAAGGAGGTAATATCTGAAATAGTTTTAATCTGGATAGGAATCGATGTAATAAAATCTAAGTGCGTCTCAAGCTCACGTAAGAGAACAGAGTGGAAAAGTGGAGAGGGCTTCTCTGATACCATATGGTATGTCTCGATAAGCCAGCTTCCCTCAATACATGCCCTGAGCGCGTGCACATTTGCTCGCAAAGGAGAAAAATTTCGTTTACTAAAATTTATTGTTTTAAGTCTCATGGGGTCTCGAGGTGGAATTGACTCGAATCCACGGACAACTCCTCGCGCTGCAGTATAATATTTAGAAGATTCCTTCACTACTTGATCGTTATACGCGCCCCCTGGGTACACAAGGGTCTTTGTTGAAAGAATGTTCGAGGGTTCTTGCAACTCTTTTGTAAGCGACATATCGGAAAGCTTGGTAAGGTTTGTATGTGTTAGGCTATGTGCTGCAAGTTCATGCCCATCTAATTTTGCTACACGCTGCCAATTGGCAAGCGATGCTAATTTTTCGTTCTCGATACTGTTTTTAGGAGGATGTATCGGAATAGCAAACACGGCTTGTATATTGTATTTTTTCAAAAGAGGAATGACCTCATCATATACAGATTGGTAGCCATCATCAAAAACAATCGTTATTGTCCCTCGAGTACTCATAGGGCTGTTATATAGGCAAGAACCTTTTTAGAGGCTGTTCCGTCTGTCGTAGTTATCATCTTTTTTACTGTAACATCACGTGCTGCATCTTTTGCATGAGGGTTTATGAGCGCGTCTTTTATTGAATCAAGCAGTTCTTGTTTTGAATGCGCGACGTATGTTGCTCCGTCGGAAATAAGGTCTTTGTAGTGTTGCTTAAAATCTCTGTATACCATTGACCTTCTCCAGTTCCACCAATCAAATATCATGCCATAGCGGACGTTTACAACGGGTACATGAGCAATAAGTGATTCCAGGGCAGTAGTAGAGGAGTGATTAACAAGTGCTCCGGCATGAGAAAATATACCCGCAAGAAGAAAAATATCTTCTTCCGTGGGTACATATGTAAAAGAGGGAATAGTACCAGTTTCTCTTCTGCCAGGGGAGAAGCGGACAGTAACACCGTATTGTTCAAAGCTTTTGTAGCGTTCTATTGATCCTCCTGGATGTACTGACGCATATATGTACGGATTATTCGGAATAGTGCCATCATCAATTCCACGACGAATCGTTTTTACTAAGTACTCCATTGGATAGAGCTCGGTAGTTGAAATATGAATAAATGGGCGCGATAAATCCCTAAATCCGAGTGTTTTATATACGCTTTCTTTCGACGCTATCTTGTCATGTTGCGCAAAATAATCAAGCCTAGGTGCGCCAATAACTGAAATTTGCTCTCCGCTAACACTAGGAAATGTCCGCATGAGGTGTTCCTTCATCATTTCATTCCACACGATAAATCTGTCAGCAATAACAATGGGAATACCAGAGGCAATAAGTCGATCTATTTTCCATACGTTATCCCAACTGGCAATAAAAGTAAGCGTTTTTATTCCGAGCTCTTTTGCATTGCGTAATATGGGCTCATCAAGAGCATCATGGCCAACCGTATTAGTAATCGCGATATCTGGCTTTATCTCCGTAAAAAAATTCTTGTACTCTTCATCCGTCTTTTGGTTTGGATGAAATATAAATTTTGAACCAAAATTAGTAAATATATTCGCAGAATCTGCTGCTCCAGGGCTTATGATATGTACCTCCGACACATTATCTGCGCTCTCTAGGTGACTACGCAAGGGTAGCACAAGCTCTCGTAAGTGATAGCCGGACGGAATAGAGAAAAGAAGTTTCATACACGTGTTCTTCTTGCGACAATAACGCAGATAGTGAGGATAAGCAAGGTGCTTATAGCGCCGGCATATAAGGGGATTGGGCGGTATATAAAGCGAACAATTTGATCTCCTGCTGGCATTTCTACTGACCTAAAGAATAGGGGGGATTTTATAATGGGAAGTTCAATGCCATTACTATATGCGCGCCAACCTGGGTAGAATGTATCGCGAAGAATTAATTTTGATGGTTTTTCGGCGAACGTTTCTATGGTTACTTCAGAAGATGTGTCCGAAATAATTTTGGCCGTCCCATCAATTCGTTCTGCGCGCGGCTTTGAGGGGAGCGTAGTTACAACGGCATTTGTGCCTTCTCCTGGGGAAAGAAGCGCTCCTATGGTAAGTTCCTGAGCAAGAGACGTATCTTCTATTGAGTATGGTTTTGTTGGATGCAATTTTTCAAGCGCTGCTCCTTGTTCTGCTATATCAAGAGATGCTGGCCATTCCACCCCATATATTCCAAATTGAGATGAAACCATGGGAACGAGAAGATTTTTCTGTAATATTCGAGTTTGATTATTCGCGCGAGACTCTGGGTTTGTAAAATATGCACCGGTATCACCGCCATCTCGCACCGAATATATACGAGCATTGTGTGTTGTAACCGTTTCAGGGAGTTTTTGTATAGTAGCTGGGACCGAAAGAATATCTTTCCATGGAATCGTGGGGGTAGTAAAACCCGCGATAAGTATGAGGTCTAGGGCAGTTATTATTAAAATAATCTGCACCGCGTGTTTCAAGGAGATAATAAAGGGAAGAGCAAGCGCAATAAAAAGGGGTATATATAAAAATGGGGAGGCAAGAGACACGCTGCT
Source organism: uncultured Candidatus Saccharibacteria bacterium (assembly GCA_964654145.1). GTDB lineage: Bacteria > Patescibacteriota > Andersenbacteria > UBA10190 > UBA10190 > HO2-45-11b. Next base: position 2,786 of record CAZZHI010000004.1, read on the forward strand.
TGTTTGGGCGGATGTAAAAAGAAGAGAGATTTTCTCTATTCCTTTTAGGGAAATAGAATTCGTATTAGATAAAAGTGATATAACATGATCGCTAAAAAATAGCGCTACATTTCCCGCAACTATTATTCCGATAATACCGATGGACGCCAATCTTACAAATTTTTGTATTTGGGAGGTATGTGATCGAAGGGAATCTAGGGCCATTCCTGCAAATATTGATGCTGAAAGTGTGGTAAAAAGCAGCCATCGAGCAGGTGCAGAGAATATCCATAACGATGGTTCAATTCCGATAATTCGAAAAGGGGAAAGGCTCCCCAATGCTAATAAAAATGATACGCCGCCAAGCCAATAGAAAAATGTTATAGATATATCGTTGTTGGGTCTTTTTTGAAACAGAAACCATGATGCGAATATGAGGGGAATAACACCAATGTACGATCCATATTCTATTTCTAGGCGCTTTCCCCAGTAGGTATTATCGTTTCCATAAAATCTTGGAAAGATAATAGTTGGTATGTGGTATAGCGGGTAGCTATGTTGGTTTGCACGTACGATATTAAACCCATCACTTGTGCCCCGACTAGAAAGTACGGCGAGTTCTGCTGTTGGGAATAACTGAGCGGCAGAAAGAAAAAACGTTCCAGTCAATATAAGTATAACGGGAATCCCTGTGCCCCTTATGCTTTTTTGGGGGCGAAGGCATAGCCCATAGGTAAGGGAAACGAGCATGATAAGAAATGGAATTTGAATTTGGCCGATAAAAAAGGGGGTTCCAAATAAAGCAATGAGTATAACAATGTCTTTTGTGCTAATTTTTTTCTTTTGAAAAATAGTGTGAACTGCAAGGAGTTGCCAAGGAAGCCATGCGATAGCTAAGAAAATATTAAGATGTGTAACATGCTGCCATATAAACTGAGAGAGCGTAAAAGAAAGTGCAGTAAACAAAGAGCCTTCTTTTGAAATTTTAAGGCGCCTTGCAAAGAGAAAGGTGCCTATTGCGCAAGCGCAAAGATGAAAAGCGATAACAAGTGGCAATTCTAGCCAAATAGGTAAAAATCGAAATAGGAATAATCCTGGGTAGAAAAATCCAATTTGAGCAGATGCTATAATAGGGAACCCAAATGATACCGAACTATCCCATGAGGGGATCTCTCCTATAATTTGTTTGCTACGAAAAAATGTTTCAATAGGGATAAAAACATCCCGCATATCGCCTATAGCAAAGAACCTTCCAAATAGAAAAGGAATAAGAGGCAATACTACGATGCCACATAGCGCTATGAGCCATGTTTTATTGTTCATATGCTAACCAAATAGTCGCAACTTCCAGACAAGCAAGAGGGCTTCTCGTATAATTGCTTTGCTCATCTTTGATTTTCCTTCGCGACGTTCTGTGAATATAATAGGCACTTCGACAATATCTTTCTTTCTTTTCCATGCTCGGTGGTTCATCGCGATCTGAAAACCATACCCATCCGCATGCACATGTTCCATATCAATGTCTCGAAGGGTTTCTGCCCGCCATGCCTTGAATCCGCCGGTTGCATCCTTGAAGGGCATTCCTGTTACGGTGTTTACATATATATTTCCAATTACGCTAATAAGGAGTCGCGAGATTGGCCAATTAATTACGCTTATTCCGTGTGAGTACCTTGATCCAATTGCAAGGTCCACAGTTTGAAGCGCGTGGAGTAGGCGAGGTATGTCGTTTGGGTCATGGGAAAAGTCGGCATCCATTTGAACGATAGCATCCGCCCCATGCTGCAGGGCGTACGAGAACCCATCTATATATGCGGGCCCAAGGCCCTGTTTTTCCTTTCTTACCAGAAGATGCAGGTTTGGATACGTGGAAGAAAGCTGATCCACGATACTAGAGGTCCCATCGGGCGAATTATCGTCAACAATAAGTACTTTCATATTCTCTATAGAAAGAGAAAAAAGTGCCTTTATGAGCTGTTCAACGTTACCCTTTTCGTTATACGTAGGAATGACTACCCAAGGTGATTTCATAGAAATATAGGTTAAGTATGCACTATATCTTGTAGAACTGTCATTATCTCGTCTACGGTGATTACGGCAAGGCAACTTTTTGTACTTTGTCTTCCTGGATTGTTCCAATCTATGTATTCCTGGGTTCGCCACTCCTCCGGAGTTAGGTTGATTTTTGTGGAGCCCTCTTTAAGGAATCCATATACTGGCCCAGTAGGTCCAACTAACGTTGCATGCTGCTTCGAAGTATCTTTGATATACGTATTTAAAAAATATGAGGGTGCAGCGCGATAGAGTGGCTGATCACACATAAGAGTAATTGTTGGGAGTCCGACGGAAGCTGCAAAATGAAGCGGCCCTGAAAGCACTCCAATTGCAACGTCGCAGTATGTAAGAGTTGCTATGTTTTCCCGAAGAGTAAGCGGCCTTCCTTCGTAATCGTGAGGAAACTTTGCCCCAAACCAAATTGGTGGATGTCCGTATTCTTTTTCTATATGCTTCTCTAGTAGTGGTAATTTATTCGGATCCCACCCCCGCGTAGTTCTTCCTTCTATACTTTCAAGCAAAATAATTCTCGGTTTTGGAAAGTTCTCCATAACAGACGCTGCTACCTCTAAATCTTTTTCAGTAAGATAGAGCTTGTAGTTTGTATTAGTTTCCTCGGGCATCCCGACGTGATCATAAAGATGCTTCATGGGATTTTCGTCTTGAAGAATCCCAATATCAAGCTCCCAAACCGCGTCATAAGACTGAGAAGATTTTTGTTTCTCATAATATTGCCTACTCCAAGTTGGGAATGATACGCCACCTTCTCTACAGAGTGCCCCATTAAGATCTGTTACGTTGTCATGGAAATGCACAAGTGTATCAATATGGGGGTTTGTCATCATGAGGGAAATAGAAAATCCCCCCTGGTTTCTCTTGCCCCATACTCCATATTTATCTTTAAATCCCCAAGCGGTAACAAAAGTAATATGGCTTTCGGGATACTTTTTTTTAATTGTTTCAAGAATGGGCGGTACAAAAAACACAAGATCGCCCATATTTCCCACATGGCGAATAAGGAATTTCTTCATACTGCCATGCGTCTTTTTTTAATATCCGAAATGAGTGCCTCCATTCGATTTTTTGAATTAAGGTAACTGTATTGCTCTAGGCGATCTTTCGCGGTACGTACGATCTCTCCATAGTAAGAAGAGTCAGATAAAAGCTGCTTACCCTGAAGAACAAGCTGATCAACCGTAGTTTCTCTCTCTGATAGTAGCTTGGGGAACAGGTCATCTTGTGCGTCTGAGTTAGCGCCTATGCTTACCGTCCCCACTGCGGCGCAATCCACTTGTACTCTTCCACGAGTCTGGGTGTAGTCAGTGTTTACAACTAGCGCTACTTTTGAAAGCATTGCCAAGTGTTCTTGCCACGGCTGAAAGGGGATAATGTCATAAGTGGAGCCTTTTAGATTTGTTACGTCTAGCTCCATTCCCGGAATTTCTGCCATCTGAATTCTGTAGTGTGGAAATATTTTTTGAAGCTTTTTTGCAACTATCTGACCTTTTGTTATTTCGTCCCTCCCAGTAACACCTGCTACAAAAATAATGTTACTTTTCCTTTCTCTCGGTTTAAACATAAGGGATGCATAGTCTACCGGGTATGGCTGCGGCATGTACAAAACTTCAGCCGAAGTCATTCTTTTCCATATTGGCAATGTGCGTTTTACTATAGTGAGGAATGTATCGCATCTTTTCATAAACTCTTGGATTTCTTTTTTGCCGTTAGGGTTTTCTTTCCAATAATCCTGAAGTATTCCGTATGGTTGAGTGGGAACGCCTATAACAACACACTTTGGATGATCCTTTTTTAGTTTATCCAAAAATGCGACAAGCTCATGCCCATCCTGAAGTTGATATACCACGAGCAATGCATCAAATTGCTTGAGGTAGGAGATGTTATAGTCAGTAGTCCATGATCCAGAGAGACGTTTTTCTACTCTGCGTACGAATGAAGTAATGGGATGGACAAATTCACCAGAAATAAGAGCAGTAAGGGGGATGTGCTCGCCCTCTAGAGCGGAAACATAGCAACCGAAGCTTGTCGGATCTATTTCCTTAATAGGATCACACAAGTAATTAGGGCGCTCATGTGTGTGTCGCCATATTTGTTTTGTTTTGCTTGAATATTCTATAACCGCAAATTTCATACTTCTGATGATTTTTTAAATCTTTTTTGAACCATGCCCATAAGCTCATTCATTTCTTCGATTTTAAATACGTAGGCAAGTGTTAAATACAGTATACATCCCACTAAGATAGGAATAATAATGCTTCCGATGTATGGAAGCTGCACAGTAGAAATTAGCCAAATCGCCCCTGCAGAAATAATAGAGATACTTATTGTTTTAATATAGGAAGAATGAATGAATATGCGATGCGCCTGGGAAATAAATCGAGTTAGATACAGATAGTATAGTAGTGCTGAGGACAATGGAACGAGAGATGATGCTAATGCCAATCCTGCAAATCCCATGTACGGCACAAGCAGGGCAAAGAGAGAGATTGCCACGGCTTGAGATGAAATAGTTATTGCAACAGCCGCTTTTGTTTCTTGAAGCGCAAGCACGGCGTGACCCAAAATAGAGCTAATACCTGTAGTTGTAAGGCCTAGGACCAAATAAAGAAGTGCCAAGCTTGTATACTCAACATCCTGAGCGGAGAAGGACCCTCGCTCGTATAAGAAAGAAACGATGTCATGCCTTAAAATCGCTACTGCCAAAATAAGAGGGAGCGTGGTAAATACAATAAGTCGCATAGAGCTACCGATAGTATTTCGCATTCCGGCTGTATCTTTTAGGCTCGCCTTTTCTGATAGGAGGGGGTAGATCACCATTGTGACTGAATTAAGAAAAATAATCGTAATTAACTGAGTAATTTTTTCAGCATATTTTAGTGCCGATAAGCTACCCTCCGTAAGAGATGAAACTAACACCCTATATACGATTCCAGCGCCTTGGGTCATTAAAACGGAAAGAATAAAAGGATACACTAATGTTGCGAGGCTGCGGATAGATGGATCTTTTATATTAATAAAAAAACGATATCGCATGCCTTTTCTTGCAAGCCCCCACGCTAATATGAGTAGTTGAATGAATGAACCAGCTACAACGCCAATCGCAAACGCATAAATACCAAAAGACTTAACGAGCAGTAATATACTAATAATGGAAACCGTAGGTGAAACTATCCTTAACGATGCTGGTAGTGCGAATTCCTTGAACGAGTGCAACATCGATGTTGCAAATTCAACGAGAAACAAAAAGAAGAATGAAGGGAGCAGTATTCTTAAAAGCGATACAGTAAGGTTGTATGTCTCTCCCGTAAATCCTGGCGCAATAATGCGAATAAAAGTGCTAGAACCAATCCAAATAACAATAATGGCAATAATATATGCAAACGCCATTATATTTACGATGTTAAGGCCGAGATCCCAAGCTTCTTTAGTCTTTTTTTGCGCGAGCTTATGAACAAATAAGGGGATAAATACTGCGGTAATTGAGCCACCCATAAGAAGCTTACCTAATAGCTCCGACGTAGATTGAGCCATGAAAAATGCATCTGTCGTACCACTTGCTCCAAAATGGTATGCGACAAGAAGCTGAAGAAAGAATCCAATAATAGACCCAATAAAAGCGGCTAACCCAATAACCCCAGCTTTTTTTGCTGTACCGCGAAGCTCTTCCTTGCTCATATACCAATTCCGTATCGCATTGTATGACTTGCGATATGCATAAGATCCAGAAGCGAGATACTAAATAGGATAATAAGAAGAGTTTGGGCAAAAGCATCATTTAAGCCAAGAAATCGCTGCAACCGATCGAGTCCGAACGAGGCAAGCCATGCAAGGGATGCAACTACGACAATAATAGCCTTGGGGTACGTAAGGGGGCTTGGAATAAATGTAAGAGCCATACTTACTATAAGCAGGATGACAAATATAGTTTCTGCTTGTACTAAGACAAGTCTTTTTTGAATTACCATAACAAGCCAAATGCCCACTCCGGTAATTGCAAATAGTGCTCCGGCAATCCCAATGTATCCTCCTGCGCTATGGGAAACGCTTATTTGATTAGGGTCAATAAGAGCATCACGCAAGGAAAGAATTTCTTGCTGCCCCTCAATGGATATAAAGGATAGCGGGAGCCAGGTAGAGCAAGCAAACAGGCATGCCCCAAAAAAAGATGCGAGATACGTTCGACCAGCAATACGTAGCGCGCTCCAAAAAATCACTAAAAGAGCTACGAGGGAAGCCATGAATGTTCCGTAGGGTATATTTGCATCAGGGGCTGATATAGAATGAAGTAACGAAATTCCAATAAGAAGCGTAATGGATGATAGGAGTGGATTTTTTTTCGCAAGATTCCATAGTAAAAACCAACTACCAACCATAAAGGAAAGTCCACCGAGCTGTTTCGCGAACGTATCCTGCTCATCTACGTTAATTATGTACAGCAAGAAAGTAGCTGCAATAAAAAGAATTCCTGTGCAAATTTTAAAAATAGTTTTTTTATTCATATCGCTTTCTTGCTACGTATAGAGCGCTGAATATGCAAGCAAGCGCAATAGTTCCATAGAAAGCCTCGACGGAAAATAAAGCTGGCTGTAAATATCGTGCACCGCCAAACAGGAGAGCTGAAAAGAAGAACGCCCAAGCAAGAGTATGTACGGTCTTCTTCATAGGTAGTCCTAGAGAGGGCGCTCTCTTACAATGATACTTTTTATATAGTTTTTTGTTTCTTTTATTGTCGGCATAATTGGCTCAACGGTAGCACGAAACGCATGAATCCTCCACTTTGTATCGGCTTTTCCGGAAGAGAAGAACATGAGGTCGACCGATCTATTAACATCTTGCAATGCTGAGGTTAAGGGTATTTCAATCTCTTTTGTTTGAACGCCTTCTGGGTCAACCCCTTTTTCATATAGGCGATAGGGAATGTAGCTTAACCAAAACTCATTTTCTCGAACACCTACGTCAAGGGTGGTAGAATCTTCCGGATCAAATGAAATAGTAAGCGTTACTTTTTTTGCAAAAACATTTTCACGTAAAAAAAGGTCTACATGCGCCATTTCTTCTAAGATGATCGTAGAGTCTTCAAATTTAGGAAAGGGGATACCCTGTATAGATTCTAGAGCACCCAAATCTCGTTCTCCTCGCAGTGCTACGGACCATCCGAATACTACAAGGCAGATAATCAGAGTGCTCATGCATATACTCCAAGAGTTTTTCATACTACTTGATTTCCTTCTTTCGAAACGAAGCTATTGTTTCTATGTCTTTTTTTGTTATTTCACCAAGGATCCACAGCATAGCAATATAAATCATTCCAAGCGCTATGTATTGAATAGGAAGCATAAACGATCCTGCTTTCCAAAAGTAAGTAGGCGCAACCATAACAGCGCTAGCGATAATGATATGAAGTGTGCTTTGTATCGGGTACGGAATTTTAAATGTTCGAAATGTATATATCGCAAGAGCCGCAAGACCGGTAAGCGAAGCAATTGTTGTTTGCCAAGCAGCTCCAACTGCTCCAAATGCAGGTATTGTAATCGTGCCCACTATTGCGCTTATACCGATCATTACACCTGTAATATAGAGCGCTACATGAGCCTTCCCAGCTCCTGCTACGATATTCGCAAGAAGTAAGTAGAACGATAATGCTCCGAGCCCGATCATGAGCACCGTAAGGACGGGAGCTGCTGGAGCATAGCTTGCGGAGAAGAATAGAATAATCAACTCCTTGCTCGTGGCAGAGGCAAGAACAACACTTGGGATAATAAGAGCTATTAAGTATCGAAGAGCATCGCGAATAAACCCTACTGCCTTATCATGAGACTCTCCGGGGCGGGTTAATGCTGCTACGCTTGGGAGTAGCACAAATGCGAGTCCTTGGAGTAGCATGTAGGAAATTCTAGAAAGCGAAACGGCTGCATTGTAATACCCAGCCAAAATATCGTCTTTTAAAATAGCTTTTACCATGAATAAATCTAGGCTCATCAATATTTGCAGCCCAACCAATATGACTGCGTAGGTTCCTGCAAATGAAAGGAATGCTTTTAGTGGTATCGTATACGGCTTATCGCCTCCAATTGATCGTGTCCAATACCAACCAAAGGATGCTGCAATAATTCCACCAACCGCAAAGCCTGCAAGCGCTCCATACAAACTAAATAGATATATAAGCGAAATTGCTCCCACTAGCTTTGCTACTGCGTACAAAGAAGTAAGCATTGCCTGCTTGGTAAATTGATGCATTCCACTTAAAAACTGTACGTAAATAGGGAATAGTCCTTGGAGAAAAATAACTCCTCCTATAAACATTAAATACGTAGTAAGAGAAGAGTCGTTTAATATATATGCAATTCCTGGAGCTAAGAGAATTACGATAGTTGCCAGACTTAAGCCAATAACCATCTGAATGCGGAGTGCTTGTTTTAAGATATATTGTGCATGCGCTGTGTTTTGCGCGACAAATTTCGAAACCGCACTGGGAACCCCGAGGGTGAGTAAAATACCAAAAATTGTTTGTACAGACAGCACTACTCCATATACCCCATACTGTGCAGGCCCCAAAAGACGCCCAATCCATGGATGAATAATATATCCCAAGAAGAGAACTACTGCCTGCGCGAGTGTAAGAGCTATTGCTCCTGTAAGTTTGGATTGCTTCATAGGTATATTATGGAACAAGTGAAGGGCCAAGCGCTACAAGGTCAATCCCTACAAGTTCTGCATTAGGATTAAGAATAGAAAGCGATACAAAACCTCTCTCATTAATGTGTACCATGCTTTGAGGTAATTCAATTGCTATATCTGAAGAGTACGGAAGGGGCAATCTTTCTCCTGAAGAGGTAAGTAGTGTTGCATTTTGTATTGGTTTTACAAGGCGAATCATGAGGGTAAGCGTAGTTTCCGGTCTGCCCACATTGCTTGGATCCCATAAAACCCTTACATAATCCCCAACATTAAACAAAAGAGGAATAATTGGTGATGTGGTTTCCCTGTATGTGCTTTGTTCTGTCGCGAGAGGGTTAGATAAGCGTGGACTTTGAATGCTTGCGGGCAAGTGTTCAAACGTGTCCATCCCATCTCCAATATCATTGGCAAGCGTAGTTGATCGCATGAGAAAAGCGCATGCTGGTTTTTCCAGACAGCTACTAGCGTCCGTATTCTTTACGGCAAAGATTGTTGCATCATCAGCAATTGCAATCGGATCAAGTAGAGGGTTGCGAGAAAGCCCTGGCACTGAAGTTGAAGAGGTTCCGACTATGTACCCAATAGAGTTTCGAGATAGCAGAGGGGCAATTTCAGGTAGACTCGCAAGATTTATTATTTTTTCATAATCAAGCTGACGAATATAGAGCTCTTTGCGGAGCGGGGACTGGCTTGATTCTTCCATTTGGCGCTCAAGATCAGAAGCAATTCGAGTGAACATAGGCCTACCTGAAAGAACAAGCCAAGATGCAGACCTTCTACTATAATCATCCACTAAAATAGCAGAGTCGGTTGAGACGCCTTGTAATTGCTCAATACTAGCTGATTGCTCCCCGGTGAGAGTAGAATTTGTCCGCACAGTATGAGAGAGCGACCCATAAGCTAATTGCGTAGAACTAAAAGCGATACTACACACAGCAAGTATTATTCCCCCTTGAGCGAATATTTTAGTGTATCCATGGTACGTACGCCCTGCAACAAAAAAAAGTTTTGAAATAAAATACGCCCCCGCAATAGAGAGTGGCGCTGCCAAATAAAACAATGCTCGAACAGGGGGGATATCTATTCCAATAGCCGGCCCTTGCGAAAGAAGTAGCAATACAAAAATTCCTGCAACGAAGGAAACAACTTGCCGCCTATGTGCATCCTTTCTTCTACTTTCGATAAGCATAAGGAGCGCCCCAACAACGCCAACAAAAAACCATCCCGAACCCATAAGCGCAGGGTAATCAATTGCTGTCGGAAGAGATGACGCTAAATGGGGCGTTGTTGTAAATATTGAAGGTATTTTTGCCCCTAAACCGAGAGACGCCGCGATAATAAGCCCGGTTACACAAAGGGCCCCCAGTGCTCCGGAAAGAATTACGTGCTCCCGTACGGCGTGAATAATTCTGATTCGCATCTGTATTACGGTAGCCAGCAGCATTCCAGCAATCATGAATACAGCTATAAATGCTGAAAATTGATGGGATAAAAAGAGCGCAGCTCCACACACAATAAACAGAAGAGCGTCTTGTTTTTCGCGCTTTCTCATAAATCGAATAAAAAGAAATACCATGCCAAAAAGGAAAAGCTCTCCTACTACATTTTGAAAATGATACCCAGGCTCACGAAGATATCTGAGGAATCTCAGCTGGGTTAACGTAAGAAGGGCTGCAATTATTGGAGGAACCACATGCGCATGGCCATCAAACAGCTCTTTTGTAATTGCCGCTGCAACCCAAGCAACCCCAATAGCAATAAGGATTGAAAAAAAGCCAATACTTGTTAAGGGGAAGGGTGAGAGCGAAAGCAAAAGAGCTGATATTGCATGCAGGCCCGGGGTATAAAAATCGACCGGATCCCTATTCAAAAAAGTAATTGCTCGCGCATAATCAGGCAGTGCGTTGTTAGAAATAATATCGTTTGCCCAAATAATTGTTTTTTGCACATCTCCGGTAGGTAGTCCGTCATGAATAGCAAGAAACGGTATTGCAAAAATACTTCCAATAAACGCAAATGGTATTAGAATTCCCAAAAAATACCAAAGAACTTTTCGTGAAAAGAAGTAATGAGGATGAGTTGCTACTCGAATCGCGCCGAGAAAGACCACAAAGAGCAAGCTGGTTGTTACGCTTACCCCAATATATAGCCCCGCAGTAGTCACGATTGTTAGAATGCCCAGACTCCATAAAATAACCCTCGCTCCAGTTGCAAGAAGATTTTCCCAAGCACGAATACGTACAATAAAGGCTCCGGGTATGATAAGGGGGAGAGTTGGAATAATAACAGCAAGAATAGCGCCCAAAAAACTCATACGATCAGAGTAAGGTATTTTTTTGCTAATAAGTTCCAACTGAATTGCGCCGCATGTTCTTGCAATTGTTTTTTATTCTCCACCGATATCGGATTATTCATAATATCCAGTATTTTACTTGCATACGAAGCACTATCGCCCGGAATCGCAAAAAACTTCTCTTGAAAACTCGTAGGAATAAGCATGGTGCGTATGCCTATATTACTTGTAACCACTGCCATACCGACAGCTGTCCCAAGTGCAACCCTAAAGCTACTCTTTGCCCTGTTAGCAATACTTCCATCTACTGGATCAATAAGTATGCCTGCCATTCCTACGAGGGAAGGAATATCCTCGATAGAAAACCTTCCTGTCCAAGTCACAGCATCTTCCAAGTTGTATTCTTGGAATTTCTTTTTAATTACCAGATTGTCATCTCCGGATCCTGCAATAATAAGAGATGCGTCAGATATTTCCTTTCGAACAGCACGCAATATATCGGGTAACATATCTACTTTATGGCCGGAAGAAATTGAAACGCTTCCCATATACATCATTACATGATTATTTCCGGGAATTGCAGTGATTGTATTAAGGCCGGTTGGAATAAGAATAATAGGCTTTTTCCCGGCAGTTAACTGACCCATATGATCTAGAAGAAAGGGAGTAGCTACTGCAATAGAAGAAGCAATCATTGCCGCGATCCGCTCAGAAGCATGAACTGCGGCTCGCTGAGCACGAGAAGAGAGGGAATTTGCAGATAATTCAAAATCGTCAACATCCAGTACAATCTTTGTATTCCAAAGGAATACTTTAGCTAACAGGGCCGCAAGCGTATTTTCCGGAAGGGGCTTTACTATCACTATAGTGTCTGGTCGTTCCAAGAAGAGCCCAAGCGCTGCCCTTATTGCGTTTGCTCCCATCCGCATAATAAGAAAAATACCCTTCGCTCTTTTCTTCCCTTCCGCAAAGCGCGTAAAAGGGCTTATTCCGGTATATTGAATAGGAATAGCTGTTCCAGGAAATACAGATGAGCCACTTTTATGCTTTTGCTCTGCGTGCATGAAAACTTTTACCCCATGCCCCATACGCATACATTCCTCCGCCAATGGAACAACGCGCCCAATAAGAGTCGATTGTGTGCTTGATTGAGTTGTGAGAAAGACGATATTCATGCTACGAAGCAGCTCTTCGATGCTCTTCTACCCAAATAGATCTAATAAGTGGAAAAATTTGAACGGCTGATTTTAGCAGTGTGAACGTATCTAGCTTACTTCCATCTTTAGACTCCCATACGATCGGGAAATTTTTTATCGTGTATCTCCGCTGCACTGCCCTATACGCTATTTCTGTATCAAAAAGCCACCTCATCTCTCGGAGATCCTTATATAAGTCCTTTGCCACAAAGATTTTATACCCTTTAAATCCGCACATTGTATCGATATCGCCTAGGCTGAATAGTTTCATATAGTTTCTATACACAAACCCTGAAATTGCGCGAAGTGGGGAGTGGCGCTGTGTTACAGCCCCATCCATCCATCGATTACCTATTGCAACATCTGCGTTTTTGAGCGCTTTAATCATTTTAGGAAGTTCTATAATATCCGTAGCGCCATCTGCGTCCATAAATACAACAATGTCACCTTGAGACTCCATAACCCCTCTCTGTATAGCTGCTCCCTTGCCCTGGTTTGGAGAAAGCGAAATAACACGCATTCTGGGTATAGCAGATCCCGCGACCTTTGCTACTGAGGCAGTTGCGTCCTTACTTCCATCGTCTACAACAATAACCTCAAATATCTGATCTGGGTTATGAGCGCAGTAGGTAGCAATAGAAGCCAGAAACGGTGCAATACGCTCCTCTTCGTTATATGCCGGTATAATGAGTGACAATTTCATAGGATCCTGTGTACTATATAGTATATGCTTGTTTTGTTTCTTGCATCCGCACTTATCGGCAGTGGAATTTTATTTCACCATAAACGGCTTCTTACATACATCGCGCTTGCGGGGATTCTGTTTGAGGCTGAACTCCTTGTAACAACCTTTCTGCACCGAACAGTCCTCTCCACAATAGATGGGTACACCTTCTTTCTCGTTGCGGGAGTTATATATACAACACTGTGGCTTTCTTTTTATAAAAAATGGAAATCTCCATACACCGTCCCGGGAAGCGGTCTTCGGGATGCATATGTAGGAGTAGCGCTTATTATCGTGCTTGCAGCAGCATACCCTATTATTTCCCGTAATGGATTTCAAGGAGAAGATTTTGTGATGCGCGGATTTTACAATGGTGACGTTGTAACCTTTGCTTCACTTGTACAAAAATCATTCGATACAGTTCTTCTTGTTCAAAATAATCCATTTTCCGGAAATGGAACCTTGGAGTATCCAACACTTCTTCATGGTACCGTTGCGGATTTCTTTACACTGCTCGGAATAGGGAAGGATTGGCTTCGGTTTTTGCATCTCATGGTATACGTCCAAATACTCCTTACAATTCCCTTGTTTTTCCTCGTTTGGGATGTTGCTTACATAGAACCGGAACAATCTGCGGAAAAATGGTTTGGCGTGCCGTCTCGAAATTATATATATGCGCTTCAAGCATGTATCGCACTGTTTGCTATAGGTCTTTCATTTGATTCTTTTTCTTATCCGCAGTCTCACTTTTTCCTAGGAGGAATATTCTTGGCAACGATTGCGCTTTTTATGCAGGCAACAGCTGCAACTGGTATATCTCAAATTATTCCCACAATTTCTGGTTTTATACTAGCCAGTATACTTCTCCTTTCTAATACCGTAACAGGAACTGCAGCAGCAGCCGCCGCGGGGGTTATATGCCTTATACGAATATTCGATAAAAAGCGCCCAGTCTCTGAACGAGCTCTATTTCTTGCACTCGGCCTCGGGGTGATATTGCTCATGAAAAATGCGAGCACGGGGAGGACTGCACTAAATTCCCTCCATTTTTCAGTAAGTTCCGCGATGGACATGACTCGATCAGGACTTACTGCGCTCCTGGTTTTAGGAGCTTCTCTCTATAGTCTTGGGAGAAAGCAATACCTCGCTATTACCACCTCAACCGTTTCTATTCTTGGCTTTATTATCTTCTTTCTAAGCGATCGCAATATTGTTACGGAAAATGCATCTCGCTTCCTGTATCACGGCTTCCTTATAGGGTTTCCACTTCTTCTTCCGCTTACTATACAGGCAATATATTTCATTCGTCGCGAATTATCTTTAAGCACAAGAGCTATGAGCGAGAAAATTGGCGGGTATTTCGCGATCCTTTGTATTGTCGGTATCGGAATTTTGCCAATTGGAATTAGTGTAGGAAATACATACCTTAGCCTTCTTAGGGGTGAGGAGAGGCGTGTCTCTTTAAACGATAGAACTATCTTTTGGTGGATTGATGATAATACAAAAGGAGATGATATTATTATTACAAATCCTGAAGAACCGTATTCTTTGCCACTCTTCACTGGACGCTCAATGTTACGAGCAAAGGACTACTGGCTCTCTCAAGACGACGATACTGCGGCTAACCTTATACATGCGTACGAGGGGAACAAAGCTGCACAACAGAAAACTCTTCAAGAAGGTTCATATATCATTTTACGCAAAGACGATCTACCCAAATGGGATATCAGCGCTCTTGAAAAAATGATAAGTACAGGGGATGCAACTGTATACAAATTATAATTCCTGGGACGTAGAGCTTCTTACTTCCCCCGATAGGTATACTGGCACAATCGCAAAGCAGGTTCATGGAGCAGCTATTATTTCCGCGGAGAACTGCACTTCGGGAATAACGGAAGCAGACGGAATACTCGGAAATCTTCAAGACAATCCGTTTGGGGTATATACGGCCGACTGCATGCCCTTAATACTATTAACTAAAAATCATGCGCTCGTGCTTCATATAAGCAGACACAGCCTTTTAAAAGGGATTCTTGTAAACACAGCAAAAACTCTTGCAGAGGAAGTAATAAATGCTGTGCATATTGGCCCCCATATATGCGAACATTGTTTTACGTTCTCACGCATAGAGCCGCCCCTGCAGGAATTTATAAACATGTATCCCTATGCAGTAAGCCGATCAAATGGGCTTGTACAAATTTCGCTCCTCCAAGTTGTAATGAATTTTTTACCCTCTATTAGAGTAGAAGATAGCGCTATTATTCAAGATAATCGCTGCACATTCGAGACGCCGAATCTCGCCTCATATAGGAGATGGTTGCACGAAGGGAAATCTTCAAGCTTTCCCTCGATGATCACGAGCGTGAGGCCAGCCTTGTAAACTCTTCTTGATACTGAAGCACTACAGTATCCCAATGAAAGGTACGAAGGGTATATGTTCGAGCGTCTAGCCCACTTGGTTCAAAGGACTTCGGGTTATGCAAAAACATTGTAAGCGCATTAATCCATGCGGTTGTTTCACCTGCAGGCAGTAAGATTCCATTTTTCCTCTGGCGAATAGCAGATGGGATGCCCTCCAGCAAAGAAGCAAACACAGGCCTTGCACAGAGAGCAGCTTCAAGGGGGGCAATTCCAAAACCTTCGCTATCTCCCACAATCGGAATATTGGGCTGAATAAAAGCATCTACCGTATTAAGCAATATTTTTTGAGCATCTTGAGATATTCTTCCTAGCATTATTACGCGATCTCCTAGATTTAAAGATTCGATTATTCGTGTAATACGATCTTTATCTGGGCCATCTCCGGCTACTAGATATACAACAGTTTCTGGAAGTTTTGGAATAATATGTTCAATAAACCACGCTTGGCCTTTTCTTGGAACAAGGCGCCCTATAGTTGCAAAAACATACTTACCTGAACAATTTTTTCGAATAAGCGCTTCCATGTCTTCTTTCTTCTTTGAGGCATCATAAAGATTATCTAATACTCCAGGCGGAATAACACGTACATGATTTGATATACCGATTTTTCCTAAAAGCTGTTGTGCGTGCTCGCTTATCGCAATATATCCCTGGAATGACCGGAAAAATACGCGTAGATATGCTTGATACAATGGGTTCCGATACGCTACATCTAGCCCATGCACTGTCACAGTTACAGGAATCCTCCGAATGAGGCCAATACTCCAACCAATATATGACAATACCGGATCTCCGAGATGAATAATATCTGCATTGCGAGAAAGCATGATTGCACGAGGCAATATAGATATTGAAAAGAGTACGGAAAACAACCGAGAAAGCCAAAGTGCTCGGCCTGGCTTTGTCGCGTAAACGAGGGTAACTACTTCGTTTGTTTCTATTTTTTTAAGAGCGGAGATAAGCTCAAAGCTTAACCTTTCCATACCCCCCGCATGCTCTCCATACGCGCGAGAAATACAAAGTATATTCAGGCTATTGTTCATGATGACCTCTGTCGTATGTTCGTTTTCGAGCGAGGTATAGCAACTCTTCGACACCCATACGGCTTCTATGAATCATGTCTGCAAGTAAGGAAATAAATAGAAGCAAAAATCCAATAATCATAAGAACCCCTGAAGCGGTGACCAGTGATCGATACGGAGAAGTTTGCCCCGTTTGAAGAAAATGAACGGTAAGGAACACCCCAAATAGAATCCCAACAGCAAGAATCATAATTCCAGGAAGTCCGATAAAGTAAAATGGCTTGTAGTCTCGAGCCGCACGGAAAATAATAGTTGCGGACTTAATTCCATACCTCCACAAGTTTGAAGCAACGCGAGATGTTCCAAATTCACGCTCTCCGCGAACCTTTAGCGGCACTTCGGTCATTACAATCCGCTTAAATGCAAGATCTATAAAAGACTCTTGCGTATACGTAAACCGACCAAAGAGCGTTAAGCGCAATGCAGCCTCTCGAGAATATGCTCGAAATCCGCAACTTACGTCTGTAAACTCTTTCTTTGTAATAGCATTAATAATACGCACCATCCATTTATTGCCCCAGAGTTTAATTGCTGGCATTTCTGGCATGTATTCTTCTTTTGCAAAACGACTTGCCGTCACAAATTCAGCAGCACCTTGTTGAATGGGGGAGAGCAGCTTTGGAATGTCGGTTGCATTAAACTGTCCATCCGCATCTATATTTACGATATAATCAGCGCCCAACTCTAAGGCCTTTTTTATTCCACTATGAAACGCAGCCCCTACGCCCAACGTTTGAGGATGCGACACTACAATAGCTCCCTGCTTTCGGGCAATTTCACTTGTCTGATCCGTAGATCCATCACTAATAACAACGATGCGAGTTTCAGAAATTCCAGGAATCTCCTTAGGGATACTAGAGATGACTGAAAGAATCGTCTTTTCTTCATTCAGTGCCGGAATAATAATAACAAGCTTGCTACTCATGGGGTCGTACTAGGAGAAGGCGCTACCTGGGAATCGAGCTGAACAGGCACTACGTCAATAATAAGGTTTCGTTCTTGGTCATACAGAATTGCGCGATCGGCCGTTATAATAAGCGTATCCCCATTTTTTGCCTTTTTATAAAAATCATTTGTTTTTCTAAGCGCATCAACATCTGTAATGCTAGCAATAGTGGGCTCTGGATTAGTAGGGATATCAATTAACTTACGAGCACTTTCCAGAACCTGAGCCGCTTTTTCTGCCCCTGTATTCTGAGTCGCCTTTTTTGCCTCCTCTAACTCTTGCGCAGTTTTTTGAAGCTGTTCTTCAGCTGCTCGCTTTTGTTGATCAGATCGAACAAATAGCCCAAGAATAATAAGGATTACCGTTAAAAGCAGGATATTTATAATAAGTTGCGAAGACGCTCGTTTCTTCTTTGGTCCAGGAGCAGCTACTACTTTTTGTTCGGTCATATAGTACGGATGGTATGCTAGATAAGGTCAAAAATCAAGGTGCTTCGATTACGGGCGGCGTTACTTCCGGAGTAGGAGATACTGATGGTTCAACAGAGGGGCTAGGAGATACTACCGGGTCCGGAGAAGCCTCTGGTTCCTTCTTTTCCACTTCTACACTTTCCTCCGAAGCCTCTGCGCTTTTTACGCTTGCAGGATTGCTTGAAGTAATAGCTATCCATGCAAATGTGATGTTCTGAGTAGCTGCATCAGCAAGCTGTATAGTAAATCCATCTTTCGTAGAATCTGACACCCAATGAGAAGAAACTGCTCCGTACGGAGTTACTTGTACAAGAGGAGTATTTTTCATCGGCGCGCTATATGCAACGCTAACTTGTTTTGACCCTTTCGCAATTGTGGCCGATCCTGCTTGCCGAGCACTAAGCGAAAGCTCGCCTTGTATAGATGCATTTTTAGCAACTGTTAGACTTCCGAATATCGTAGAATCACCATGAACTGTTATTGATTCCTGTATTGTAACAACATCAACAATCAGTGCTTTTTCGGAATATTCTAAAGTAGCTACCGTCGAAACGGGGGAGTCAGCAGTAAATTCCGCTTGTAATTTCTTTAAATCAGCAGACAGTACTTGAACTTGATCTGACAATTTTTCCAAAAGAGCAATGTATGGGGCAATATCATCAAGGGTGAGCGGAGCAATAGAAGAAGTAAGTTTCGGCTGTATTACAGAGCCAGTTGCAAGATTTTTCACATATACAAATTGTTGCCCAGAGAGTTGCTCGATTGCTTGCAGTGCTCCGAGCATATCAACGTTGATCTCTTGCCCCTTATCTTCATTGCGGGAATAAAATGACCACGGCACTGCAATTCCGTTGTAGTTTTTATCGTTTGGATCAAATAAAGAAAAATTATGAGGAGAAAGCGTTGTAACGTTCCCGGCCTCATCCCGTACTTTTAATTCAGATGAAGCTGCCACATCTTCTGCATAGAGCTGAATTCCGTTAGAAATGGAACTAGCTGGTGCTGTACCATTCCCAAGCGCAAGAACATTTGTACCGGAAGTTCCAAATGTAGTTACCCCAATTCCCACACTTCCCGTGCTATCGATGCGAACAACTTCACGAATCGTTCCAGATCCAATAGGGGTAGTTTCAAACACCATATAGGACCCAAGATTACTCGTGGAAGAATAGTCTTCGGCAGCTCCAATTTGGAACCTACCACTCGAAGTTGATTGAAACCCAGAACCCTCTACATATCCTCGCGCCCCCCAACCTCCAATCCTGTCATCCGCCAACACCTTTGTAGGTGATGATTGTGTTCCTCGTGCCTTCCGAGAAAGAAAGGCTCCTCCGCTCGTACTATCTGCGTAGCCAGTAATGGAAGAGATTGCGGATGCGGGGCCATGGATATCAAGAAGGAACTCTGGGCTCGTAGTTCCAATTCCAATTTTTCCAGAACTAATAACCGTAAGATGTGCGCTCGCGCTCCCGTTAGCACCTATGCTGATAGCTCCTGTATTTGAATTAATATACAAAGCACCAGCACTCACGGCCTGATAAATACTAGCAGTGCCAGTACCGCTAAAATACAATTCATCCAGAGAGCTATTGGCAATAGTTAGCGTACCAACAGGGCTGGATGTTCCAATACCAACCATACCGCCAACACCTTTTACTCGAAGCCGCTCTATAGACTGCGTCCTTAAAACGAAATCAGTCGCCACAGTACTTTGATAGCCATCAAGCCCAAACAGCCCGTTTGCATCATCAAGGAAAAATTCTGCGCGCCTGTTATTATAACCCTCGAAGTTATAGAGTTCGTACCCGATCTTATCATTGTTTGTTTTTGAATGAATTTGAATAAGATTGGAATTACCAAACGTTGTCGCAACGTATGAATCACCAAATACTCCTTTCCCGCGAACATCTAGTGTTGCAGATGGAGAAGTTGTACCTATACCAAGCCTGTTGTCAGAATTATTCCAAAACAAAGAGTTGTTATCTTGTTGTAATACCCCGTCCGTACCAGCAAATAAAAGAGACCCTGCCGTTGCATCAGTATCGGTTACTCCGACCCCAAGCTCATCTAAGCTAATAACAACATTTTTATTTACTCCATAATCAGTAATAAGAAGTCCATCGCCCGCTTGCAACACCCTCTCTCCGTTTATATTCGGATCTGCTGCCAGCATTACAAAGGGAGCAGTATCCAAGCCATTAAGTTGCGCAGCCGTTGTAGTTATGGTTGTTCCGCCAATTTGCCAAAGCCCTTTTATGTTAAAAATACTGCCTTCTTCAAATGTGATAGCAGAGCCCTCTCCAAAAGTTACAAATGTATTACTCGAGCTATTTTTAATAATAAATTTTCCGTTCCCCTGAAGTTCTATTGTTTTTAATTTATTTTCTTGAACAGTAGAACGCTCAACAATTTCCGTAGATGAAGCCTGTCGAACAATTTCCGTTGTAGGTGCGGGGAGATTTTTTGTGAGCTGGGCTACGATTTTCTGAGTTAACGAATCCTCGTTAATAGTGGGCGCAGGTTGCAAACTTTGCGAAGCAAGCCTTTGCAACTCTTGCCACAAATCTCCTTGCCCTGTTGTTAGTGTGGTTATTACTACCTTTAATTGCTCTAGCGCTGCACGAAAGTTTTGACTCGCAGAAGACTGCGCAATAGTAATCTCCCTCGTAAGGCCAATAATCAACAAAAGAATAAAAACACTAAACGCCCAAAGACCAAATTTATATATTCGTTTATATGTGGTGTATCCAACTTTTAGAGCGCCAGAGTTTTCTTTCGGTGCATATCGAGCAAATGCTTGGCGAGGATCACTTAAAACGAGGCTTTTAAGAGTAGTAAACCTGGTACCAGAAGGTGCAAGTTGGAGCAATGAATAGAGTGCGTATATACCAACGCCAAAAAAGGCGATAAGAACTGGAATAAAGAGCGCTGCCGTAGGTACAGGTATCGTGCGAAACCCTATAAGCAGACCTCCACCTAAAAGAAAGGTGAAGAGGAGGGATGCAATAAAGCGCCTATGGAGAATAATGTAGCTTGCGTAGGAAATAAGCACCTCACCGTTCTTTCCGACAGGTGCTTGCTGCGCAAAAGTAGTGCCCGATTCCGGAACCAAGAGAGTACCAACAGTATTCGCATCGGGTAAAAATCTCTTCAGAAAATACGCTACAACCAATATAAGTACCGTGCTAAGCGCGATGCCCGCAGCTAGCGTCCGACTATGAGTAACAGTAATAACAAGTCCCGCCAAACAAACGAGCAGAACAACGAGACTAACAATTCCGTGTTGTATTTTACGAGGCAAGATACTTTTTTACTTTATCAACCAGCTCGTGAGGGGTAATATGGGCCTTCACAACATAATCACTTGCCTGAAGCTTTTCTCCCATTTTTCGATCAACTTCTTGGGCTAAGTTTGTAAGCAACACGACTTTTAAATCATGAAGCTTTGGGTGTTTTCGAATGTCGGTTAATACTTCAAATCCGTCTTTGCGAGGAGTTACCACATCAAGCAGAAGAAGATCCGGGCGATCCCTACTCGTAAGAGCTTCCCACGCTTCTTGCCCATCCCTAAAGACAGTCAGAGTATACCCAGCTTTTGTGAGCAGGGTTTCATACATCATGGAAATATCCGGCTCATCTTCTACAAGAAAAATATGCTGAGAGGAGGGAGCAGAGTCCATAGGGAATATGTGAAGGATAGAATATTAAATACTGCTCTATTGTACCACGAATACTATGTATTTATATCCTGTGGAAAAAGCGGGAAAGAAAGCTTGACAGGTTGTTTGGCGGGCATATAATGCGTACGTTGACTCGTTTCGACTGCACATTACCAGCACAATTCTAAAATAGAAAGGAAGTGATCCTAAAGATTGCGAAGAAGTTTGTGCACTGTGTATGTCGAATACTCGTGACATCCGTTTTCTGCATTTGAAAGGAGGCTGCCTCATGAAGTTGTTGGCCCTTGGCCTACTAGCAGGCCTGCTCGCAATGATCGGGTTTATTGACACCGGTCAGCCGATCAAAGCCACAGACACCTGCGAAGTTTCCGCGATCCTCGATACAGGGGGAAATGCAGCAGTTCAAGAGCATGCTGGATTCGCCACGATGGCCCCCACTGGGAGTACCGCGATCACAAGATCGTACACGCGCTCATTGGAAAGCGAGGGCCGAGCTCATGCGATCTTCATTGTATATGCGCTGAGCTGACTCTGGCTTTCGAGAATCAAAAAAGATGGAAGCAGAACGTTTCTTTGTGCCATTTCTCGGTACAGCGAACTGCTCCTAAACAGCCGGACTATTCCGGCCCATTTCTTGGAAAGGCAGCATGAAGCTCCCCAGACCACCTCCGTTTCTTTTCTAGTTTTTCGTATCTCGAGTTGTTTTCCCATTCGGACGTACTAAAAAACCAACGTGCCACTTGAGGTGTTTGCCCATCAACAGAGTGGTCCAACATCAAAAACGTCCCCGATGGCTAGAAGATAATTTTGAAGATACTTCAAACCTCCGAGTTGCCCATTCCTGTGGTGTCTTACGACGCTGCAGGGGTGGGTCTTTTTTTATATGTTTGGTATACTAAAAGCCATGTCTAAAAAATTATTATTCGCCACGTCTTTTATCCTTATAGGAGTTTTTGCCGCTTCTACTGGACTGTCAGCATCGGCAGCCCCAACTCCAGTAAAAAAAGTCTCAACCCAGCAACAATTAATCATTGACGTATTGCCGCTTTTTATTAAAACTTTCGGCAATAATCCAACCAACGCCGAAAAAGCCTGGTGGAGAAAGCGTATTTCATGTGGAGAAATCAAAACAGAAAAAGCGCTTATCTCTTCCATGAACTTCCATAAGTCTAAAAAGGTACGCAAGGGAGCAGACACTATTTGCGGGCAAAAACCTGCCGCATCATCTTCTTCCTCTTCCGCAACTTCACGAATCATTAAAAAAGCGCTCGCAGGAATCGGGAACCATACCGCGGGGGAAATAGTACGTATTGGAATTACAAACACAAACGGTTCTGCAATTACCGTAACTGCCAATAACAAGTTTCAAATCCGAGAAGGAGCAACAAAGGTGCTTGCAACAGTTAATGCCGGTAAAGAAATTTCCGTGAGCTATTCAGACGGCAAATATCACGTACGTGGTGACGGGAAAAAGTTTGATACAAAAAACAAGATCCGATTTACACCACTTAATAGCGCAATCATGGAAATTACCAGCTATAGCGACCCATCGGTTACGTATAAAGGGAAAAACTACAATAGATTTCGAGGAATTATCGAGATTCGTAAGTGTGATGGTTGCAATGAACTGTGGGCAATTAACGAACTTCGAGTAGAAGATTACTTAAAAGGATTAGGAGAAACATCCGGAGAAGGCCCCGAAGAATATATTAAAGCCCTCGGTATTGCTGCTCGAACGTACGTCCTGTATCACAAAATAGTCACGGGTGGCCGTTCAGAATCAAAAGATTTTGATATTACCAACACCCCGAATGATCAAATCTACCGCGGATACGAATACGAAATTATCACTTCGCGCATGTCAGCAATATTTAAGAAAGTAAAAGGAATCGTGGTGGCAGACAGCGAAGCAGACAAGCCGGTTGCGACTATTTATTTTTCTGATTCCGATGGAAGAACCCGCTCCGCAAAAGAAGCTTGGAATACAAGTCGGTTTCCTCATCTTCAAAAATCCGTAGAAGATCCGTACCACCATTCTTCTCGATGCCTGGGGCATTGCGTAGGAATGAGCGCACAGGGAGCATTTGGATTTGCAAAAGCAAAAGATTGGACATATCAACAAATTCTGAACTATTACTACCAAGAAGTGAAGCTCGTGAAGGCATACTAACTCGTGTATGATGGCTATATGCATATATGGCTCATCGCTGAAAATTGGCCCCCAAGAATCGGGGGAATAGAGCGTTATCTCACCGGAATTGCATCACACCTTCCGGAAGGAAGCGTTACCGTATTTGCACCAATTGAAATAGCAGAACAGCATACAGACCTACCATACGTAGTCCGGAAAAAATTTTCATGGAAACCCCTATGGCCTGCATGGCTTCCGCTGTACTTCTCACTAAAAAAACTTGCGCGTATACAAAAACCAGACGTTATTCTATGCGGAAAGGCACTCGTTGAAGGAAGAATTGCTCGGCTGCTAAAAAGAAGTTTGAGTATCCCATATGTTGTATGCACATACGGGATGGAAATTGCGAGCTGGAGTGCAAACCAAAGAACAAGAGCTCAACTTGTTCGCGTGCTACAGGAAGCCGACAGGGTTCTTTGTATTAATAAAAGAACACAGCAAGAGCTTATACAGTTAGGCGTAGAAGAAAAAAATATATCCATGCTATACCCGGGAATAGATATAGCTTCTCTTTCTCAAAAAAATACCCCGGAAGAAGTTCTAAAAAAATATAATCTTGCAGCTCCATATATTCTCAGTGTTGCAAGGCTCGTACGACGCAAGGGGATAGAAGATCTGTTTACTGCATACGCAAGACTAGGCGCTGAAAGAATTCCATTAGTAATTGTAGGAGATGGGCCCGAGAAGGAACCTTTAATGCGCGTAGCAGATCGGCTTAATATTTCTCCGACCTTCCTTGGAAATGTTTCAGATGCTGATCTTCACGCAATCTACAGCAAGGCAACGCTATTTGCACTCACGCCGAAAGAATTGCCAGGCGATTATGAAGGTTTTGGAATTGTATATATGGAGGCCGCATATTTCGGACTCCCTGTCGTGGCAACACATACTGGCGGAATACCCGAAGCTGTGCAGGATACTGTAACTGGAATCCTCGCAAAAGAAGGTGACGTAGGTTCTATACATGAAGCATTGCAAACATTACTCCTTCATCCTACAATCGCAGTTCAGTATGGGCAGGCCGGAAAAATGCGAGCAACGCAAGAATTTTCCTGGAAAGCGATTATAAAGCAATTAACATCTCTATTAAGCGAAATATAATCATGAATCTTGCGAGAATCCAGCTACTATCCGTTGCAACAAAGGCAGTAACTACCGTACTAGGGGTGGTGCAGAGCATTATTATTATTCAGGTTTTAAGCAAAACCGAATACGGAATAGTTGGGCTCGTTATGTCTATCGGCGGATTAATAGGGGTGAGCCAGCATTTAGGGATTGTGGATGGAGCTATCAGGGAAATTGCAGTGCGAAGCAATAAAAAAGAAATCGGAAAAGTATTTTGGGTATCCCACATTGCACGCCAAGCGGTTACTCTTCCTCTTTCCATAGCGCTCCTTGCGCTTGCGGGCTTTATCTCTGTTCGTCTCTACAATCGCCCAGAAATTATCCCGTATATTCAACTGTTTGCCGCATCGCTCATCCTTCAAGGGCTTCAGGATGTTCTTGGGGCAACGCTTACAGGAATGAAGAAATTTATTTCCCTGTACGTAGTGCAAATTATTACCGCAACAGTAAATATCATTGCTTTTGGGCTACTCACTTGGAAATTCCATGTTGCAGGGTTCTTTTGGGCAGTCATTATAACGACCACGCTTATGGTGATTATGCTCACCGTCTTAATTGCAAGGGAGCTCGCAGGGCATTTAGCTCTGCCGAGCTGGTCAGACATTAAACTATACGGAAAACACTTGCTGCATATCGGAATTTTTATGTACATATCACGAATTTTTTATGTGATATGGCAGCGACTACCAATTCTTTTGCTCGGTGGAGTGTTAATTGGTGAACAGCTAGGAGATTTAAATATTTCTCTTACCTTTGGGTCAAAGCTTATTATCTTGGCGGCCGCACTTTCGGAAGTAAACCTTTCGTGGATGAGCACGTTGTTTGCAAATAAGCGCGATGAATTTGCTCATGTTGTAACACGAAACATGCATCGCGTTCTCGTACTTATGGCAGGAATTACAGTTGCCTTGCTCTTTTTTATCCCCGAAATTCTTACGTATATTATTCGAAAACCAGAATATTCTGAAGCCCAGCCTTTCATCATTTTACTAACAGTAGCGTTCTTCCTGTATTCCCTTATCGATCTTGGAACAAGCAGTATTTTTGTGTCTGCGAATAAACCCAAAATGCGCGCCGTCATCTTTGGAATACTCACAAGTATTTCCGGAGCAATATCGGTTATAGCGCTTTTTATGGGCGGTAATGCATTTCTTGCAGTTGCAGGAATGCTCATCGGGTCAATTGTTGCATATATTGCAATGGCTGTTATCGCAAAACGTTCTTTTGCTATAACCCTTGTACCAATTCATCTCGGAATCCTGCTGGCCGTACTTGCCGTAAGCACTGCTTGGCTTTGGACAACCCCAAGCCTCCTTGCGCGCAGTATTATGTTTGCGCTTCTAGGAATATACATATTCCGTGAAGCATACACACATGCACTTCTTCCATTCCTTAAAAAACAAGAAACTGCGGTTGAAAGTGCGGATATAAAAATTATTTGCTTTGCTGGAGCACTGTACGATCTCCCAAGCTGGACAAATCGCCAGCACATTTCTGCGCGATTCTCAAAAGAATACCCTGTGCTGTATGTAGAGCCGCGAGTGTGGATTTTTCGATATATTGCTCAACATGCATTCAAGCCAAAAGAGATCGGTACATTACTCATGCGCCTTTTTTCATACGAGAAGAAAAGTGACTACCTCTATATCAAATCTCAATGGAATTTAATTCCAGGCTCAAGAGAATTTGTATGGATTAGCCGCATAAACCACTTCCTCAATCGCAAGTCAGTTATGCGTACTGCAAAGCAGCTTGGTTTTACGCACGGCAATACCGTGATGTGGATATACGACACAGAAGCAGCGGAATATTTGCCGTATTTCAAAAACAACACCGTAGTATACGATTGCGTAGATAATCATGCGGCTCAAGCGGGAGTAAATCGAAACCCAGAACGAGTACATAGCGAGGAGCGAGTAATCTTAAAACGTGCAGACCTGGTAACAGTAACTTCGAAGCGATTGCTTAAAATGAAGCGTCGCCATACAAAAAACATGCACTTGGTTCTCAACGCTGGCAATGTCGAACTGTATACAAAAGACATATCACAAGAAGCTGCTGCGCAAGCAAACGAAGCGCTTTCGCATATTCCAACGCCTATTGTGGGCTCTGTAGGGGCACTTGATTCTTATAAATATGACTTTGATTTGCTTGTGCAAAGCGCAACCGCTCATCCGCAGTGGCAGTTTGTGTTTGTTGGGTCACCCGTTGTAGACCATAAGACCCCTGCGCTTAAAAAACTCACAAAACTCCCCAATGTTCATATGATCGGAACGGTGCAGCAAGAATATGTTCCGGCATATGTAAAGCATTTTACGATTTGCCTTATTCCATACAAAAATAACGAATACAATGAAGCAAGCTTTCCACTGAAGTTTTGGGAATTTATGGCGACAGGCAAACCGATTGTTGCGTCCGGAGTTCCAGAACTGCGTGAATACACTGATACTATTTCATACGCAAACAATACAAAAGAATTTTCGGAACATATTACGGATATTCTTTCTTCAGGAGCAAAAGACGACAAAACGAGAATTTCTCTTGCAAAAGAGCACGGGTGGGACCAACGAGCCAAAGAGCTCATGAACTTGCTGAAGAAAACAATCGGGTAGAACATACACAGTATGAATGTCGCATTTGATGCATCAGATTTATGTACCGGCAGGGCAGATGGCACCACTCGCTATACTGCGGAGTTAGCTGCGCGCCTACCTAACATTGCCAAAGATATAGATTGGAACTTTTATGGGCCATGCACAGCGCCTAGCAAACCTTCTGTAAAGAATTGGCATGCGTCACCATTTCCTGCAGCGTGGACGCAGCTTCGCCTCCCAATAGAACTACTGCGCGACAGGCCTGATGTACTCTTTATGCCGATTCAACAGCTACCGATTATTCGGCCCCCAAAAACAAAAACAATAGCAGTCATTCACGATCTAGCCTTTCATGAATACCCCGAGCAATTCCGATATAAAGACTGGCTCTTGCTTCATACGTTCAGTGCGCAAGTAGCCAAAGAAGCGGACGCAATTATTGCAGTTTCTGAAGCCACAAAAAAAGATATTGAAAAATATTATGGCCGAAAAGATTCCGTATACGTTGTGCATCACGGAATTGATCACAATCGATTCAAAGTATTTTCAGAACAAGAAAAAAGTGATGGACTTTTACGACTCCAAGCAGCATATCCGGCTCTCCAACGCCCATACATATTATACGTAGGGCAAATACAGCCAAGGAAGAACATTGCCTCTCTTGTTGCAGCCTTTGAACAACTAGGCCGGCAAGACATTCAACTTGTCATCGCTGGAGGCCATGGGTGGCATCAAGACGACATACTCAGTCGAATTGCATCATCTTCTCGCAAAGAGTCCATTATTGTTCCAGGTGCCGTTCCAGACGATGTACTGCCAGCACTCTATGCAAACGCAGAAGCATTTATTTTACCAAGCTTGCAAGAAGGGTTTGGCATTCCGCTCATTGAAGCTGCTGCATGCGGCACGCCGCTTGTTACAAGCAATAGATCCAGTATGAAAGAAATTGCAGAAGAAGCGGCCGTCCTTATAAACCCAGAAGATGCATCCTCCATTGTTCAGGGAATCGCCGAAGCGCTTACCAATAAGACTTCGCTTTCAGAAAAAAGCATCCAGCTCGCAAAACGATTTTCTTGGGACACTGCAGCAAAAGAAACACTTCGCGTTATACAAAACGTAGCTAGCAGATAACAAGAATAGGAAAAGACCTTGACTTTTAGTCCAAAAAGGCTATATTCGCTTTAAAGGTACTCTATTGCACTTTCTACAGGGAGATTCCCAAATGAAAACAAAGGTTCGCAAGTTATCGCCTGCGCAAAAGCGTCTGCAAAAACTTGGCATCGAAGATGTCTCGGACTATACACCGCACGAAGCAATGGCAACACTGGAAGACAGCATGAAGGCGCTGACGCTTCGAGAACGGCAAATCATCAGAGCTATATATGGGCTTGATGAACATCAAGGAGCAGCTTCAATTCCCGATCTCAAGAAACGCTTTCATCTTACTGAGCAGGAAATCAATTCTTTTCGCACCTCCGCAGAAGCAAAGATGAAACGAAAGCTCGGCCTTCAAACAGCCTCATGATAACTGACTTGTTATCACATCCCACACCAAGGTTTATACCTTGTGTGGGATTTTTTCATGCCTCCATGATACAATCTACATATCGGATATTGATTGTACTTTTCCTCTTTATCAGGAGATCTCATAATCATGGGGAACAAGAAGAAGGATCCGTTTGGTCCAAAAAAGTTTTTGATTGAAAGGGTCGGCTTCGAACAAGCAAAGGAGTACTCTTCCAAAAAATGCGCTGAGCTGCTTACTCCAATCCTCAAGCACAATCTCACGAGCCGCGAACGCAACTGTCTTACGCTATCGTTTGCCCTGGGAGGTGATGATCGCGAATGGTATCGGGTTCACAAAGTCGCAGACAAATTGCGAATCAGTATGCCTGATGTGGTAAATGCCAGCAGCACCGGAATCGTAAAAATCCAGCGACTGCTCCGTATTTCCGTTCCGATGAAAAAAGTCTCTTAAACAATGTCTTTATCCCGCCGACGCGCTTCGGTGGGACTTTTATTTTATAGTCCGGTAGCAACGTCGATAAATTCCACGTGGATGGAAAACTTTTTCTGCAATACTTCACCGAGTGCACGAATTCCGAGTCGCTCTGTTGCATGGTGCCCCGCAAATAGTACGTTCGTTCCGGAGTCTTTTGCGTCGTTATATATTTCTGCCGTATCGCCAGTAATAAACAAATCAACTTTTTGATCAAGCGCTTCTGCGAATGCTTTGTATCCACCGCCGCCAGAACATACTGCCACGGTGCGGATAATCGCAGGGCCAAAGGGGAGAGCAATGCATGTTGTTTGTAGGGAATTATTGAGCGTCTGTACAATTTCTTCCATATGCTTTCCGCGCATAATCATTCCGGTATAGCTACTTGTAGATTCTCCATGAGTAGAAAAATCTCCGGAAACCTCTGCTCCAAGAAGCCGTAATAATTGAATATTGTTTCCAAATTCAGGATGCTTATCGAGCGGCAAATGAGAAGCGTATAAAGACATATTATTCTGCAATAAAATATCTACTCGCTTTTTTTCCCACCCCGTAAGCGATGGGGTACCGTATCGCCAGTAATGACCATGGTGCACCACAATGTAATCCGCTTGAATTTCTTTTGCGCGATTAAATAATTCAGTTCCCGCAGTTACTCCTGTTACAATCGTACGTACTGTTTCCTTACCTTCTACCTGCAAACCATTCCAGCTCGGATCCTCCATGTTTCCAACTGGAAGAATATCGTTTAAGTAGCTTGTAATAATGTCCCGCTCCGCCATACACCAATACAATACCGTATTTTCCTGTTTTGTACTACGCTTATGCGTATGAACCGAATATCTATTGTTATCGTAAATTGGAATACAGGGTCGCTGCTTACCGCGTGCCTTACCTCTATCGCTAACCTTCCCGAGAAAACATCTATCCGCCACGTTGTTGTTGTAGATAATGCATCAAAAGATGAATCCCTCGTACAAGTAGAACGTATTGCAGAAGAGAACGGATATATCCTTATTCGAGAAGATACGAACCTTGGGTTCGCAAAGGCGAACAATATTGGAATGAAATACATATACGAACATGGCGGAGAAGGCGACCACATTCTTTTATTAAATCCCGATACGCAGGTGCAGCCACATTCGCTCGAACGCATGGCTGAGATACTTGATCAAAATCCAAAAACAGGAATCGTAGGGCCAAAGCTTGTAACCCCATCGGGAGAAGTTCAACATTCCGTGCGCACCTTTCCAACACTTCCCGTGCTTGCAATGCTGTTCCTGAAGTTTCAAAGATTATTGCCAAATAGCCCTTCCTGGAAACACTACATGATGGCCGACTTTCAATACGACCAAGAATCGCAAGTGGATCAAGTAATGGGTGCTGCATTTCTAATCCGCAATACCGTTTTACAACAACTAGGCGGGCTCGATGAATCATTCTGGATTTGGTTTGAAGAGGTAGACTACTGCAAGCAGGCAAACAATGCTGGCTGGAATATCGTGTACACGCCGAGTGCTTCCATCGTGCATCATGGGGGAGTGAGTTTTAATCAGCTCGTTGGAATTCGCCGCACAAAACCATTTCTCGACAGCGCAATTGTATATGCGCGCAAGCACTTAGGAACGACTGCCGCTATAACCCTTTTTATTCTTTACCCAGTAGCAATGCTCATTGCGCTTGCCGCATCACTTGTTCACATTCAGCAAAAGAATACTATTACAAACAACGTATGATCATACGAGATGAATTTGCGTGGGGAACAATTGCTCTTGGCTGCATTATAGTGCTCGGCTTAGCGTATGGGCTACCGATGGCGCTTGCTGGCCTTGTAGCCGTGCTATTTGCATGGTGGGCATGGGAATATCCGGAAGAATCTTTTTTGACGCTCATCGCGCTTTCGCCGCTTCTTCCAATGCTGAAAGTAACCCAAACAGTAGGTAATGCCACCTTGATTAAAGACGTACTCATTATTGTTCTGTTTTTCCGTACATGCCTTATTCCACTTCTTACTCAAAAACTCCCGTACAGAAGAAATGCGCTCTTTGCGCCAATACTGGCACTTGTTACGTGGGCAGTGTTTGAAACTATTAACGCAGGCATCACCACGCTTTCATTACTTCGGCTCCGAGACATCGGGCTCTACATCGTGCTGTACTTCGGAGTGCTCTACTTGCCCCATACCGTAAAGCACATGAAAGTTC
This sequence comes from uncultured Candidatus Saccharibacteria bacterium, assembly GCA_964654145.1. Lineage (GTDB taxonomy): Bacteria > Patescibacteriota > Andersenbacteria > UBA10190 > UBA10190 > HO2-45-11b. Next base: position 34,441 of record CAZZHI010000004.1, read on the forward strand.
GATACATTGTATTTCTTGCAACACTCACTATTACAGCTTTGCTCGGGATATTTCAGTTTTTGCATCTTCCCGATAGCACCGTACTTCGGTTCGACCCGGCCCGCTCTATTTGGATTCCTCGCGTCGCCAGCACGTTTGCCCACCCAACCGTCTTTGCAGAATATCTCATTACCGGAATTACTCTCTGCGCAGGAGTACTTACTACGCATCGCTTTCAAACATATCTACACAAACTGCCAACCCTGCTTATCGCACTTACAAGCACGGCGCTTATTTACCTAACATATACACGCGCAGCCTGGATTGGGTTTGTGGTGGGGATTACAGCCAGCATGCTTGCACTCTTCCTTGGTAACAGAAAAAGTATCTCGCTTGCAGCACATAAAAAACAGATTGCGCTCGGGCTTGGCATTCTCGCACTCGCACTCTTTGCAGCTGTTCGATTTACTCCGGTCGGGACATTCCTCGCAAGCGCGTTTGATCCAAATTATGCAAGCAATGCAGATCGTATCGCGTTTGCAGTAAACCTCATTTCAAAAACATCTAACGTGGATGCAGTTATCGGTAAAGGGCTAGGGAATGTAATCACGGAGTCGTACGAAGGGGGAGACGCTTCTGCGATCGATATCACTTCAGGGGAATCACGCACGGTGCAAATTTCAAAAGACCAAACACTCGTAGACAACCAGTACCTCAAAACATTTATTGAAATGGGTGTAATCGGAATCGTGTTTACGCTTTGGTTATTCTGGAGATTTTTTACTGCGTGCTTCCATGCAATACAGCGCCAAGACAGTACATCCCGCGCACTGGGTATTGCGGGTATCGGATTCCTCGCTGCATTTATGGTACAAGCGTTGTTTGTAGACATCTGGGACGTATACCCAACCAATGCGCTATTCTGGAGTCTCGCCGCACTCATCAGCGCACGCACAGTACCTGAAATATAAATTTTGGAAAAATATCTTGGTAACCGTATAGTAAACATACGGCACTATTTCAGGATTTTCTTGCAAGGAGCATACGAATCATGAAGAATCAGGTTGTTACTTTCCAACCCATAGCAAAAAGAGGAAAAACGACGTACCAACTATCAGATCAATCATTCCACGCAAAAACAAGTATGGGGCTAGATATAAAAAGGCTGGCCCGCCATGCTGGAATCTGCAAAATCAACCCAAGAATCAAAACGAAGCACTTTCAACAGTACAGCGAACCCATTTTGGCGGATTACCGCCTCATATGGTTTCAGAAAGAAATCGTCGAAAAAAATATTACTGCAATTCTCCGAGAATTAGATTATCAACCTGCGACCCTCCTGGAAACATTAAGCTGTCTCTTACTCATGTCCCAAATGCAGCGCATTGAACTTCTCCATGATCGTGATTTAGTTGCACTAGGTTCGCATTGGCTCGACGAAAGGGAGAAACTCGTCCGCATTCCGTTTGTCCACAAAATGACCCAACTGCGGCTCTCACTCGGTCATACCTTCAACCAACATGACCTGTTTCTTATTCGCCCAACAATAGCGTCCTTTCTTTCATCGGGAGATTCGTAACGTAACTAGCACACTATAAGGAACTACGCTTTGGCGCCTAGTTCCTTTTTTATTTGACAATATATTACTTTTGAGCTATACTTATATAAGTAGTATTGCTCTCTATACAGGAAAAGGCGCCAATTATGCTGCTCGTGGTTTTGGATCATCACACAGGCGGAACCCTTATTCGAACCCCCATTCTTATCACCAGAAGGAAAGGATCAGTTCTGGAACAAGCGATCAAAAGGAACGTCTACAGCGGAGCCAAACTCAAGGGCCAACAGGCAGGAATCGGAATCTATCACACTGGGCTCTCCCAAAGCAAAATCCCTCCCCAGGCAGACGCTCTGTATTTTCTGCGGAAAGTACCGGGTGGCTGGAAAGAAGAGTGGAAGGAGGACGGAAGAAGAAAAACCAATTTAATTCGTAACCTTGCGCACCTCCTTCACATCCCGAGATAAAACAACAACACAGACCGTACAACACTTCGTTGAACGGTCTTTTTCTTTTCCAGTATTGACAATTAATGAAAATTACGCTTTAAATAAATAGTTCTGCATATTCCCGTTCACTTCCAATTTAGAAGGAGCATCCCAATGATCCAGAAAGGCTCTCGAGACTTGTCCGACGTTGTCCAGGGATCCTTTCGGATCACCATCGAAGGCATCGGCACGTTTACCATTCAGACTTCTCTTGCAGGGCACCCGATGGCAATGCTTGTTGCAGAAGCAGCAGTAGAACCATCTGCTATGCCGGAAGCAGTGCCCAATCCGGAAAATTCTCCCTGGGAAGTTGTCTCTTTCGATGAAAGAGCAGGGGAGCTCACGGTAAAAAGAATCTCAACCGCGTAATGAGAAAAGGAAAGCTTCGTATCATGATCGTCGTACTTGTTCACCGGCACACGTCTAAAGGCCTCAACACTGTTCCTGCATACACCACAGAGGATCGCACAACTCTCGTGAGCGCAATTCCAAAGATTTTTGAAACAGAAAAATCGTTCAGCCCACTTCATAAGTCGCTGAATGCGGGAATTTCAGTTCACGAGCTGGAGTGGGAAAAGGTATCCCTCAAGGTTGACGCAGACCCGCCCTTGCTACTCCGCGCAACCAGTCTCCTGTACCTCATCACGAGGAAACAGTCAGGCTGGGTAGAGGAGTGGAGAGATGCAGAAACTCAAAAATTTTCAGAAGCACAGTTTTCTGAAATCAATGAAATTAAACACATCCCAAGATAAAGGATCGTCACCATGTCGACTATCGCATACGTCTCAATCCCTCAAGCAAAGCATTCGCAAACGTTCAACCCACAGGCGCTGCATAACTTTTCTGAAATGCTGCGAACGCACATTTCAGTAGTCATGTCTGGCCCCGGACTAGAAGGGCGCATTAAACCAGAAGATGTAGAAATTGTCATCCAAAAGCGCAACGAACCCATCAACACAGACGCAAAAGATTTCGATCTTCAAATCACCATCTTCGCTCAACAGTTTGATTTTCTTATTCCACTTCTTCACGAATGCCAAGTGAAGCTCGGAGCAAGAATCGGATCATTCGCATGGGGGAGGGTACGAATCACCGG
>CAZZHI010000005.1:0-5819 GCA_964654145.1 uncultured Candidatus Saccharibacteria bacterium
AAAGACGTTGCCGGAGCTGCTCAAGCGGGGACTATTGAGTCCATGCCTCATTTGTTGATTGCCGGAGCAACGGGGTCTGGTAAATCTATTTTCATTAACACTCTTATTCTTTCGCTCCTATACAGGAACTCACCAGCGCTTGTGAGAATGATCTTGGTCGATCCAAAGCGTGTAGAGTTATCACTGTATAACGGAATTCCTCATTTGCTTACTCCGGTAATTACAGAGCCGGAAAAAACAGTAAACGCATTGAAGTGGGCAGTAAAGGAAATGGATCGTAGATATCGTTTATTGGCGGAGTCTGGATCCAGGAATTTACCTTCCTTTAATGCGAATAATCCAGATGAGGCTATGCCGCTCATTGTGATTGTGATTGATGAGTTAGCGGACCTTATGGCAACGCATGCTCGCGATGTGGAGGGTATGATTGTTCGCTTGGCCCAGATGGCACGCGCTATTGGAATTCACCTAGTATTGGCGACTCAGCGGCCTTCTGTGAATGTTATTACGGGTCTTATTAAGGCGAACGTACCTGCGCGTATTGCGTTTAACGTTGCTTCTCAGATTGATTCTCGCACCATCCTTGACGCCGGTGGAGCGGAGAAGCTGCTTGGAAGCGGAGATATGTTGTTCTTGCCCGGAGATCGCGCAAAGCCTGTTCGATTGCAGGGAGGATTTATTTCTGACGAAGAAGTCCGCCAGGTAGTACAAGACTTGAAAGACAAAAATCCGATGGATGCAGAATTTGATGATAGTATTGTTTCCCCTGTTCATGCGGGGAGTGGAGAGGCTGGTGACGCCGGGGATGATGTGTTATTTGAAGAAGCAAAGCGTCTTGTAATGGAGTCTGGTAAGGCGAGCGCTTCGTTGCTCCAGCGCAGGCTCCGAGTTGGGTACTCTCGCGCCGCGCGCTTGCTGGATATGTTGGAAGAATTTGGAGTAATTGGCGCGCAGGAAGGGAATAAGCCTCGAGAAGTATATGCGCAGGCAGAAGCGGAAGGGTATGGAGAGCCGGTTCTTTCGCGCCATGAAATCGTAGAGGATGATCCGGAGCCAGTAGTAGAGGAGGAGACGGGAGAAGATGAAAAATGGTAGGGGTTCGTCCGGGAAAGGGAGGGCAACAAGAAGGGATCGGGGAGCGGCTGATAAAAGCACGTAATCGCCATCGACTTTCTTTAGAGCAGGTTGCCCAAGAGCTTCACATCCCCCTTAAACAACTCCAGGCGCTTGAGCAGGAGGATTATTCGGTGTTCTCTGCAGAGTTGTATGCTCGCGGTGCATATACGAGGTATGCAAAATATCTTGGTATTGATACGCGAGATTCTTCTCGTGCATTTTTGCGATCACTCTCGCATGTCCGAGAGCGTATTCCGCTCAAACTACACACGCCGGAAACTTTTTTTCAGCGCTTAATTCACCCTCGAATTATTTTAGCGGCAGCTGGTGTGTTCTTGACACTTTTGGTGGGGGCGTATATTGCTTGGCAGGTTCAATCATTTTGGAGGCTCCCGGCGCTAAAAATTACAAGCCCTATTTCGTCTGTTGTGGAAGGGAGTGGCGTTACGATTGAGGGGATTGCCGAACAGCAGGCCCAAGTGAAGATAAATGGAGAGCAGGTTCTCATGAGGGCCGATGCGCGCTTTTCTGCGCTCCTGGTGCTTCATAAAGGCATTAATCCCGTTCGGGTCGAGGTGGTTAATGCGGCGGGGCGGGTACGGATAAAGCAGCTATTCTTGCTCCGGGTATCATAATGGGAGTACGCTTATTGTATGCCTCAAGATACAACCAAAAGTAAAACAAAAGAGAAACAAACAGCTCAGGATAATCATGATATTGCAGTTGGTTCTGCGGTCGATATTATCAAAGAAAAATTCGGCGATGGCGCAATTATGCGCTTGGGGGAAGTAAAGAAAGTAGCGATTGATGCAATTCCCACAGGGTCTGTGTCTCTCGATATTGCGCTTGGAATCGGAGGAGTTCCTCGCGGGAGAATTATAGAAGTGTACGGCCCAGAGTCTTCTGGAAAGTCTACGCTTGCGCTTCACATTACAGCGGAATGCCAAAAGAAGGGTGGAACCGTTGCATACATTGATGCGGAACACGCGCTCGATCCGCAGTACGCTAAGCGAATCGGAGTTGATATCAATAACCTATTGATTAGCCAACCAGACCATGGGGAGCAGGCACTTGATATCGTAGAAACACTCGTAAAGTCTGCCGCGGTGGACTTGGTTGTTGTAGACTCCGTAGCAGCTCTTACTCCTCGTGCTGAAATTGAGGGAGAGATGGGGGATTCTCATATGGGGCTTCAAGCTCGTCTTATGAGTCAGGCGCTCCGCAAGTTAACTGGTATTGTTTCAAAAACGAACACAACGGTTATTTTTATCAATCAGATTCGGATGAAGATAGGCGTAGTATTTGGAAACCCTGAAGAGACCACAGGGGGCAAAGCGTTAAAGTTTTACTCTTCTGTTCGTCTTGAGATTCGTCGTCGTGCTCAGATTAAAATGGGGGAAAAGATTATCGGAAGCCGCGCCTATGTGAAGGTGGTAAAAAATAAAGTAGCCCCTCCATTTCGAGTTGCGGAATTCGACATTATGTATAACGAAGGAATCAGTTATGAAGGCGATTTGGTTGATAAGGGAATCGAGTACAAGCTCATTCAAAAAGCGGGAAGCTGGCTTTCTATGGGAGAAGAAAAGATTGGCCAGGGCAGGGAAGCTTCAAAAACCTATCTTCGCCAGAATCCAAAGATTGCAAAAGAGCTAGAAAAAGCTATTTGGGAAGCAGTAGAGCGGGAAGACGCTACTCCTAATTAGTTCTCGTATACGTATGACGAAACAGTCTATTATTTCCTCTGCGCTTCTTATTGCGGCTGCGGTGGGTATTTCATATTTTCTCTTCACTAAAAAACCTATGGAACAATCAGTTCAATCAAGCGGCCAAGCAGATATTATTCTCAAAACAAATAAAGGAGATATTGGAATTGATTTATATACGGAGCAGATGCCAATTACTACGGGTAACTTCTTAAAGCTTGCACAAGAGGGGTATTACACTGGCACAAAATTCCATCGAGTCATTGCTGGGTTTATGATCCAGGGCGGGGACTCTAATTCTAAAGGAGATGATTCTTCAATATATGGAACGGGCGGACCTGGGTATACAATCCAGGATGAATTTGTGGCAGGGCTTTCCAACGTTCGCGGAACAATTTCAATGGCAAACACGGGCGCGCCTAACTCTGGGGGCAGTCAGTTTTTCATTAATCTTACCGATAATACTGGGCTCGATTTTGATAAGCCACCCCTTACAAGTCGGCACCCGGTATTTGGGGCAGTGGTATCTGGAATGGATGTAGTGGATGCTATTGCCGGAGTCCAAACTGGGCAAAACGATATTCCTGTTACTCCAATTGTTATCGAATCTGTAGAAATTCGTTAGGCTGCGCGTTTTATAAGCTCAAAGATAGCTTCTCGACTATCGTCCGTTGCTATTTTGTTGCGCTGCGTGTGCCCGCATGATGAGCATTTGTGAATAAGATCGAGCGTATCTGGATTACTTCCCTCTACTGCAACTGCTGGCATTATGCTCATGCACATTGATGCTCGGTCGCCAGGAATACGGTCGTCTACATGCTTTGAGGCAAGGCACGCGGTGCAATGGTTCCTACATGTGCTCTTTGCGGGCGGCACAACAGCACTACAGGCTTCACATATGAAGCCTGTATTTCGTACGATAAAATTTTTCCTATCCTGACTCACGTATGTGAGGTCTATTGCCCTCGGTATCGGAGCACGCCCATATCGCGGCCGCGCTTGATTTCTCGAGCAACTACTCGTTGGTGCTTTGCGCAAGCGCCAGTTTTTCGGCGAGGCAAAATCTTGTTTTGTCCGCTCATAAACTTTCGGAGCATTTCCGTATCTTGCATCGGAATCTCTTGAAGCTTTTCTGCACAAAGTATGCACTCGGTAGGGTATTTTCGCTGTTGTTTTTGCATCATAGGTGATTAAAATGGGATATCTTCAATTCGAATTTCTTCATCTGAAATATTGGATGGAGCCGCTATTTCTTGTTCTGGTCCTGAGTTTCTGCTTGGCGCTTGGGAGGGGGTGAATGACGTTGCCGTTCCGGTTGTCATTTTTGTTGCGCTATCTCCCTTATTGCCGAGCATAATCATATTTTCTGCCACTACTTCTGTTCGGTATCGTTTCTGTCCGGATGTTTTATCGTCCCAGCTCTGTGTTTGGAGGTAACCCTCTACGTATACTTGTCGGCCTTTTCCGAGATACTGAGCTGCGATCTCCGCAAGTCTTCGCCATGCTACTACGTTGTGGTATTCAGTTTTTTCTTGCTGCGCTCCTTGCTGGTCTTTCCATACGCGGCTTGTTGCAATAGAAAAGCTGGTAATTGCGGTGCCTTGGGGAGTAGTTCGTGCTTCTGGGTCGCGGGTGAGGCGGCCGATGAGCATTACTTTATTTAAGTCCATATGAGTTACTTTACTTCCTCTGTTAATGCTTCTTCGATGCCTTTTTCTACATCCTGCATTGTTACTTCTTTTGCTGGTGCTGCCACGCTTGCTGCTTCTGGAGCTTTTTTGTGCATCGGCTTTCCTCCCTTATCGCGTCCTGATTTCTTCGCGTGCTTTTCGAGAAGTTCTTGGCTCATGCGAGTTCGCTCTGCTGTTGCGAGGATAGTAAATCGCATAACTCCAGTAGACCTCTTTAGAAAATCCTTTGCTTCGGCGATTTTATCAGTTGGAAGCTCTATATTGATAACCCGAAGAAACGCAGTATTTTTGCGAGCGATTTCGTATGCAAGTTTTTTGCGGAGCGTAGGGGAGGATGATACTACGGATCCGGATAGCTTTACGACAAGGTCGTCTACGGACGATTCAAGCGCACCACGGTCCTCTTCGCTGAGGGTAGGGTCGATCAAATAGGTGATTTCGTACTGGTTTTGTTTCATACAAATAGTGTAGGGGAAAGCTCGAAAATCGTCAACCTATAGCCCAAATACCCCCTTATACGCTAAATTTGAACAAGAAAATGTCCCCATCTTTGACAATGTAGGTCTTTCCTTCGTCCCGGACCTTGCCGGCAGCACGAGCGGCTGCGTAGCTTCCAAGAGTGGTAAGGTCTTCATACGAGACGGTTTCTGCCCGAATAAAGCCTCGTTCCATGTCGGAATGGATCTTTCCTGCTGCTTGGGGCGCGCTACTACCCTTTGTAACAGTCCAGGCGCGGGTTTCCTGCTTCCCGGTGGTTAGGAAGGTGATAAGCCCTAGGCACTCATATCCTGCCCGTATGAGACGATCCAAGCCCGTTTCCGTAAGGCCGTATTCTGACAAAAAGATTTCTCGCTCGTCTTCTGGTAATTGAATGATTTCCTGTTCAATTTTTACTGATAGGGCAAGTACAGGCACCTTCGTTCCGTCTGATAATGGTAATTCCTGGGGAGGATTTTTTAACTGTTCTTCAGAAACGTTCGCAACATACATCATGGGCTTAATCGTCAGTAGTGCAATTCCTTGTATTAATTCCTGCTCCTTTTCGGTTAGGTCTGTATTTCGAGCAGGGTTTCCTTCCGATAACTGCTGTTCGATTTTCTGGAGCACTCCAAGCTGCGCTGCTGCAGTTTTTCCTTCGGGGCTGGATGCCTTCGCAGTTTTTTCTGCGTTCTGAATTAATTTTTGTATAATCGCAAGGTCCGCAAGCGCAAGCTCGGTATTAATGGTGTCTGCGTCTCCGGAAGGGTTTACGGCATTATGCACATGGATGACGTCCGCATCTTCAAAAAATCGTACTACATGCACAATC
>CAZZHI010000005.1:5829-34060 GCA_964654145.1 uncultured Candidatus Saccharibacteria bacterium
ATTTTTAACCAAGCCTGCGATATCTACGAATTCAATGGTAGTCGGAACTACCTTTTCTGATTCGGATATCTTGGCGAGCACGTCCAGGCGCGGGTCTGGTACCGGCACTACGCCTACGTTTGGTTCAATGGTTGTGAACGGTACGTTTCGTGCAGCCGCAGCTTGTTTTGTGAGTGCATTAAAAAGCGTGGATTTCCCCACGTTCGGAAGCCCGACAATACCTATCTTTAGTGACATAGAACGACTATACGGAAATGTGGGTGATTAGTCAAAAGGTTTGCGTAGTGCTATGGGCGAAGCTTTTTGCTTGATTCTTTATGTGTACGTGTCTATAATTACGAGACATGGCATCTCAGGTGATCAGGTATATTTTTGTAAGTATTATCGGAACATCCATAAATTACTTCGGAGGAGTATTTTTTACTGACTATGTGGGGTTAAAGTACTATATGGCGGGTTTGATAGTGTTGCCACTTTCTTTTTTTGTTGGATTTTTTCTCAATAAATACTGGGTTTTTAAATATGAAAAAGCTTAACTTGGGTTCGGGACAATTTAAGAAGGGGGGGTATGTGAATGTGGACTGGGACGAAAAGTCGAATCCTGATATTAAGTTGGATGTGAGCAAGTTTCCTTATCCGTTTGCAGATAAAGAGTTTCAAGAAATTGTGACCGAGCATTGTCTTGAGCACTTGGAGGATGTCTTCGGAGTTATGAAGGAGCTGTACAGGATATTGGATACTAACGGGAAGCTTATTATTAAGGTCCCGCATTTTTCGCGAGGGTTTAGTCATCCGGAACATAAAACCGGCTTTGATGTCACTTTTCCCCTGTATTTTACTCCCTCGTTTAAGGGTGGGTATACAGGTACGCCATTTACCCTTATTAGTATGAAGCTTCATTGGCTTGGGCAAAAAGAATTTAAAAAAGAGTTTTTCGGGCTTGTGTATTATCCTCTAAGATTTTTAGATGTTTTGTATAGTTTTTTAGCCAACCTTTCCCCGGCACTGTGTTCAAGGTTTTGGTGTTATTACGTAGGGGGATTTGAAGAAATAGAATTTACTTTGCTTAAAAAGTAATAGTGATACTAGGTCGCACTGAGGCATTGGCAGATTTTTAGGGATATACTGTAGGGTATGACCTATATAAAATCCTTCTTTATTATAAGTGCAGTTGTTTTCTTTGGCGGTGTTGGGCTTTCTGCTCACGCAGCATTCCCTCCAGGGTTTGTTGCCGACCCGGCATATTACCCTTCAACTCTTAACCCGAACTTTCTCCCAAACGGGACGCTTGTAAAAACTGCGAAAAGCCCGACGGTGTACTACGTAAAAGATGGTACAAAAAGCATGGTGTTGCCTCGAATTGTTGAGCTGTGGCTGAAAGAGGCTCACTACTTTAAGGGTGATTTGATTGTTACGATTTCCGATGCTGACATGGCGCGCTACAAAGTAGTGAAATCAGTAAATCCTTTATACATCGGAAAAATATTACAGGCGCCGGATGGTAAGCAATATTTTATTGACGATAAGCTTCGTCGCAGACCGCTTTCTGCAGCAGTTCGAAAGGCGTTAGGATATCCATCAAGAAATGTATACCCAGCTTCTCAGGCGCATATTAATGAATTTGCAGCAGGCGCTGCTATTACCAAAACTGATGTGCACCCAGGGGGAACCGTAATGTACGAAGGTGCGTACCATGGCGGTACAATTTGGCGCATTGAAGAAAATTCAAAAGGTCAGCTCACGAAGCGGCTCTACCTGCAGGATTATTTATATGAAGCAGAGGCGTATCCGTGGTCTGGTCAGATCCTGCCTGTAACAAAAGCAGAGTTGGCACGTTATCCTCGCGGTCCGCACATTGAGCGGTATGTTGACGGGTGGGTAGTTGGTCTCAATGGCAAAACATACGTGGTGCAAAAGGGAACACTCAGGCAGATTGCCAGCCCGCAGATTTTTGCCGCAATGGGATATAACAAAAAATATACTCTTACCGTATTTCCAGAATTCTTGAAGAAGTATCCAATCGGAACTCCTATCGCAGCATTCAAGAATATTAAAGCTCCTGCTGCATCTGCTCCAGCGCCAAAGCCCGCAAGCAGTTCTTCTTCTGGTACATCAAGCACTTCCGGAAAATATCCTGAACTTCGCCCCGCTGCACGCGCATTAATTGGCCAGATTAACGATCTGTTTCTGCCGATTTATGATCGCGATCCTTCTGCTGCAGAAAATGTGTTTTGGACGGATTTTGTGTACAAGGGAGAAGTTGGTACGAAAGAAGCGTTAGTGGCTGCAATGCAAAAGGCAAAATCAACGGGAAAGCGCCCTGTTATCACTTCTCGCACCGCACCGCTTTCTAAAGAGGCTCTTAAGGGTAAGTGGTTCTCCTATCTCTTCTACTTCGTATGGCATAAGGAGCCAACCGCTGAAGCAAAAGCATACTGGTATGGAAGAATCGATAAAGGCGATTGGACTACCATAGAAGGCCTAGGGGGCACTATGCGGTACATCCAAGAGACAACAGGAAAGACTCATAAATAAGTGATACTATTATTGGTATGCATTTATTATGTTTGCCGTTCTAAGTAAAACCTCGAAGCGTTCGTTGTGGTTTAATGCCGGATCTTTCTTATTCGGAGTATTCACTGCAATATTCATGACTTTTTTAATTTTCGTTTTCGGCATTTTTCTTGTTTTGGCAGCCTGGGGCTTGAGTGACCTAGAGTTGGTATTGCGCCGATATCTATGAACTTTATGACTGATTATTTATTTCTCATTATCCAGTCGGTAGTGTTTATTATTTCTTCTGCTCTTCTTGTTCGTGCGTCTTGGCACAAAGCTCCTTATTTCCTGTTGGGCTTTACTTTGACGATAATACCAATCCTCATTTTCGTTATGAGTGTAATGTTTAAAGAGGGGTATGATGGCGGACCAATTGGCGCGTCTATGATCTTTTAATTTATTTTTGACTTAGAGGGTATCCTCCTCTATTAAAGCAGTGAAAGGTATAAAGTAAGACTCATAAATAAGTGATATAGTATTCTTATGAACCACTCAACATTTTTATTAGCAGTTGTTATTGCCGGATGCTTGTATGTATTCGGCCAGTATGTAAGTAGTGACCCTGTGCGCAATGCCGATCGGCATCTTACTGTGCAGGCAGTTGGCACTTCAAAGAGTGCTCCGAATATCGGCCATGTAACGCTTGGCGTGCAGGTACAGGCAAAGCCTACTGCACAGGAAGCAACCGATACCCTCGGATCACAAAGTAATGCGGTGATCGCAGCAGTAAAGGCGCTCGGTATTGCAGATGAAGATATAAAAACACAGAACGTTTCTGTGCAGCCTGCGTACAACTATAACGAAGGCAAGCAAACTCTTCGTGGATATGAAGCTTCTCAGCAAATAGAAATTACTGTTCGCAAGACGGATCAATCCGGCGAGGTTATTGCACGCGCAACAGAAGCTGGCGCAAACCAGGTAGGAGGCGTTACGTTTGAGAATGAAGATAATGCAGCACAAACGCTCGCAGCAGAAAAAGATGCAATCGATAAAGCAAAGAAGAAGGCAGAAGAAATTGCTTCCGGCCTTGGAGCTCGCTTGGGCAAAGTGAAAAATTATAGCGCTTCTCAGTCATATCCAGGACCAATGGCGTATGCACAGGAAATGAAAGTTGGAATGGGTGGGGATGTAGCGAACGTTCCGCAGATTCCGGTAGGAACAGAAGAAGTTACCGCAAGTGTAACTATTACGTACGAACTTCGATAAAAATAAAAGTCACAAAAGAAAAATCCCCGGGCAGAAAAGCTCGGGGCTTTTATATTGGTTGATTTTTCTTCTAAATAAGGCCATATTATAAGCACAATTTAATTGCCTAAACCACGCTTTTGCGGTGGCATGGCATGAAATCGTCGGAAATATTGAACCCATCGTTCAGTACGTTTCCGACGTCGTATAGGGAAACCTGTATGGGGCGCAAGCCCGGCTGGCGGTGGGCTTTGTGTTTACTGCTAGTAGCTCTAATTTATTAACAATAAGTATCTTATGTCATCACTAAGCAAGGAAGAGAGGGCAAAAATTGTAGAGGAAGAGCGGATTCGAGCAGAGGAACGAGCCAAATATGCGCAGCCCCAGCAAGTGGTTATTAAACAAAAGTCTCAGACTTCTGGATGCACTATGTTTATCTTAGGTCTTATTATATTCGGCGTAATTGTTAGTATGGTTCTCGTTGCTCTTGGCGATGCTCGCGATAAAGCTAATAAGGCAAGAGAACAAGCTGCAGCATCTTCAATTCCCTCAATTACCGAGCCAGTTTTTGATATTCCTTCCCTTCTCGGTAAAGATGTAAGTAAAATTCAAGAAGCTCTTGGGGAGCCTGTGTCTTCTCCTGCGGTACCTAAGTTATATGAAGGTAAGGATTGGGATCGTGCTTGGGAGAAGAGTAACCAACGCTTAGCCGTCTCTTATGATTTAAAGACTTCAAAAGTCATTGATTTCTTTCTCAATACGGATGATCCTAGTGGGGCAACAAAAGATAAAGATCGTTTACTGAGAGTGGGGAACTTGAAGGCTGATGATTCTCGCTATGTTTTGGAGTTTGTGCCTGTTAAGGATTTTTACAATATGCCAGGAAGCTATACTGGGGTTAAGGTTACTCCTAGATAATCTAAATCTAATAAGTTATCAACTGTGTGCCTTGCGTCTAGTTTAGTGCTTTCTGGTACGGACTAGTCTTAGGGTCTTTGGCTTCGGAGGCGGGGCGGTATACAATGCCTGTATGCAAAAAGGCTCTATTTCTACGCTGCCGACCATTTTAACCATATTTGGAGCTACAGGGGATTTAACGAAGCGAAAGCTTATTCCTGCTTTATTTGAGCTATATGCTGCAGGGTCGCTCCCCCAAATGATGCATGTGGTTGGGTTTGCGCGCAGGCCGCTTTCTGATGAAGATTTTCAGGCGCATGTGAGGGAAGTATTGGCTGGAGTAGAGCCTGCTGAAAAAGTAGAAGAATTTTCTAGGATGTTTTCCTACAGGGCGGGAGATTTTACTCAAAGGGATTCATACGAAAGCTTGGCTGCATTGCTCGGCAAGCAGGATGATAGTTGGAATACGTGCGCGAATAAGTTATTCCACCTCGCGGTGCCGCCCGAACATTACAAAGGAATTTTAGAAAACCTCGCACATTCCGGACTTACAATTCCGTGTGGAGGGGAAGAGGGTTGGACTCGAGTGATTGTCGAAAAACCGTTCGGAAAAGACTTGGCTACTGCGCAAGAGTTAGATGAACTGCTGGGCACGCTCTTTCAAGAAGAGCAGATTTATCGGATTGATCACTATCTCGGAAAGGACACCGTTCAGAACATTCTTGCGTTCCGGTTTTCTAACGCCTTTTTACAACCTGCGTGGAATGCGAAATCTATCGCAAGTATTCATGTGCGGTTATTTGAGGATGGTGATGTATCTGGCAGGGGTGCGTTTTATGATGGAGTGGGTGCGTTGCGCGACGTGGGGCAAAACCACATGCTGCAATTACTTGCGCTATTTACAATGGATAATCCGGGCGCGTTTGATGCAGATACGATTCGTCGTGCGCGTGCTGAAGTGTTGGAGGGACTTGAGATTATGGACGTTCAAGATGTTGCTCGACATACGGTGCGTGGGCAATATAGCGGATATGCAGATGAAGCAGGGGTAGCAACGGGGTCTGCAACGGAAACATATTTTAAAGTCGAAGCTAGGTTAAATGTTCCGCAGTGGAGGGGCGTCCCGATTATTCTTGAGAGCGGGAAAGCAGTTGCGGAATCCAAGGTGGAAGTAGTGGTCGAGTTTCGTCATCATACGCCCTGCCTCTGCCCTGCTGGTACACATTTTACAAATGTATTGCGATACGAGGTGCAGCCAAATGAAAAAATTACCACATCGTTTTGGGCAAAAAAGCCGGGTCCGGAAATGGTGGTAGAGGAAAAGGCATTTTCATTCGATTACGGAACCGCATTCTCGAAAGATGAAGCGCTCGAAGCGTACAGTAGGCTGCTCATGGATGCTATTGAGGGAAACCAAACGTCATTCGTATCTACGGAAGAAATTACGGCAAGTTGGAATTTTATTGATCCTATTATTCATGCATGGGGTCAGCAACATAATACGATTTCAACGTATGAAAAAGGCTCGAAGCCAGAAAGCATCCTTCTTGATGTTCCAAATGCTGTGATTCCGGAAAAAACAATCGGATATATCGGGCTTGGGAAGATGGGTGCAAATATGGTTGAGCGACTCCTAGATTACAGCTGGAATATTGTAGCGTATGATCCCGATCCTGCGGCGCGAGAAGCTGCTAAAGCGGCAGGGGCGAAGGTCGTTTCGTCTGCTGCAGAGGTTATTGTATCGATGCAGCCCTCACCCCCTCCCTCTCCCCAATTGGGGAGAGGGGAACCGAGGATTGTTTGGATTATGGTGCCGCACCAAGCTGTTGATGAAGTATTAGCAGAAGTAACTCCTCACCTGCAGGCGGGCGATATTGTTATCGAGGGCGGGAATTCATTTTACAAAGATTCTATTCGAAGGGGTGAAGCATTACAAAAGCTTGGCGTTCATTATTTGGATATAGGGGTAAGCGGAGGGCCGAGCGGAGCGCGCAAGGGCGCGTCGCTTATGATTGGCGGAGAGAAGGCTGCGTACAAGCAATTACTGGGGCTATTTTCCGATATTTCTGTAGCGGGTGGATATGACTATATGGGAAGCAGTGGTGCAGGCCATTTTGTAAAAATGGTTCACAACGGAATTGAATATGGAATGATGCAGGCAATTGCAGAAGGATTTGCGGTGTTAAAAGAGTGGCGAGACGATATAGACGTAGAGCGCGTTGCGCATTTGTACAATAACGGAAGCGTGATTGAATCCCGCCTTATTCATTGGCTCAAAGATGCGTACGAGATATACGGAGATTCACTAGAAAGTATTTCCGGTTCTGTTGCGCACAGCGGTGAAGGAAAGTGGACAGTGGAAACAGCAAAAGAGCTTGGCATCCCAGTTCCTATTATTGAAGGAGCTTTTGAATTTAGATTGCAATCACAAGATAACCCGAGCTACACGGGGAAGATTGTATCAGCGCTTCGCAACCAATTCGGCGGCCACGACGTAAAGAAGTAAGTTTTTTATTTACCCTGTCGTTCGCGAACGACAGGGTTTATACCGCCAACTTCTGAAACGCTTCGGCGAGGGATTGTGCTCGTGCTAATTCTTCAGACTTTTTCTGCTCTAAGTCGGCATCGGAAATAGCTGGATCAACTATCGCATGCAGCTGCGTATATATTTTTATTTTTGGTTCTGTTCCAGATGGGCGGATAGTGAGGCGGGAATGGTGGTCGTCAGATAGTTCGAAGATGAGCACGTTTCCTTTTTCTGTTCCGGAAAATGTTTCCCGGTCGATGATGTTTACAATTGGGGCGCCGGCAATTTCTTTTGGCGGATTTGTGCGAAGTTGCCCCATGATGCGCTGCATATTTTGGAACCCTTCTGCTCCCGGGTAGCTGATGTTTGCAAGCGTTTCCGTATATACGCCATATTTTTTATACAGTTCATTAAGCTGCCACATGAGTGTTTTACCCTGGTCTTTTAGTTCGGATGCTAATTCGCACAGTAATAGTGCAGCAACTGCAGCGTCTTTATCGCGGCAGTAGGAACCTTTTAGTAGGCCGTAGCTTTCTTCTCCCCCCAGTACGAATGTTTCAGTTCCGCCATCCTGATGTTCACGAATGAGTTGAGCTACATATTTAAACCCAATTAAAATGTGGTTATATATTTTGAGGCCAAAGTCTGAAGCAATTGCGTCGAGCATGTCTGTTGTTACAATGGTGCGTACCATAAATCCGCCTTCTTGTTTTGCGATGCGGGAAGCTACGTGAAATGCGGCGAGTGCTGCAATCTGATTTCCCGTTAGGAGCTTATACTGCCCGGCTGCATCAGCAGTTACAACGCCGAGCCTGTCTGCGTCTGGGTCGGTTGTAATGGCGATGTCGGCATTCATTTTTTTTGCGTATTCTGTCGCCATTTCGCTTGCGGATGGAACTTCCGGATTCGGAATATTATTCGGCAGGTTTGGGAATGTGCCATCGGGGGAAGATTGTTCTTGCACTATCGTGAGGTTTGTAAACCCGGTGTGTTCCAATACTTTTTGCACGCTCATAGTTCCGGTGCCGTGGAGTGGGGAATATACGATACTTGCGGAGCGGCTTGGCGCTACTGATTCATTCGCGATTGCGGCAATGTATGCATCGTCAACTTCTTTCCCAATGATTTGGATTTTTTTGTTTTCTACTGCTGATGCAAAATCTTCGCTTACAATTTTTGCAACATTTGATACCGCATCCATGATTCCTTTGTCGTGCGGAGGGACTACTTGGCTGCCATCGTTCCAGTATGCTTTAAAGCCGTTATCCGCAGGGGGGTTATGGCTTGCGCTTATGACAACTCCGGCAGCAGCGTTAAGGTGGCGCACCGCAAAGGATAGTTCTGGAGTTGCCCTGAATGAATCAAATAAATAGGTGGTGCAGTTGTTGGCAGAAAAGATGCTCGCAACATATTCTGCGAATTCTCGGGAAGTTGTTCTGGTATCGTGCGCAATAACGACTCCCTTTTTCTTCCCATCTTCGGAGAGGATGGAAGCGATATAGTCCGAAAGGCCTTGGGCAGATTCTCCAATGGTTACGCGATTAATTCTATTGCTTCCAATTCCAACTGTGCCTCGGCGCCCGCCTGTTCCAAATGGTACGACAGTAAAAAAACTATCTTCGAGCGTTTTTTCGTCTTCTGTTGCAATTAATGCTTCAAGTTCTGTTTTATATTCGGCATACTTTGGATCTGTGAGCCATGTTTGAATGTTTGCCTGTGTTTGTGGAGATAGGTTCATAAAAAGTAATTCCTATTAAGAATTAAATAAAAGAGTACGTTCCCTTTAGAGTAATCCCATTGCTTCTTTTACCTTGTGAAGCGTTGAGTTTGCCGTACCTTGCGCACGGTGCATGCCGCGGCCGAGCGTAAAGCGCAGTTCGGTATCTTCTGCCCGTATTGCTTTGTATTTTTCCTGGAATGGTGCAAGGGAGGCAATGATCACTTCAGAAAGCGCTTCTTTAAACTCCTTATACCCTTTGCCAGCAAATTCTGCTTCAATAGCATCTTCTGACTTGCCTGAAAATGCTTGGTAGATGGCAAGCAAGTTTTTTACTGCGGGGCCACTTTTCTTAAACGAAAAAAGAGTTTCAGTATCGGTGACGGCGCTTCCAATTTTTTTGCGGATGGTGTCGGCATCGTCAGTAAGTGCGATGTAGCTTTTTTCTCCATCACTCTTACTCATTTTCTTTTTTGGATCAACAAGGGACATAATACGCGCAGATGCTTCGGGAATATATGCTTCTGGCACGGTAAGGATTTCCCCATAGGTATTGTTAAAGCGTTCAGCAATAAGGCGGGCTAATTCCAAGTGCTGTTTTTGATCCTCTCCTACAGGAACAAGGTTGGTGTTATACAGCAAAATATCTGCTGCCATTAATACGGGGTAAGAAAATAGGGCGAGGGAAATTGCATCTTTTGAAGACATCTTTTTTGACTTGTCTTTAAATTGCGTCATTCGAGTAAGATTGCCGTATGGAGTTACGGTAGAAAGGAGCCATGCTAATTCTGTGTGTGCTGATACGTGCGACTGCACAAACATAACGCTTTTATTTGGGTTAACGCCAAATGCTAGATATGCCGCTGCGGTATCGAGTATTCGATCAGGGAGCGTTTTTGGATCGTAGGGAACGGTAATGGCGTGTTGGTCAACAATACAAAAGTGGGCATCGTTGCTGTCTTGCAACGCTACCCACTGTTTGATTGCCCCTAGGTAGTTCCCAATATGAAGGGTCCCAGATGGCTGAACTCCAGAGAAAATTGTCTTGTTTGAGGGCATTTCAAGCATAGGCTAACGGTAGCATGTTTTTTGCTGTACTGTCATGCCGGACTTGATCCGGAATTTACGTGGACCCCGGGTCAAGCCCGGGGTGAACGCTTCGCGTTACACTTCCACAATCACAGGTAGGACCATTGGTCTGCGCTCTGTTTTCTGGAATAGGAAGGTGCCGATTTCGTCTCGAACAGCTTCTTTTACATGGGCCCAGTTCTGTTCCATATTGCGCTGCTTCGCGATGTGCTTTTGAATCACGATCGCAATTTGGTCGCGGGTTTCTTGTACGAGCTGCTGATGATCTTTCATGTAGATGAATCCTCGAGAGATAATATCTGGCTGGCCGATAATTTCTCCGCTTCTGCCGTCTACTGTTGCAAGCACTACTACCATTCCATCTGATGCGAGCGTTTGGCGGTCTCGAAGGACA
This sequence comes from uncultured Candidatus Saccharibacteria bacterium, assembly GCA_964654145.1. Classification (GTDB taxonomy): domain Bacteria; phylum Patescibacteriota; class Andersenbacteria; order UBA10190; family UBA10190; genus HO2-45-11b. The sequence continues at coordinate 16,195 of CAZZHI010000005.1, forward strand.
ACACTGCCTACGTCTCCGACTCCAAGCCCGTCTACCATGATGTGTTTAATGTCGTACTTTTCACCAGAGATGCGCGCCTTGTCGTCAACGATTTCAATAACCTCTCCGTTTGCAGGGAGGAGTGCGTTGCTGCGAGGGAATCCGTTTTCAACAGCCATCTTTGCATGTTCTGCTCGGAAGCTGAAGTATCCATGCGCAGGAATCAAGAACTTTGGCTGAATGAGGTTAATCATGTGCTGCAAGTCGTCTCGGTGTCCGTGGCCTCCGGAATGAATGTCCATCATTTTGTAATGGATTACTTCTGCTCCTTGGCGATAAATTTGATCCTTCACGAGCTGTACGGAAGCTTCGTTCCCGGGAATTACGGAAGAAGAGAAGATGACAACGTCACCAGCATTTAATTCAACGCTTCGGTGTTCTTTGTTCACAATGCGCATAAGTACGGCGTTGTCTTCACCCTGTGCTCCGGTGCAGAGAATGAGCACTTTTCCAGGTGGAAGCTTGTTGCTTTCTTCGGGTGTAATAACCGTTTCTTTTCGGTAATCCATGAAGCCGATTTCTTTCGCAATCGCGACGTTCGTTTTCATAGAGTATCCGTCTACTGCAACTTTTCTTCCGTGCTTTTCAGCAATGGAAACCATCTGCTGCAATCGGTCGATCATGGAAGAGAACGTTGCGGTGATGATGCGCTGGTTAGGGTGAGATGAAAAGATTTTTTCAAGATTTGTTTCTACAACTTTTTCGGAAATAGAATGACCTTCTCGCTCTGCTCCAGTTGAATCGGTGTAGAGCACCGTAACCCCGCGCTTTCCGATGTCTGCCAAATGCACTTCGTCTGCTGGCTCATCGTTTACCGGGTTCGTGTCGAATTTAAAGTCACCAGTAAAGGCGATAGACCCCGCAGGGGTGCGCACTACTACTCCGAACGCATCTGGTACGGAATGGTTTACGTGGAATGTTTCAATTTCGAATTTTCCAAGTCGGAATGTTTCTTTTGGCTTGATGATATTTACTTTCGGCTTTGCGTACATTGGGAAGTCGGCCTGGCGTTTTTCAACAAGACGCATCGTAAATTCAGATCCATAGATTGGCGGATTGCCAAGTTTTGGAAGTAAGTGGGGAACGCCACCGAAATGATCGTAATGGGCGTGAGTGATAATAACCCCTTTAATATTTTTCTCTTTACCGATGAGCGGAGAGATGTCAGGAATGATGTAATCGATTCCATACATGTTTTCGTTCGGGAACATTAATCCCAAGTCGATAACAACGATATCGCCTTTATATTCAACGGCTGCGGAATTTCTTCCAATTTCTTCAAGTCCTCCGAGGGGAAGTACATACATTCCATCGGGATTTCGTGGAGGCTGCTTTACAAGCGGTGCGTCAAAGTCTCGAGGAGGTCCAAAGTGGACTCCAGAGCTTCGCTCTCGGCTGTGGCGGCCTCTGCCACCGCGGCCGGCTGGACGACCATTACCAGGACGTCGGCGATTGCCTCCGCGAGGAGCGCCTGCTCCTGGGCGAGGGCGAAATTGTTTTTTAGGTTCAGCACTTTTTGCTGGTGTGTTTGCCGATGGTAAACTCGACGGCTGCGAGGGTTGTGTTCTGGGCCGCACAGGAGGCGGCGTCGGAATCTGTGCCATATTTATTCGTTTTTTAAACAGTTAATAATAAAACGGTGGACGCGTCCGCGCTAAGCGAACTTTCATTTTTAGATTACGTCTAACGGTTTTGAGGATAATTCTGAATATTGTTCCGAATACTTCTCAAACTAGCTAGATCGGTGCCTATAGGAAACTTATATAATAAGCATAGCAGAATGCTCCCTATAAGTCAAATGGGCGTATCGTGGTAGGATTATCATATATAAGATAGTACGCACCATGAAAAGGCCTAAAGAGTATTTTATTAAAGAGGTGTCTTTTGGGAAAAAGCTCTATGTCTTTGTTCTCGTTTTTTCTTTGTCGTCCATATTTTTTGTAGGGATTGCAGTAACGGTGTGGACATTTAAGCCTCTTGCGGTTCCATTTATTACTTCAATACTTACAAGCACTCCGTCACCTATTCCACAGCTACCGGAAACTCAAGAGCGGGTGATTCCTTTTTCTACGCCTAATCCGAATATCGTAATAAACCCTTACCCAGCCGGGGAGCCGCTACCTGCCGAATACGCGAAGGGGGAAAAGGTGGGATCTGATCGAATTATTATTCCCGCAATTGATGTGAATGTTCCTTTGGCCGAAAGCCCGTCGTTGGAAGATGAAGATATTATCAGCACGCTTTCAAAGGGGGCAGCACTGTATCCTAACGGGGTAACACCAGGGGCTTTGGGGAATGCCTTTATAGCTGCTCATTCCAGCGGGGAGCCATGGAGGGGTCTGTATCGATTTGCCTTTACTCGTATTAATGAATTAAAGCCGGGCGATGCACTGTATGTAGATTTTCGAGGTGCGCGATATTCGTATCGTATTTCAAGCAGCGAGATTATTACTCCCACTCCGGACTTTCAGGTGATTTCAGATAGGCCCGTTCCCACTATTTCCCTTATGGCATGTTGGCCAATCTGGTCTACGAAGCAGAGGATATTAATTCATGCGGAGCTCACGGGCATTACACAATTAACAAAACCCGCCTCGTAAGGCGGGTTTTGAGTGAAGTATATATTCTTCTTTACTTCAGGTATTTCTTGAGTGCGAAGGCGAGTCCGGAACCGCTTACGAGGGTAGAAATCGCAATGGTTGCAACTTCAGTTGGCCCTGTCTTTGCTGTTACGGGAACACTCTTGATAACTGCCTTCATGTTGTTACAGTTAACATTTTTGTTTGAAGTTGTTGTGATAGTGTTGCCGTTCTGGTCTACACAAGTAGTTTTAGTGACTTTCGCAGGGGCTGCAGTAGGCACAGGTGTAGCAGCTTTTGAGTTTGATTCATCGTTATCCTGGCGGCCGCTGCAACCTGGGTCGTCCATATCGGTTAACCCGTCCTTGTCGTCATCGATGCCATCCTGACATGCGGACTTTGGATTTTTCTCGTCATTATGGTTCGCGTTGTTTTGGCAGCTAAAGTCTGCAAGGTCTGTTGATCCATCGTTGTCGTCATCGATACCGTTTGAACATTGAGGTGCGTTTGCAACGGGCGTAGATGTCGGAGTTGCAGTTGCCGCAATGGCTGCAGGTGTTGAGTAGAAGATGGTGAATGTGTCGATCTTTGGACCAGAAGTAAGAGTGAATCGAGCTTGGTTTGATGATACGAGAATTGCTTCGTCTCGGAGAACTTTTCCTAGCTTCTCTTCACGCTTTTTCCTATCATCTACTCGCTCTGGTCGCCCAGCGGAAGTAATAGAGGTAAATGTAGCGCCCTCAATAGTTACCGTACCGCTCGCACCTTCTTTTCCTTTTGTTCGGCGAGAATCCATTGATACTTTAATGAATCCATTGCCACGTTGTACGGAAAGCCCCTCTACATCCTTAGGGAGCGTTGAGTCTGTTACCAAGGTTCCTTTTGTTACTAAGGGGAAAGATTCGCCACTTCCGCGTTGGTCTCCATTCCCAAAGAATGACTTAGGAGTTGTATCTCCCTGCTTGGTATTAAATACCTCGGAGATTGTAATTTTCGCATTAATGTTCGTAGTGCCCGGAAAAGCTGTAGTCTTCAGCAATCCGCTGTATGAATACACTAAGTATAAGACAACCGCGAGTAGCACGACGCTGCCCGCAACGATCCACTTGTTATTGTTATTTTTTTTAGCCATAAAAAATGTGATGATGTAAATTCTTTGCTTTATTAACTTGCAGCCGGAACATCACATGAAGATGGTCCGTATTCAACAACGATTGTGCGTACTTCTGGGTTTTCGGTATTCCCCTGGGAATCTACCTCGATGCGATCTCCTTTAAAGGTGGCGGTAATTGCTGGCTCTGTTATGCCGGCAGCTGGTTTGAATGTGCTTTGCGCAACACCATCTTCATCTGTAACTGAAGTAGATGGAGTGATAACTCCAAACGACTCGGAAGTGTCCCAGGTAATAGTTTCTGCTTGAAGGCCGCTTCCTCGTGAGAGTGCAGCAGGATTTCCTGAGCCGTCCACGGTTAATCTTGCCTCAAGTGTATTATCGGCAGTTAGTCTGCAGTCTAGCTTTGTAGCAACTACAGCGCTATTTCCCATAAAAGTTTTTGTAGTTAGTAATCCGCTGTACGAATATACTAAATACAAAACAACAGCGAGTAGCACTGCTGAACCCGCAACGATCCATGTATTGTTATTTTTTTTAGCCATAAAGATATGAAGATATAAATATTTAAAATAATTATACCACACTTTTTTGGCTGTTCGTTGTGGGAATGCAATGCGCTATATAAATGGTACCCGTTCTAGCAAAAGCAAAAACCAAGGGGTGAAGCGCTCTTTGTTGGCGGCAATTTCCTCTCGCAGAGCATCTGCGCCAATCCAGCGTACTGCAGCAGCTTCTTCTGGGTTAATGTTCATCTCGCCTTCATAGGTACCGCTAAATACATGCAGGTATTCGTGTTCTATGAGGTTGTTGGTAACTGGTACGTTGTAAATAAATTCAGTTTGTTTGGTAAGGGGAGTATCAAATCCGTTTTCTTCTTGGAGGCGGCGGTGGATAGCATCTTCAACTAACTCTCCTGGGTATGGGTGGCCGCAGCACGCATTCGACCATAGCCCGCCTGCGTGATATTTCGTAAGCGCTCGTTGCTGGAGGAGCATTTCGCCTTTGGAATTGAAAATAATGACTGAAAATGCGCGGTGGAGTAAACCCTTTTCATGCGCAGGCAGCTTTTCTTCCACGCCGATTTCGTTGTCGTGCTCATCTACAAGTATAAGCATTGGTTGAGACATAGGTGTAAGGTGAAAACTTTTATGGTAAGTGTCGAAGGAGGGACTTGAACCCTCAAGGGCGTGAGCCCATACGCTCCTGAAGCGTACGCGTATACCGATTCCGCCACTCCGACATAAGGGTATGAATTATGGGTGTAGTTCCTTTAATTTATTTTTAAAAGTTTCTACTCCTGCAACAGGGATAGGGTCGGTGTTGTAGTTGAGGGCAAGGTGGTGTGTTGTCCATAGTCCAAATACAACGGCGTAGGAGATTTGTTCAAGCAGGGAAGTGCCTTTCATTTCTACTTCTGTAACTCCCACACTCCATTCTTCATACATATGGCGAGTGATTTGCATGCGGGCTGCAATTTGCGGATGGTCGGTTGCAGTTTTTAGAAATACTGCATGAAATGCTGCTTGGGGGTTGGTCATTCCAACCATTTCATTATGGTTTAATTCTGGAAACTCATTCCAGAATGCCGCTGTTTTTGCATTTTCATTCGTCTGGATTTTCATATTCTTTGCGGCAAATGCCATGGAGTCGGATGCGTAGAATATAGGAGTTTTGTTTACGAGCGTATCTGCGAGCGCCTTTGCAGGAGCCTCGATGCTGGCTTCTTCTGCGTCTATCATGTCTGCGGCCTTCAATAACTCTTGCGACATGTTTTGTGCAAGGTTGCTATTTGCAAGCGCAGTTACAAGCCCGGTAAAGCTTGCAAAGAGGGTATGACGAGGTTGCATTCCTTTGTAATCAATGAGGCTGACGGGAATATTGTCCTGTTGCGCCATTTCAAGCAGTTTGCCGCCGGATGTGTTTACGAGCATCGGATTACCTGCTTGCTTTGCTTCTGTATACGAAGAGAGCGCTTCTTCTGTGTTGCCGGAATAGGAGCTGATGATAGTAAGGGGGCTTTTGCCGAATGTATGAGGCAGGCTGTAGCTGCGGTGCACGGTTAGGGGAACGTGAGTCGCCTGAAGCGCTACCAATAGATCGCCCGGGTGCCCAGAGCCGCCCATGCCGGAGAGCACGATAGAATCAAATACTCCTTCTACTTTTGCATCTTTATTTACTTCAAGGCTGTGGCGAATTTGATCCGCTTGCCCGGCGATAACCGCGCGCATTTCTTCAGACATAAAAATATGTATATTATGAATTCCAAACTCGTTTTACTCGTACGTACCATTTTACAATATCGTTGAATCGGTCAGAAGGCAGTGCGCCTTGTTCCATTCCAATTCCGCCTACGTGGCTTCGTTGTACGAAGAGGTAGTATGGTCGGTACAAAATAATAGCAGGATGAATATCGAGGAAGCGCTTGGTGAATGAGTGGAGTAGTTCATTTCGTTTTTGCTGATCGTTTGTGGTTCGAGAATCTTCAAGGAGTTTGTCTATCTCTTTATCTTCCAAGAGGGATAGGTTAAGGCCTGGGCTCTTGGTTTGCGTGGAATGCCAGAATGGGTACGGGTCTGGGTCTGCTGCTAAGTTTTCTCCGTAGAGCAATATCTGATATTCGCGAGGAATAACGGCAGTCTGTTGAATGATCCCAGTGCCAAGGCTTTGGATATTTGTCTTTACGCCGATTTGCTTCCAAGTTTCTTGAATCACTTCTGCGGTTTTTACGTATTCCTGCCAGTCGGTTGTAGTAATGGTAACTTCAAGCTTCTTGCCATCTTTTTCTCGCACACCGTCATCGCCTACTACTTTCCACCCGGCTTCATCTAAGTTTTGTTTTGCTTTTTCTATATCGAATGCAGGTTTTTCAATATCAGAGAACGAGAAGATTCCTGATGGAATCGGAAGATTTAATGGCTCCCCCTGTTCGCTGAGCGCTTCTTTTACAATCTCTTCTCGGTCTACGGCAAGGCCAAGTGCGGCGCGTACACCAGCATCGCCTAGGATTGGATTTTTTGCTTGGTTAAAGAAAAGTCCGAAGTATTGCGGGAGGAGGACTTTCCGAACCGTAAGCCCGGATCTGTTTTTTACTGATGGGTAGAGTGATGAAGGAAGGTAGCCTACGCCGTCTGCTTTTGCTGAGGTGAGCGCCGCGAGAGATTCTTCGTGGGTATTGAAAAAGTTGAATACCAGATTGCTGATGTGCGCCTTTTCTCCGTAGTAGTCATCATTGCGCGTCAGTTTAATAGAAGTAATTTCTCCCGTTTTCTTTTTTGTTACGATTTCTTCAAATTTAAATGGACCAGAACCAATTGGTTTTAATTGCTGCTCTGCCAGGCCGATTGTTTTTGGCGCTACGTTTTCCCATACGTGCTTTGGAACGATTCCAACGGTAAGGCTGGAAAGAAACGGAGCGTACGCTGTTTTCTGGAGCGTGAACCGTACGGTGTAGTCATCAACTTTTGTTACTTGAACTCCTTGGAACGATGACGCAAGGGAAGAGTTATAATCTTTTGTTTGGATGCTTGTGATGGTGAACAGGACGTCCTCGGCGGTTACTTTTTGCCCATCGTGCCAGGTGGCATCTTCTCGGATTTTAATAGTGTATGTTTTGCCATCTGCTGAAGTTTCAACGGATGTAGCTAAGTCGTTTGCGAGCTTTAAATCTGGGCCGAGTACAAAAAGAGAAGAATACAGCACACGGGTAAGCTCAAGGTCTACGTCGTTTGTGCTCGCAAGAATGGGGTTGATGTATCGAGGCTGCCCAACTAATGCCTCTGTATATGTGCCGCCGTCTTGAGCGATAAGTTGGCTATTGCGATTTACGTACCCGGTGATGCTTAATGAGAGGGAAATAATAAGGAGAAGGGCCAAAAAGCCGAGAATGGCCTTTTCGCGCTGCGACATATAGCCGTATATTCTCTGGAACCACCACTTGATCGTTTGAAAATTCATCATAGGGGAGAACTTTCTATTGTCGACCCCGTTCCATTTTCACGCAATATTGACGCAATCCCGTAATCATATGTAGTGTGAATCCCCTCCGGACACGAAAAAGTGTTCCGCTCTCCCGTCGGCGCGGCCTCTAAAACGGAGTATAGCTCGAACATAGCAGGGCTTCGCTTCCAATAGTAATAATTTCGTTCGCTATTGTTTGGGTCAGTAGGAAATGGCTTTTCAGGGTTCTCATACTTTTCCACCGATATGCGCAGCATGTCTTCTATATCTTGCCGAACGGAGGCATTCTCCGGAGCGCTGATAACTCCGCACCATGAAGATACATTATATGGAGGGAATGTTCCTTTTTGATTTCGCGCAAGGTAGAGCGCAGTTTCAATGTCTGCCAAGTGATGTTTGCGGATTGTGTCCCGAGCTTGCTTGTCTTGTTTTATAAGGAGGAGCGTCCCGGCAATGATGAGTACAAGAAGAGCAGCTACTACCGGTGCATATGATACGCGACTTTTTATGCGGTCCATTTTTTTACGCAACAAAAAGATGCGCGATTGCTACGAGGAAGAAGAGGGCTGACAATACAACCGTTGCCTGGAATAGGCGCTTTTCACTTCCTCTGCGCACATAAAAACCGTCTGAGCTTCCGCCAATTGCGGATCCTAAGCCTGCAGAGCTGCTCTGGAGCAAGATGCTTCCGGTGAGCAATACGGCGATACCGATAAAGAGAATATTAAGCCACAACATATGTGTATTTATATACGGTATGGAGTATCGGCCCGCCAGTCAACTTGACAACTACAAAATATATTTTACAGATGTTCTCGCAATGATTGCGTTTTTTGTTTGCCTACTGCCGCTTCTAGTTCTTCATCTGATGCTGAACGTATCCCCTGTACGGAACCGAATGTTTGTATGAGAAGCTTTTTTGTTTTTGGGCCGATTCCTGGCACGTCATCGAGCGCAGATTTTACATGTTCGCGACTGCGGAGCGAGCGGTGGTAGGTAATAGTGAATCGGTGCGCTTCATCCCGCATGCGTTGGATTAAATGGAGCGCAGGGGAATCGTACGCAATCCGTACTGATTCTTTTTTGCCTGGCATGAAGATTTCTTCTTCTTGTTTTGCAAGTGAAATAATTGGAATGTCCGCGTTCGATTTTTTCAGCGCCTTCATTGCGGAAGAAAGCTGGCCCTTGCCCCCGTCTATAATAAGGAGGGTAGGGGGTTTCCAATCTGTTCGGGCTAAGCGGCGGGTTAGTGTTTCTTCTAGCATGGCGAAATCGTTTGATTGGTGCTGGGATGGTGCAAGCGTTTCTTTGTATCGGATTTTAAATTTTCTGTATTCCTTTTTATCGGGCATACCGTCGGTAAATACCACCATGGATGCAGTTGCAAGGGTGCCCTGAATATTGGAAATATCGTACGTTTCAATTCGGATTGGCGAATGCATGTGCGGGTCGAGGCCGATTGCTGCAAGGAGCGCTCCTAATGCTTCGCGGGATGCGGCCGCTGTTTCTTGTGCGGCGGATTGTTCCTGGAGGAATGCTTTTGCGTTTGTTTCCCCCATTCCTACTAATGCCTTGAGCTTGCCGCGCTCTGGCACGGTCATCTGCACATTCCCGATCCATTCTTCTAAAATAGACGTATCTTCTATTGCGGATGGAAGGAGGATTTTTTTCGGAATATCTTGCGCTACGGAATAATACTGGATTAAAAATTGGCGAAGCGTGTCTTGTTCTTGTGCTTCTTTTGCGTGTTTAAGTAAGAACGTTTGTTTGCCGAGCAGCTTGCCATCGCGAATCTGCAGAACATTCGCCGCGCTTTGGTTTGATGTATGCGCAATGCTGATAACATCGAATGATTCTTTTTTGGGCAGGTATACCTTTTGTGATCCTTCCAGGCGCTCTACTGCCTGCAGCTGATCTCGAAACAATGCAGCCTGTTCAAATTGCAGGTTTGCCGCAGCTTCTTGCACACCTGTTTCCAGTGTGTGAATAATTTCTTGCCGATCACCTTTTAAGAAGTTGATAACATTTTGAACATTTTCTTGTTGATTTACTTGCTGGGCAAACAGCGCATGGGGAAATACGATGTCGTGCGGAGTTTGTTTTTCTCCGCGGAACGGAAAGATGCGCTGGAGCAGGCGAAGTGTTGCGCGCACGGATGCGGCAGAAGAATATGGTCCGAAGTAGCGCGAGCCGTCTTGCGTGATTTTTCGTACGGGGAATATGCGCGGGTGTTCTTCTTTTGTAATTTTTATAAAGAGAAAGAATTTATCATCGCGCAAAAGTACGTTATATGGAGGCTGGTGTTTGCGTACGAGGTTGGCTTCCAATACCAACGCTTCCAGTTCGGTATCTGTTGAGATTGTTTCAAGCGATGCGATAAGTGAAACCATCTTTTCTTTTGCCGGTCCCAGGTTGGCGCTTTCCATAAAGTAGGATCGCACCCGAGAGTGGAGATTCTTTGCTTTTCCTACATATAATACGGACCCTTTGGCATCTTTATATATATAGATGCCCGGACCCTTGGAAAGGGAGGTAATTTGGGTCGTAAGGGCTGTTTCTTGCATAGGCCAACTATAGCTTCTGGGGCTTATAAAATGAACTTGACAGATTGGCAATTATAGTGCTATAATACCTAGTTACGGTTGATTCTCTCGTGTTTCTGCCACTTTAGGCTCATTTAAGGACAAATGATCATGGTTACTGCAAACGCTTCTTCCGCTCATGTTTCCCAGGTTGTGTTCGATAAATGGACAAGAGGCCCCATCGGAGGCATTGTCTGTGCCATCGAAAGCGACGATTGGGACTTCGCTCGACAGGAGGCGCAAAATCGCCTGCTGGAGACCAAAGAGCGGCTCAAGGCAGCAGACGATCGAACTCGATCCCGACTTCGATCCACGCCTCGCTAGACGCTCCTTCAAACAAACGCCTTCCTGTTTCACACAGGTAAGGCGTTTTTCTTTTGACTTGCGCCTGCGGTGTTTTGCGTCTATACTTTTCCCTTATGGCCAATGAGATAGTCATTAAAGGCGCACGGGTACATAACCTCAAGAACGTCACGATTAAAATACCCCGCGACAAGCTTGTCGTCATTACTGGTCTTTCTGGTTCTGGAAAATCTTCTCTTGCATTCGATACTCTGTATGCAGAAGGGCAGCGCCGATACGTGGAATCGTTGTCTCCGTATGCGCGTCAATTTTTAGGATTAATGGATAAGCCGGATGTTGATCAGATTGATGGATTGTCTCCGGCAATTTCTATTGATCAAAAATCAACAAGTCGCAACCCTCGTTCTACTGTGGGTACGGTTACGGAAGTGTATGACTATTTGCGATTGCTGTACTCACGAACAGGAACTCCACATTGCCCGAAGTGCGGCAAAATTATTGCGCGGCAAACAATGAAAGAAATAGCCGGCAAGGTATTTTCATTTCCGGTTGGATCTAAGTTATTGATATTGGCTCCGATTGTTCGCGATCGAAAAGGCGACGGAAGGGCTGCTATCAAAGAAGCGCGAATCGCAGGATATGCTCGCGTGCGTGTAGACGGTACCGTGTATACGCTGGAAGAAGCAGACAATCTTTCGCTTGATCGCCAAAAGCGCCACACCGTTGAGGTGGTAGTAGATCGATATTTCCTTGATGCGAAACCGGATCGATCACGACTCTTAGATTCGCTCGAAACCGCAACAACAATCGGAAGCGGGCTTGTAATTGTTGCAAATACGGAAACAAAAGAAGAAGTATTGTTCTCTCAAGAATTTGCATGTGTTGATTGCGGTATTAACGTTGCAAGTTTGGAGCCGAGAGATTTTTCGTTTAATTCTCCGCATGGAGCGTGCCCGGAATGTACAGGGCTTGGTACGAAGCAGGAAGTAGATCCCGACTTGGTGCTACCGAATAAAAACTTGAGCCTTGCAGAAGGTGCTATTAAGCCATGGAGCAAATCTGGGCGCAGCGGGTGGTATGAGCGAATTTTGGAAGCAGTGGCTAAGGACCAAGGCTTTTCTATGAGTAGCCCTATTAAGGACCTTTCGAAGAAAGCTATCGAAACAATTTTATATGCAGAAGATTTGCCCCTTACCGTTGCAACTGGCCGAGGCGGCTGGAACACCACATACACGGGGGTAATTCCTCAACTTATTCGCAGATACAAAGAAACGGATTCTGATCATTCACGTTCTGAAATCGAACAATTTATGATCGATACGGATTGCCCGGTATGTCATGGGAAGCGACTCAAGCCCGCTCCACTTTCCGTATTCGTAGGTGAAAAATCTATCCACGATGTGGTTGTTATGTCTATTGAGGAAGTGTTAGAGTTTTTCAAATCATTGCAGACAGGAAAAAACGAAGCGTTCGGAAAACAGAATCAAGAAATTGCCGTACAGATTTTAAAAGAAATTATTTCTCGTCTTACATTTTTGCGCGATGTAGGGCTTTCCTATCTTACGCTGAATAGAAAAGCAGGAACGCTTGCAGGCGGAGAAGCGCAGCGCATTCGGCTTGCAACGCAGATTGGCTCTGGATTAGTTGGTGTTCTGTATATTTTAGATGAGCCATCTATTGGGTTGCATCAGCGCGATAACAGCAAGCTTATTAAAACTCTTAAGAATCTTCGAGAGCTTGGGAACTCTGTAATTGTAGTTGAGCACGATGAAGAAACAATCCGCACTGCAGATCAGGTTATCGACGTGGGGCCAGGCGCGGGAGAGCACGGAGGCAAAATTGTGTTTCAGGGGACTCCAAAGCAATTAGAAAAAAGTAACACGTTAACAGGAAAGTATTTATCAGGACGGCTTGCCATTCCTGCTCCAAAAACATACCGAAAAGGAAACGGAAAGAAGCTTACGATTGTTGAGGCAACAGAACATAACCTACGCAATGTTACGGTAGATATTCCACTCGGAAAATTAGTGTGCGTTACGGGAGTATCTGGCTCAGGCAAATCTACACTTATTAACGATATTCTATCGCAAGTATTAACTCGCAATTTGCATCGTGCAAAAACGCATCCCGGCGCGCATAAAGAAATTTTAGGATTAGAGCACCTCGATAAAGTAATTACTATCGATCAGTCGCCGATTGGAAGAACTCCGCGAAGCAATCCCGCAACGTACACAGGGTTATTTGCCCCTATTCGTGATTTGTTTGCAGCTACGGAAGAAGCAAAAATTCGCGGATACAAAGCAGGGCGATTTTCGTTCAACGTAAAAGGCGGACGATGCGAAGCGTGCCAAGGTGATGGTGTGTTAAAGATAGAAATGCATTTCTTGCCGGACGTATATGTGCAGTGCGACGAATGTCATGGGCAGCGATACAACGCAGAAGCGCTCGAGGTTGAATACAAGGGGACGAACATTTCCCGAGTGCTTGATATGACCGTAGAACATGCGCTTACCTTCTTCCATGCAATTCCTTCTATTAAAGATAAGCTCCAAACATTAACAGATGTAGGCTTGGGGTATATTCATTTAGGCCAAAGCGCTACAACCTTATCTGGCGGAGAAGCGCAGCGCATTAAGCTTGCAACGGAACTCTCCCGCAGAGCGACCGGCAAGACGTTATATATTTTGGATGAGCCAACGACGGGACTTCATTTTGATGACGTGCATCGATTGCTTGCCGTTTTGCAAAAATTGGTAGACAAGGGCAATAGCGTGCTTGTTATTGAGCATAATCTCGACATTATCAAGTCCGCGGACCATTTAATCGATATGGGCCCAGACGGAGGCGATAAGGGTGGGCACTTGGTAGCCGCAGGTACTCCTCGGGAAGTTGCGAAAGTAAAAGAAAGCCACACCGGCCAATATCTGAAAAAAATATTGTGATACACTTATCCGCATGAAGAGCGGATGGTTATACACAGCAATTGCAGTTTTCTGTATCGTCTCGCTTGCGTGGTTTTTACGGACGTACGACATTACGTCGTATCCGCCAGGGCTGTTTCCAGATGAAGCTGCAAATGGGGAAGATGTTCTCCTTATTTTGCAGGGCGATACCCAACCATTTTATCCGCGTAATAACGGTAGGGAAGCGCTGTTCTTTTATTTGCAGGCTGCATTGGTAAAAGTATTTGGAATCGGGGTATGGCAGATGCACATGGCTTCCGCTATTGTAGGTACGCTAACCGTGTTTGCAATATATTTTGCAACCAAGCCGTATTTTGGAAGATTATCAGGGGTGCTTGCCGCGCTCTTTCTTGCAACGAGTTCCTGGCATCTTGCACTTTCTCGCACGGGCTTTCGTGCAATTTTAATTCCGCTCGTGCTCGCGCTCTTTACTGCGTTTGTTGGATTATTAATTTCGGCGGTAAAAGAAAAACGTTTTGCTGCATCGTATGTATATGCGGCTCTTGCCGGACTTTCATTCGGAAGCGGCTTTTATACCTACATTGCATATCGCTCAATGATCGGCGTAGTGCTTGGAATTGTGATTTTGCTATTGCTTGCGGCAATGCATCCAAAAATCGGGTTTCCTCATGCGCGCAGGTATGGGTTTCAAACACTGTTTGGGGTGTTGCTTAGTATTGTGGCGTTGCTTCCGCTCGGGATGTACTTTATGGAGCATCCAAACGATTTTATTGGGAGAGCAGGGCAGGTGTCGGTATTTAATAAGGATCTGCAGCGTGAAGTAGGCGGCGGAACGCTTGTAGGTACCGTACTGTATTCATTCGAGAAAACCGCACTGTCGTTCTTTTATAAAGGAGATACTAATTGGCGGCACAACGTATCGGGGTATCCGCTCTTAAATCCTCTTGTTGGATTGCTCGCAATCTTGGGAATCTGCTGGGCAATAAAAGGTACATGGGATGTGTTCCGCCAAATTGTGCGCGGAAAGGAAGTTCATATGGGTATGGTGTATCCATATTTATTATTGCTATTACTCGGCATGATGCTTCCTTCAGTTACTACCGCAGAAGGAATGCCTCATGCGCTTAGGAGTATTGGAATGATTACTCCTTTATACATTCTTGCGGGCACGGCTGGTGCGGTGGCGCTTCGGTGGATGCTTGCTCGACTCGGGGGCCGTTCGTTTTCAGGGCTTGTATATGGAGGTGCTGCCGGGCTTTTGATTATATCGTCCGCGTATGGTCCGCTGCTTTACTTTATGATTTCTCGAAATAGCCCGGATGCCGCAGAGGCGTATAGGGGTGACCTCACGGTTGTTGCTAATTTTATTATCAAGTATGCAGAGGCGAATCCTAGTGGCCCAAAGCCATATCTTGTATTGGATGAATTTTCTGATCAAACGGTCCATTACTTATCTTCAACATTCGAAGGGAATGATCGGTACGTGCGCCTTCATCCGGAAGAGGCCGAAGAGACACTCGTTCGCCCAGGAGAAGTTATTATCTTTACCCAGTCTACAATTTCTGATGCCAACGAGTACGAAGTTGCTCACCGTAGCTCTATTGATCTGGTGGATTCCCAGCACAATCGATTCGGCCAAGAAGTTATGCGCGTATATATAGGAAAGAGCGACGATACCGTGGAGGAGTTTGATTTAGATGCATGAGTATTTCGCCTCTTGAACAATCGATATACGATACCGTTCGGTTTTTTGATTTGTATGACATGCCGCTCACAAGGACGCAGATATGGCAGCATTTGGTAGTGGCGAAAACAGGATACGATCATCATGCTTCGTTGCAAGAAATAGTGCGCCTGTTTGAAACTTCCGAATTTTTAAAAACGAATCTGGAAATGAAGTGGGGGTACGCTACATTGCGCGGCAGGGGCTCCTTAGTTGCAAAGCGTTTGAGGCGCCACGCGATCGCGCAAGATAAATGGAAAATAGTACGGCGCTGCGCATATTTGCTTTCGTGTATGCCGTTTGTGCGTGCGCTTGCAGGGTCTGGGTCGCTTGCTGTTGATAATACAAAGCATACGAGCGATCTGGATATTTTTGTGATCGCGAAAGAGGGTAGGGTGTGGACTACCCGACTCATGCTTTTAGCAGCTTCTCAAATTCTTGGGAGGCGCCGTGTGTATGGGGAACGCAGTGCTCCTGATATGTTGTGTCTTAATCACTATATTACCGATAAGGCTCTTCGCATTTCATCTGATATTCAGAACGTGTGTATGGCAATGCAGTATACGTCGCTTGTTCCACTCTTTTCAGATTCTTTAGTGCGTACATTTCAGCAGAGGAATGTATTTTGGATGAATGCGCAGGTTCGCCTGCCTGCCGGAATTGGCGGGCCCTCGGTACCGCACCGATACACTATTTCGCTCCCGGGGTGGATGCTTTTTATGAAGGAGCAGGTAGAAAACATATTGCTAGAACCTATTGGGGATTCCCTCGAGCGTTTTGCGGAATTATTGCAGCGTGCGGTTATAAGCCGCCATCGTACATCGCGCGGGCGCATCGTGCTTGCGTATCATGAATTAGCGTTTCATCCGGATACAAAAGTACCATCATTGGTCCAAAGATTTTCTCTTGACGCTTAGCAGTCACAGGGATAGACTGCTAGATACCAGATAGGTATTTCAATTTTTAATTTCTATTCTTTTTTCTATGAAGATTGAACCGTTGTATGACAAAGTAGTTATTAAGCCACTATCCGACAAAGAGGTAACCGCTTCCGGCATTGTGCTCCCAGATAGCGCAAGTAAAGAAAAGCCAATGGAAGGCGAAGTGGTTGCAGTTGGCGCAGGCAAGCGTATGGATAATGGGACAATCGCGCCAATGAGCGTGAAGGTTGGCGATAAAGTATTGTTTACCAAATACGCTCCAGATGAAGTTGAGGTAGATGGCGAAGAATACCTTGTTATTGATGAAGACAAGATTCTTGCGATTGTTAGGTAATATATTCTCTTAATTCTTAGTGTATACATATGGCAAAACAAATTCTTTTTAATGAACAGGCACGAGAGTCGCTCCGCAAGGGTGTAGACAAGCTCGCGAATGCAGTAAAAGTAACGCTTGGGCCAAAGGGTCGAAACGTTGTGCTCGATAAAGGATATGGATCCCCTATTATCACGAACGACGGCGTGACGATTGCAAAGGAAATTGAGCTTCCAGATAAGATTGAAAACATGGGTGTTGAGCTCGTGAAGCAGGTTGCAGAAAATACAAACGATATCGCCGGAGACGGAACAACAACTGCTACCGTACTTGCACAAAGCATGTTTTCAGAAGGTCTTCGCCATGTAGCTGCGGGTGCAAACCCAATGGTGCTCCGTAAGGGGATGGAAAAGGCAACGGAAATTGCCGTAGAGTCTTTGAACGAACAAACTCGTGATGTAAAAGGGAAAAACGATATTGCGCAGGTAGCAACTATTTCTGCGCAGGATCAGGAAGTTGGAGCATTGATTGCCGATGTTATGGATAAGGTTGGAAAAGACGGCATCATCACTGTTGAGCAGTCTCAAACACTCGGAGTTGAATCTGAGTACGTAGAAGGAATGAACTTCGACAAAGGATACGTAAGCGGATACATGGTAACAAATACGGAAAAAATGGAAGCCGTAATGGAAAATCCGGTTATCTTGCTTACCGACAAAAAGATTTCTGCAATTGCAGACATTCTTCCACTTCTTGAAAAGTTGATGCAAGCAGGCCGCAAGGAGCTTGTGATTATTGCAGAAGATGTAGACGGAGAAGCTCTTGCAACGCTTGTAGTAAACAAGCTTCGTGGAATTTTTCACGCAATTGCAATTAAAGCTCCGGGCTTTGGCGATCGCCGAAAAGAAATGCTGCAGGATATTGCCGTTATTACAGGGGGTAAAGTAATTTCTGAAGAAATTGGACTTAAAATCGAAAACGCAACTATCGAAGATTTAGGCCAAGCTACCAAAGTTATCGCAACAAAAGAAGAAACAACAATCGTTGGCGGTAAGGGTGGTGCAGCGGGAATCGAGGCTCGTGTAGCTCAGATTAAAGCTGCTATTGAAAAAGAAACATCCGATTTTGATCGAGAAAAACTAGAAGAGCGTCTTGGAAAACTCGCTGGCAAAGTAGCTATCGTGAAGGTTGGCGCTGCTACCGAAACAGAGCAGAAGGAAAAACAGCATCGAGTAGAAGATGCCGTACAGGCAACAAAAGCAGCTGTTGCAGAAGGTATCGTTGCGGGCGGAGGTCTCGCACTCTTGATTGCGGCAGATAAGCTCGCATCTGCAATTGATGAACTGGAAAACAAGGAAGGCCTCGGAAATCGCGATCATATTACCGGCATG
>CAZZHI010000006.1:0-11876 GCA_964654145.1 uncultured Candidatus Saccharibacteria bacterium
CGACGGAAGCAGGGCTTCCTTCATTCTGCGAAGATGGGCTGAGGATTTCGAACATCACGAGGCCGTTTCGACCTGGGCGATTCGAGAAATTCATTCCCGACGCATCCAGTGCACATTCAATTTCCGCTCGGGTGCAGGCGGTGTAGCACATGTTCTTGAAAGACAGTGCATTGCCGTTGATTCGCGGAGTGAGGATGCAGACAGAATTGGTAGCAGGGTTAAACGCTACCATTTCTGCTGTTTTAATTAGGTCCGACATTTGGTTGATGGTATTCTGTTCCATGAGAACTCCTTTTGACTATAGGGCCCGCTGAAATGAGTATTTGAAGGTGCAGGATTCCTTTATACATGATGAAATGATTATTGTCAATGTTGCAATTTTGGCAAGATGATGTCATACATATTGAAGTCATCCAAAGACCAAAGGCGCACAGTTAAGACCTTTGTAGGAGAGACGGGTAGGCTTCTACTGCCCATTACTCTTTTAGTCGCGGATGGCGGCTAATTTTTATTTTATGCCACTTACAAGACAACAAAAGGAAACACGCGTGCAAGAAGTGGGGGATACGATTTCGGCATCTGCCGGGGCAGTATTTCTCGCGTATGATTCGCTCAACGTCGTTGACGTGAACGAACTACGAGACAAGCTTTTTGCAGCAGGGTGCACTATGCGAGTAGTACCCAAGCGACTTCTGAAAATTGCTCTTTCTGGAGTGAAACTATCGTTTAATCCTATGGAGCATGAAGGCCAAATGGCTGTCATCACCGGGAACGATCCAGTTTCTCCAGCAAAAGTGCTTTTTGATTTCGCAAAAGGAAAAGAAAACCTCAGGCTTGTGTCGGGGCTTCTTGAAGGGAAAGAAATTTCCTCTTCGGAAATCACTGCGCTCGCGAAGTTGCCAGGCAAGCAAGAATTGCTTGGTCAATTAGTAGGTGTGCTTGCAGGACCAATGCGTGGCATGGCTGCAGTACTGGCAGCAGTTCCTCGAAGCGCCGTATACGTGCTTCAGGCAATTGCAGACGAAAAATCTAAATCATAATTAATCTTAATAACTCCTATGGCAGAAGAAAAAAACGAAGTTCCAAAAAAGTTTGCGGAAATCGTAAAGCAAATTGAAGAAATGTCTGTACTTGATCTCTCTGAGCTCGTACACGTTCTTGAAGATAAGTTCGGAGTATCAGCAGCAGCTCCTGTTGCAATGATGGCAGCAGGCCCAGCATCAGACGCTCCAGCAGCAGAAGAGAAATCTTCTTTCACTGTTGAAATCACTGACGCAGGTGCGCAGAAGATTGCTGTTATCAAGGCAGTTCGCGAATTAACCCAGATGGGACTTAAGGATGCGAAGGACTTGGTAGACAAGGCTCCAGCAACAATCAAGGAAAACGTTCCAAAAGAAGAAGCAGAAGAAATGAAAAAGAAGCTGGAAGAAGCCGGCGCAAAGGTAGAATTGAAATAAGGTACCTGGACCTAACGGTCCACGTGGATACTCGGGTCAAGCCCGAGTATGACAAACTAAAATACCCCTCATACGAGGGGTATTTTTATTGTGCTTCTACAAGGGTTACTTCAAGTGCCTTTGTGCCTGCTAGGGCATAGAGGCGCTGTTCGTCTGGGGATACAGCGATATCTGCAATGGCTGTGGCATCTTCAAAGAAGAGCTGCTTTATAAGAGCGCCTTTTTTAGAAAACACCACCACTCGTTTATTTGCAGGGTCGAGCACGTAGAGGTTTTGGAGTGTATCGCTGGTTACTATCTTGGTTGCGGAAGAAAGGGAAGGATCTACCTTTGCCTGGGTAAACTCAGCTGGCGCGCCGCGGAACAGCTTGAGGATAGTACCATTTGTTCCAAGTGCAAATATATTTCCGTCTATCCCCATACTGGTAACCGCGTTCTTTTTAGCAGCATCATCGGTAATCCAAGCGGTAGCTCCAGAGAATCCTCGAAGTGTTTTGTTAAACGAGAATATATTTTGTAAGTCTTTGTCGTATACATACAATCTGTTTCCAAATACGGCGATTGCTCCTATTGCTGGTTTTTCTGCAGGGTAGTCGATGGTTTGTGATGAGAGGGAGTTATCTTTTGTGTCAAAGAGAGCAATTCCTCCTCCGTCTGTACTAAAGGTGATTGTTTTGTCAGAGCTCTGTACGCTTCCGCCGGTAAAGAATCCGATTCCTGCTGTCGTTGCATGCACAACTTGAGTTACTCCATCGAGTCCCATTTTTATAATCGCATTCGTATCTGGGTTTGCGGCATAGAGCGCGTTATCTATAAAGAATAGACGGTTCGGGTCTTTTCCTGATGTATGCTCCGCAAAATCCCCAAGTACTTTCGTATTGGCGGTGTTGGTTCGAAAAATCTTTTGAAGGCGATCCTGTTGCGCCTGAATATCTTGCGCGAGTGTTTTTGTTTCTTCTGCGTAGAGTGTTCCTTTTTGGAGATCGTCAGCTAGCACCTTTGCCTCAGAGAGGAGGCCAGATGCTTGTTCGCGATTATCGTAAATGAGCGCAGTTTTTGCCGCGTCTACTTTTGTACGAGCTTCGTGAAGTTTTTGGCTGGCTTGTTCAATAACTTGATCGCTTGCGCGTTTGTACTGGAGAAGCACAATGCTGGCCCCGAGTGCAATAAGTAAAAATACCGCAACGCCAGCAAAAATCTTACTGGACTTCGGGAGAGTAAATGCCCACCCAATTAATCCTTTGAAGGAAGGCTTTGGAATAGATGCGGAAATTTTCGGGATATTTTTTACGGCTCCTCGTGAACCATTTTTTACCGCAGGCCATACCCATGTTCGAATCCCTTGCCAAAGGTACGAGGCAATAGATGCAATAAGTAAAACGCCTTGCTGGAGTGATGATCGTTTGATAATAAGAGGAACGCGAGGGGTGAGTTTTGGGGAAACTGCGTTATCGTGCTGTTTGCGAGCGGCGGATGGTTGCTCTTGCTTTGGCTCTGCAATGTATTGTGGCAGTAGTGTTACTACCGTTACGGAAAGCGGAATTTTCTGACCTTGGTCTACGTATAATTGCTCAAGCCGAGAGGCAATAGTGGACGCAGAGTGTTCGAGGGCGAACCTGCCGACGTCTACTGACCTGAAAACAGAATCAAATGGAGCCGAGGTAAAGAAGATGGTATCGCGTGCTTGCACGTCCCCGCTTGCTACTTGAGAAAATGTTTTGAGCGGATCAGTAATAGGGAAGTGCGATATACCCTTTGAAACATTCGTAAGCGCTGAATTGCGAGACAAGAACACTGCCCCAGCCCCCGCAACGGAAAGATGCAGCTGCGTGCCAGCGAGTACGCCGATTGAAACATGAAAATGCCCCATCCAATCACGGATGCCGGATTCTACGGAATCGTACAGAATAAGGTTTGCCTGGTGGAGGGCCATTTCAAAGCTGGTAGAAATGGAGCGAGCTGGATCCCGATAGTATTCGCGCTGGATTGCAGTAATAACAGTATCAAGAAGTGGCTTTCCGATACCTCCGCGGTCTTCTATCTCTCCTGCCGCAAACAAAAATCCAAGATGCTCTTCTTTTTCTGCAGGTTCAAATAAGTATGTTTCGCATACAATTGAAGGGTCTTTACATAAGATCAATTCTTCTGCGGAAGGCAAGATGCGCTCTTGTTTCATAGGCCAAAGTATACCATGGAATAAAGGGTGTTGCGTCTTCTGTGGCCCGAGCGTACACTCGAGAAAGACCCTATGGCACAAAAACCATTCCCGCTTGAAAAGATTTTCGGATCCCGAACTCGGGTGAAGATTATTACTCTGTTTACAACTGGCGTAAAGCGCCCTTACTTTGTGCGAGAAATCACTCGTACCGTAAATGAGCGATTAAACGCCGTTCGCCGAGAGCTTCAGATTCTCGAAAAGGTAGGAATGCTTGCAACGTATGAAGAAAAACGCCGTAAGTATTATGTAATCGATGAGCAATTCCCGTTGTACAAGGAATTGGCATCTATTATGCAAAAGTCCGGCCCAGGCGTTGAAGATGCGCTCTTTAAGGGAATTGAGAATGTTGGAAACGTTATGTACGCATGCGTTACTGGATACTTTACAGGCAACCCGACAGCTCCAACGGATTTGTTTATTGTGGGGGATGTGCAGGAAAAGAAATTGGAAAAATTCGCGAAAGATATTGAAGCGCAGATCGATCGAGAAATTAGCTATACGCCGATGACGCTAAGCGAATACAAATATCGACTTAACTTTAGCGATTTATTCCTTCGCCAGATTTTTGGAGGATCCTTTAAGGAAATCGTAAACACACTTCCGCCGGATATGCGCCCAAAGGAAGCATTAAACCAAAAATCACGCAGCATTATTCGCGACTTGGCATAGTTGCGAGCTTATAGAGTATTAGCTTGTAGCTGTTAGGCCTACAGGAGCGGGCAGGCAAATGCATTTGACATTATATATAATAATGGTGTATAATAGATAAATACAGTGGTTTCAGGCTCTGCCACTGGCGGGAAGTAGCATCTGTTACATTCTTGCCAGCGACAGCTCTTGAAAGAAATAGAAAAAAGCCTGCTTAAAAATAGCAGGCTTTGTGTATGTTTGGGTGGGTATCTTGTTTATTCGGCGCTTCTTTAAGCGCAGTGTGTATAAGTCGCGCTTTTCGGGTATTGCACGGTGGTTGCTTGCGGAGTATCGTGGATACACGTGGATAAGTGTGGGGAAAAGTGGAGAGCAAGTGTGGAAAACCCAATATAATGCACGTATAACAAGTTCCTTACTAATTTATATATGTTCATCGGCGAATATAACCATACAATTGACGAAAAAGGGCGCATGAATATGCCCGCAAAGTTTCGCCGAGACCTCTCTGGCGGAGTTGTCGTAACTCGCGGACTTGATCACTGTCTGTTTGTATATCCAAAAGACGAGTGGGGTCCTACAGCCGAAAAGCTCTCAAAGCTTTCCATTAGCAAGCGAAGCTCTCGTGCATTTGCACGCTTGATGCTCGCAGGCGCATGGGATGCAGAAATGGATAGCCAGGGTCGTATCATGTTACCGGAGTATCTTCGGGAATATGCATCGGTGAAGAAGCACGTTGTTGTTGCAGGGTTATACAATCGCATTGAAATCTGGGATGAAGATGCATGGCGAGAATATCGTACAAAGACAGAAGCTGAAAGCGACGATATTGCAGAAAGCATGGAAGGGTTGTCTCTATGAGTGAACACACACCAGTTCTTGTAGAAGAAGTAATCAAGCTTCTTTCTCCAAAACCGGGAGACACTCTGTTAGATGCAACGCTCGGACATGGCGGTCATGCTCGCGCATTTTTGGAGGCGGCGGGTGAAGGGGCGAGCGTGATCGGCGTAGATGCAGACGAAGATGCTCTTGCGGTTGCACGGGAGAATCTCAAAGAGTATAAGGATCGCGTTACATACACGCAGGGAAACTTCTTTTCTCTGCCAGACGTACAAGTACACGCAATTCTCTTTGATCTCGGAATCGGCAGTCATCAAATCGCAGATGGAAAACGAGGATTTTCTTTTTCGTCTGAAGCTCCGCTTAAGATGCAATACGGCGAAGCAGATAGCTTACCGCAGTCGCATCTGGAGCCGATTAATGAGCTGACTCGAAAGTTGAATCACTATCCCGACGCACATGAGCTTCTCGATTTGCTTTCGCCCCTTGCGCTTGCGGACATGGTCCGTATATACGGGGAAGAGCGATACGCGGGCGTGGTTGCAAATGCAATTTCTGGCAGTCGGCCGGTAGGTACTGCAAAGGCATTGGCAAAAGTTATCGAAGAGGCTGTGCCGAAGTCGTACGAGAAAGGTCGCATTCATCCTGCAACCAGAACGTTCCAGGCACTGCGCATTGCAGTAAACCGAGAGCTGGAAGTGCTGGAGGCAGCACTGCCGAAAGCGGTAGAGCGATTATTGCCAGGCGGAGTACTCGCAGTTATCAGCTTTCATAGCTTGGAAGATAGGATCGTAAAGCGGTACTTCAAAAGCGAGGCAACCGGGTGCATCTGCCCGCCACAGCAAGCGGTGTGTACATGCGACCACAAGGCGCGCCTTACACTCCTTACAAAAAAACCACTGGTTGCGAGCGAAGAAGAAAAAAAGAAAAACCCCAGAAGCCGTAGCGCAAAACTCCGAGCGGCACAAAAAATACCAGACCAAAACGAGTGAACATATAAAAAGCGGCAAACAATTTAAACATTTTACACAAACACAAACATATGACATCAAAAATAACTCAACACGTCGTACCTCGAAATGGAAGAAGGATTTCCGGATCTCGAAAAAGTCAGCGTGGGGCAATTGACCACACGACCGCAGCTCTCATGTTCGGAATAGCTGCAGTTACAGTTGTGGGAATGCTTGGGTTCTTTTACTTACAGCAAGTGGTGCAGACGGCATCGCAGGGCACCGATGTTCAGCACCTAGAAGCTACGCTTACCGATTTAAAGGAAAAGCAGAGGCTTATAGAATTGCAGGGCGCGGAATTACGTTCACTTCGAAACGTAGAACAGGCAACGGATGAAATGAATTTGGTTCCAACCGATAAAGTTTCATACTTGGCTCCTGTGGGCGACAGCCGCGTTGCGATGGTTTTGAAATAAATGAAGAATGTATCTCATGTTCGAACGAGGGTTTTAATAGTAATCGGATGCAGCTTATTTGGCATCATTGCTATTCGGCTGTTCGACCTGCAGATACTACGGCATAGTAATTTTGCGAATATTGCGGAGGCCCAGCGCAAGCGAGCTTCTGAATTGATCCCGCATCGAGGAACAATTTATATGCAAGAGGGAAAGGGAGGGGATATTTTTCCGGTTGCGAGTAATAGGAAGGCGTGGATCGCATACGCCGTTCCTCGCAATATGAATGACCCAAAAGCTGTTGCCGACGCACTTGCGCCGGCGCTTGTTGCGTTTCGTGAACGCCAAGATAATAAAACAAAAGAAATTATTGAAGGCACTGGGCAAAATATATTAATTCTTCCAACCCCAACACCCGAAGTATCTCCGGAGGCTCTTCCGGATGTTTCTCCAACCCCCGAAATTACTCCTACTCCGGAAGAGAAATTGGCAACTACTGCAAATACGCTCTTCGCAAAATTTGATCAAAAGCTAGATCCGTATGAACCTTTTTTAAAGCCGTATGAAGTAATAGATGATGAATTTCTTGCGCTGTTGCAAGAGAAGAAACTGGAAGGAATTGTGTTAGAAGAACAGGAAATTCGAACATATCCGGAAGGGTCATTAGGCGCTCATGCATTGGGATATGTAGGGTTTGACGATGCAAGGCGAGTGGGGAGGTACGGAGTAGAAGGATTTTTTGACTCCAAATTACAGGGTGACTTAGGATTTCTCTCGAGTGAGCGCGGCGCAACGGGAGGATTAATTGGAGTTGCCGCAAAAGAATTTAAACCAGCGCAAGATGGGGACGACATCGTTCTTACAATCGATCGCGTAGTACAAACGTTTGCAGAGCAAGAATTGGCAAATGGAGTAGAGCGGTACCGTGCAGAGCGAGGAAGCGTACTGGTCATGAACCCAAAAACGGGAGCAATTCTAGCAATGGCAACATACCCAACATTTAATCCGAACGCGTATTACGCAGTTCGGGATGCGCGAGTACAAACAAATCCGATTGTATCTGATAGTTTTGAACCTGGGTCTATTTTAAAGCCGGTGATTATGGCAGGAGCACTAGACGATACCCTCGTAACACCATCTACTACTATGGTAGATAACGGGCCAGTGAGGGTTGATAAATACTTGATTAACACATTCGACGGCAAGCATGCGGGAACACAAAACATGACGCAAATTTTGGAGCAATCAAATAACGTGGGTATGGTATGGATTGCGCAAAAGATGGGTGCAGAAAGTATGTACGAACATCTTCGCCAGTTTGGATTTGGGGAACGCACAGGCATTGAATTGGACGGAGAAACGCAGACGAACCTGCAAGAACCGCAGAAGTGGAATGTTGCAACCCTTGCAACTACTGGGTTCGGGCAGGGTATTGCTGTAACCCCTATTCAGGCATTAAATGCGATTAACGTAATTGCAAATGGAGGAAGGCTCATGCAGCCGCACATTGTACAGAGCACAAAGTCTCTTTCCGGAGAGCGGGTGGATATTACGCCAGCCGCGGTGCGCCAGGTAGTGAGCAAAAAGACTGCAGACACGGTATCTGCCATGATGGTAAGCGTTCTTGAAAACGGGGTAGCTACACTAGCTAGGGTTCCTGGATATTATTTGGCGGGGAAGACGGGAACTGCGCAGGTAGCGGATGATACGGGCAGATATTCGGAAGATAAAAAGATTATTACATTTGCGGGGTTTGGCCCCGTGCCTGATCCGGAGTTTTCTATTTTAATTAAGCTTGATAATCCGTACGGACTTTCGTTTGCGTCAGGTACTGCGGCGCCGATGTTCCGTAACTTATCGGAAAAATTATTAACGTATTACCAGGTGCCGCCAGCGTATGATGCGTCTTCCGAAAAGCCATCATTCGCGCGCCCACAATAAAAGCTATGGGGAGTTTTTCTGAAAAGGTGTTGTGGTATAAGGCAGAACAATACCTAGGGAAATATCGTCCAACTCTTGTAGCTGTAGCCGGAACATACGGCCGCACGATGGCCGCATACGCCATAGAAAGCGCAACGCATGCGCATCGGCACGTGCGAACGGTTGCGTCGCCAAGCGCTCCAATTGCTATTGCGGAAGGGGTGTTAGGAGAACGTCGAAAGGGTGGAGAGGGCCTTTTGAGTCTTTTGATGAAGCAAGGAGTAAAAGAAATTTCAGAATTTGAGCCGAATACGATTATTGCAGAAGTTCCGCTCTTTGCGCCTCGGGTAGCTCAAGGTGTGCTCGCCCGCCTTGTTCCAAGAGTGCTCGTGCTAACTCATATAGGGTCTGAGCATTTGGATATGTTTGGGTCACAAGAAATGATTGCTCATGAGTATCGCGCACTTGCACAATCATTAGCCTCTGATGCGGTGGTGATACTCAATAGCGACGATGCGCAACTCAATGAAATTCGTGGACATATTGGCAGGTCTGTAATCACGTACGGCGTACATTCTGAGGCAGATATTCGAGCAACGCGTGTGACTCGATCAGAAGGTGGCCGCGGGCTGTTTCTTGAAATTGCGAGCCACGGCGTACGCTACGAAGTATTTTTACAACATCTTTTTGCGAAGCAGCATCTCTATGGAGTGCTTGCGGGAATTGCGACAGCTCATGGGCTAGGAGTATCGGTGCAGGACGCAATTGCAGGAATAAAACATATGCACCCGCCTGCAGGATCGTTTTCTTTGCCGAACGGATCGCAGGGTCCATCCATTATCGACGATACGGGCGGGCAGTCTCCGGAGAGTATGGAGTCTTCGTTAAAATCGTTTACCGTATTTCCGAGTAGTGGGAAAAAAATAGCAGTCTTGGGGGATATAGAAAATCTTGCATCGTATTCCATTCATGCGCACGAGAAGATTGGGATTCTTGCCGCGCACTCCGCGCAGATTATTGCGTTTGTGGGCGACGCAATGCGCCATGCGCAAGCAGCTGCTTTAAAAACAGGGTTACCGATAGACACGCACCATTTTATTGATAGTACGGAAGCAGCCGTGTGGCTTGCGGACCATAGCAAGCAGGGGGATGCTATCTATGTTGGCGGTGGAAAGCAGATGAACATGAAAAAAGTGATACAAAAACTTCTTGAGAAGAAACATACACACGGGATATTGACAAAATTTGGGGATGTAGTAAGGTAATAAAAGTCCAAGTTTTTCCTGTTCTTTTTTAGCAAATTAAATCTTTCACGGTAGGGGGTCTTGGGTGACTCGAATTGTGCAAGCGATGACTCTCTCACTCTTCGCCGGGAATTGGGTCATCGTCTGGACGTGGTACCTCATAGGAAACCATAGCCCACGCGAGCACTTTTCCTCGAGTGTCATTTCTTGACCCCCTACCATTTCTCTACAGCCCAGTTGTTCATAATGAACTCTGGGTTTTTTCTTATATAAAAACCCGCCATTGTGGTGGGTTTATGTTATGCAGCCCCACGGGGAATCGAACCCCGATTTTAGCCTTGAGAAGGCTACGTCCTAGCCGTTAGACGATGAGGCCGTGTACTACGCTTTATAAGTGTTTTTAGATGATTTGTCTATCTAAAAAGGGGCTTGTATATAAAAATCCCGTGGTTGCATGACAACGCACGGGAAGTGAGGTTACGAAGGGCGATGTTTGTACCACGTCATTTGCAGTACAATAATCGCCATCAAGACGGCTCCAGGGACATTCGCAGCTATTAAGAACCAGTCTGATTTGGAAAATCCATAGCAGCTCCAGCTTGTGTATCCTGCAAGCACAGAATACTGGAGTGCTGGAGAGAGCCCGTTGCAACTTTTGTTCCGAAAATTCTGAATAATCTGGGAGGGGAGCCCGATCATGATAATCGCATAGCCTGCGATCATCGCGAGGTATCCGCAGATTGTGGGCAGTGGTGGCATAGCCCCGCCTTTCGTATATATGAGATGAAAAAGAGCTAGCATCTTACCGTACGTACGATACGTGGCAGACGTTCTAGTATTTCACAGATAGCAGGGGAATACAAAGAAGTAGTCTTTCTTTTTGCATAAAATATCTGTACATTAAGAGAAGATGCCCTTTGCAGACATCACTAATCCGTGAAGGAGGTGAGGTACGTATGCTAAAGAATATGGCAACACTATTTGGTTGGGTGCTTTTGGTTGTGGGCGTGCTCGGGTTTGTACCAGGAATTACGCAAAATGGAATGCTTCTGGGAATGTTCGCGGTAAACGCGATGCTCAGCTTGCTTCACATTATTACTGGTCTTGCAGGGTTATACGCAGCAAGCCAAGGCGAACCATCTTCCAAGATGTTCTTCCAAGTATTCGGAGTTGTGTACTTAATCATCGCAATTCTCGGATTCATGTCAGATACTGGCATGGTGCTTGGGTTGTTTGCAAACAATATGGCAGACACCTGGCTTAACGTGGTAATTGCACTCGTTGCGCTCTACTTAGGGTTTGCATCGAAGGCAGAACATTCAACTCAAACTGTATAACGGTATACAGGGTAAAACAGCCATATGCATATGCGCTGTTTTATTTTCCCGTGGAATATGTGTGGGCTTTAGGGTACGGTTTATACATGCCACACACATTACCAACACTTTCATATGAATATAATGCGCTTGAGCCGCATATTGATGCGCAAACGATGGAAATACACCATACCAAGCATCATCAAACGTATATTGATAAATTAAATACAGCGCTTGAAAAGTACCCGGAATTACAGGAAAAGCCGATTGAAGAATTATTAAAAAACTTAGATGCAGTGCCGGAAGATATCCGTACCGCAGTGCGCAATCATGGAGGCGGGCACTACAACCACAGCTTATTCTGGAAATTTCTTACGCCAAACTCTGTGCTTGTGCCGGGGACGTTAGCTCCCGCAATCGATGAAACGTTTGGAGGGTTTGAACAGTTTAAAACAGCATTCGCAGAAGCTGCCACTGCTAGATTCGGAAGCGGGTGGGCATGGCTTGTTTGCCCTGAGCGAAGTCGAAGGGTGGAGGGGGAGCAGGCAAAGCTCGAAATAATGACGACGGCGAACCAGGATTCACCAATTTCTGAAGGAAAGCATGTATTGCTTGGCATCGACGTGTGGGAACATGCGTATTACCTAAAGTATCAAAACAAGCGGCCCGACTACGTTGCGGCGTTTTGGAATGTTATAAATTGGGAAGAAGTAGAGAAGCGATACAACGAAGCTGTGTAAGCTTTTAGCTGATAGCTTGTAGCTTATACGCCGCGCCGCCCTAACAGCTATAAGCTAAAACCTAAAAGCTACTCTCAGACTACTCGTG
>CAZZHI010000006.1:11886-14382 GCA_964654145.1 uncultured Candidatus Saccharibacteria bacterium
AATGTTATAAATTGGGAAGAAGTAGAGAAGCGATACAACGAAGCCGCGTAGAGAAGTGTGGATCCCGGATCAAGTCCGGGATGACAACGCTTTGTCAAACTACTCGTGTAAGGCGAGCAATAATAAACAGGCAAATCGCGCACACGATAATAGGGTTGATGAGCCCGGCGATGTACCATGCCCAATGCTTTGCCTTTCGTTTATCCCAGTGGCACGCAGCGTGAAAGCGGTGGAAGGGGTAAAAGAATTTGTATTTTTCGAGCGGACTTAAAAGGTCAGGAAGTTGCGATACGAGTGCGCCGATTAAAATATGAGTGTTTACTTGCTGACTTACGATGAGCGTAACCATAATAGATACAATCAGCACTGCATCTATGGCGATGCCGAGTTTTTGCCGAGCAGTGTAGGGTTGTGAGTGTTCTACAAACGTTGCTGGGTCGATATGCGGAATGAAATCAAAAAGGTAATGAGAGAAAAACGCCACTACGAACATTGTGGGAGTGTCTGGTATAAGAAGGGCGATTGTTGCGCCAACAAGTAAATGAATGATTCCAGTCATGATGTGATTATACTACGCCTATGCAAGAAGAATTGCAGTAGCTTTGTTCACATCTTCTGCAATTGCAATTGTAAGGTCTTCTATTGAGGTGAATTTCGCAATATCTCGAATTTTTTGGATGCACGCAAATCGTATCCGCTCACCGTACAAATCTTTTTGGGGGAAATGCAGTAGGTGCAATTCAACAGAAGGTGCAATTCCCGGAAAGCTCGGCCTTGGGCCGGCATGGAGCGCTCCTGCGTATAATGTTGGATTATTGCCAATGATAGCGCGGCATGCATAAATGCCTTCTGAGACTGCGGGGGAATATTCATCGAGTGCAATATTTGCAGTAGGAAACCCGAGCGCTGTGCCTCTGCCTTCTCCGCGTACGGCAGTGCCAGTATGCCAGGTGGGTTGCTGCATTTTATCTGTTTCAATATTCACCGTGCTCCCAACTTTCTTTGCGCCGAGATTTGTGTGCGAAAGCGTGTACGGCATGAGTGAGACGGTGAATGAGGTATTTGTAGTTTCTACTACCGTAAGGCTGACGCCATCGAGCGCAATGGAGCCTTTGGGTTTTATATATTGAAGGAATTCAAACGGGGGAGTGATTGTGTATATGCGATCATCGCCTTGGTTTTCGATGGCGGAAATGTTTGCAACGCCATCGACGTGACCTTGAACTATATGGCCATCGAGCCGGTCACCAGCTTTCGCGGGAAGCTCAAGATTAATGGGTTGCCCAACAGGCAGCGAAGATAGTGTTGTCTTTTTGATAGTTTCTTCCATGAGGCGGCATGTCCAATGGGTGCTCGTATGGGAAAGTACAGTGAGGCATGCGCCATTTACTGCCACGCTGTCTCCTTCGGAAAGTTTGTTGGAAAAAGGGGCTTCTATGGTAAGCAGAATGCTCGCGTCTTCCTGTATGGTAGTTTCCGCGATGCGCCCCATATGGCGGATAATTCCAGTAAACATAGGTATACGAAGTAGGGTATAGTAGAACGTATGGATATCACAACTATTCTTGTAAGTTTGGTCGCTGCGGTTTTGGGCGCGGGGATTGTATGGTTTATAACAAGGCGCCAGGGCGGAAATGGTGAGCATGCTCAAATGATGGCGCAGATGCATCAACAGTTAATGCAGCAGATGGATCGCATAAACCAGCAGGTGGACCGCAGGCTTTCGGAAAATGTGCGCGCAATGGCAGAATCCGAGCGGTCGGTACGATCTGTGAGCCTAGGGTTAGGAAAGCTGGAGCAGGCAACAGCTTCGCTTCAAAGTACGAGCAATGAAATTGTTTCGTTTCAAAATTTATTAAAAGCTCCGAAGATTCGCGGAAGTTTCGGGGAAGTATTACTCGGAAACTTGCTCGCAGATGTGTTGCCGCAGGATCGATACGAGTTGCAATACTCTTTTTCGGAAAGCCGTGAAATTGCGGATGCAATTATTCGATTACAAGATGGATACATTGTGGCGATAGATGCCAAGTTTCCGTTTGCTAATTATGAAGCGTTTATGAAAGAGCAAGATAAGGATTCACGAGCGAGCCTGCGAAAAACATTTATTCGTGATGTGAAAAAGCATATTTCGGACATTTCCCAAAAGTATATTTCTTCTCATCAAAAAACATTGGATTACGCATTTATGTATATTCCGATCGAGGGAGTGTACTACGAAACAATGGTGCACGATGAAGATGGAAGCTCATTGTGGGAGTTTTGTTTGCGCAACAAAGTAGTGCCAGTTTCGCCGAACAGCTTTCTTGCATACTTGCAAACGGTGTTAGTTGGGCTTCGCGGAATGAAGATAGAGCAAAAAACGCGAGAGATATTGCAATATATTGGCGCACTTCGGCAGGATTTTGGGAAATTTTCTGAAGATTTTATGCTGGCAGGCAAGCATTTGAATAATGCAAAAAGCAAATACGAAGATTCTACTCGCAGACTTGATAAGCT
>CAZZHI010000006.1:14482-27693 GCA_964654145.1 uncultured Candidatus Saccharibacteria bacterium
TTTACGTAAATTGGTTTCATCTTTTTATTCGCAGGCTGGAGGCGGATGCGGGCCTTTTCTCGGTAGTATCGTTTGAGTGTTGCATTTTCATTATCTACAAGAGCTACTACCACGTCGCCATTTTTGGGGTAGAAATTTCGTTCAATAATAACGTAGTCGCCATGCAGGATGCCGTCATCGATCATGGATTCTCCACGTACTTGGAGTACGAAACAGTTTAAATTTGGAAGTAGTTCCAGCGGAACGGTGATTGTTTCGCGCTCTTCAATTGCTTCAATGGGCGAGCCTGCTGCAATAATTCCGACTAATGGTAATTCGATTCCTTTTGTGAAGATGTTGGACTTCTCGGTAAGTTCAATAGAGCGCATTTCGCCACCGCGAATTTTTAAGTAGCCTTTATCTTTGAGTTGCTGTACGTGTGCGTATGCGGTTGCCGGAGATTTAATTCCCATCGCTTTCATAACGTCTCGGTAGCTGGGAGCGTACTTATATTTTGCAAGAAACTTTTGGATAGCGTCTAACGCTTCACTCTGTTTTTTGCTTAAATCACTCATTGGCATACGAACAGTATACCAACAAACAAAAAGGAAAAGGTGGAAGGTTTTCCACACCAAGCCTTGGAATGAATGAAGTGAAGTCGGTATGATAGAACCTATGCGTATCGTACTAGACACTAATGTACTTATAGACGGGTTTCAGGATGACTACAGCGCTGAGGCAAAGCTGGTAGAAGCTGTGCGTTCTGGGGAATTAACTGCAGTAGCGAGCGAGAAGATGCTCAAGGAATACCGCCTTATTTTAGGGCGCTTAATTGAGGATACGGAGTATAGAGGGAAGATAAAGGACTTTTTTTCCATGTTAGACGAAGCGGAGCCGGAATTTGTGGATGCGGTTATTGATGATGAGGAAGATATGAAGTTTTTAGAAGCTGCGGTGGGTGGAGAGGCGGAGCTGTTGGTAACGAGTGATCGCCATCTTCTTGATGTTGGAGAGGCGGATGGTGTGCGGATTGTAACCCCCGAAGAAGCGATTAATCGGCATGAGGAAGAATCTGGCGGTGCACGGGAATGGCAGGGCCTTATTAGCGGGTGGGGAATTGAGGCGCATGATTCTAGTGATGATAAAGGGGAGTAGGGTGTGAATACTATGGTGCGACTTTGCATGCGCCCAGCTGTATTCTTCGTTTTGCTCTTCTTTTCTTTTTCTGCTTTTGCGCAGTCGCCAAGTCCGACCCCGCCCCCAACTTCTGCCACGCAACTTGCTGCCATTAATGAACAGATTGCACAGCAGCAGAAAGATATAGCAGATGTAAACAAAAAGATTACCGAGCTTAGCGCGAAGCGCAACGAGACTGCTGAAGAGGCTGCTGCTATCGCTCTTGCGGTTGAGCAGTTGAAAGCTGAGCTTGTAAAGGCAGAGCGCGAGCTTGCGAAAACGAAATCAACAATTACAAAAGTTCAGGTGAGTCGCGAGCAAACAACAGAAGAAGTGCAAAAAGTGGAGGATGACATTGTGCAGAAAAAATCCGAACTTACCGTATTGATTCGGCAGCTCTATGAGCACGAGGGGCAGTCGTTGATGCGGATTTTCTTTAGTTCTGAAAGCTTGAGTGATGTGCTTACGCAGCGGGAAGAATATAAAGGGTTGCAGGAAAAAGCTATTACAGTGATTGAGCAGATGCATGATCAGGAAAAAGAATTGAAAGAAAAGCAGGAAAGCTTAGCGCAGCAGGAAGACGATTTAGGTCAATTGCAAACACTCCTTGATTCGCAGGCTGATGAGCTTGCTGCAAAAAAATCTGAACAAAGTACCTTTTTAGCTCAGAAGAAACAGGAGCAGGGAAAATTTGAAACATTGATTGCAGAAGCGAAAGCTGCGCGCGAGGAAATTAGCAAACGTGTATTTACACTTCAGAGTGGGGCGGTAAACGTATCTCTTAATACCGCAAACGA
Source organism: uncultured Candidatus Saccharibacteria bacterium (assembly GCA_964654145.1). GTDB lineage: Bacteria > Patescibacteriota > Andersenbacteria > UBA10190 > UBA10190 > HO2-45-11b. The sequence goes on from CAZZHI010000006.1 coordinate 16,435, forward strand.
TATGGCAAAGTTTGCAGGATCGGTAACGGGGGTGCGCCCTGCACTTATTATGGCGGTGCTCAAAATAGAATCGAATGTAGGTACGAATATTGGTTCGGGGGTATTCCCTGACGATATGCATCCGCAGAGTAGAGACGCGTTTGTACGCATTACAAAAAAGTTGGGGCTGGATATTACAAAAGCGCAGATATCGCGTAGGCCGAGAAGCATGAAGGGCTGGGGTGGCGCGATGGGGCCGGCTCAAATTATGCCCGCAACCTGGGAAAGTATAGAGGGGCGCATTGAACAGCTTACAAAAAAGAGCCCTGTGAATCCGTACGAGTTATCTGACGCATTTGTTGCGACTGCTATTTTCTTAGCCGATAGAGGCGGAGCAACTCCTGGCGGGGAATACGAGGCAGTAAATCGCTATATCGCTGGGCCGAATTGGCAGTACTATACATGGTATGGCGATAAGGTTATGGCGGTAGCAAAAGAATATGAAGCTCAGGGGCTTTAAGATTTTTACCGGCGATAGTTCGCGAGCGGAGCGTATTGTATTTTTTGCAAGCTTGGGATTAAACAGTTTACTGTGGGTTGCGGTTCTGGTTTTATTCCCGAAAAGTTCTCCTACTACTATTTTGCATTACACTGCCGGGGTGGGAATTGATTTCGTGGGGGAGGGTTGGCAAATTGTGACATTGCCAGCAATGGGCACACTGCTTATCATTGTAAATGTAGTTCTTGCACGCTTGGTGCTTGGTGCAAGTTCGTACGCGTTCTGGGTTTTGTGGCTTGCGATGCCGATGTTGCAAGTTCTCCTGATTGTGACGTATGGTATATTGTTCGGATTAAATACGTAACGGATAGAGTGCGGAATACAAATTATATGCCTAGTATAAATCTCGAAATAAATTGGGAAGCTGTTCGAAGGAGAATTTGGGAAATTCTCCCGGGATTTTTGTCTTGGGGGACATTGATTGGATTGTTTGGATTAGGGTTTATTCTCCCGTTTTGGATCGCGATATTCGTTATTGCGTACGATGTGTATTTATTGATCCGCATTGTATATATGTCGATTCATTTATTGTATGCATACCGTAGGCTGAAAGAGTACCGCTTGGTAAATTGGATTGAGCGATTGTCCGCAGAAAAAGACGCCGCGATAAACTGGAAGAAGGTACATCATGTAATTGTGCTGCCAACATACGATGAATCTATTCATGTTTTGAGAACTTCTATTGCTTCGTATGCAAAGACTGATTTTCCAAGAGAGCGCATGCACATGGTTATTGGGTTTGAGGATCGGGCCGGGGATTCTGCGCGCAAGAAAGCGCAAACCTTAAAAAAAGAATTTGGATCTTCATTTCATACGTTCGTTACTGCTTTTCACCCAGATGGGCTTCCTGGTGAAAAGCGTGTAAAGAGTGCAAATGCGTCGTGGGCAATGCAGGAGATGGAAAAGAAGTTGAAGGATCAGAATATTCCGGAGGAAATGATTTTGGTAAGCAATTTTGATAGCGATACCGTAGTGTCGCCTGAATATTTCTCCTACTTAACGTACGTGTTTGTAACGCATAAGGATCCATACCATGCAAGCTACCAACCGATACCGGTATATAACAATAATTTATGGGATGCGCCATCGTTTTCTCGTGTAGTTGCTATGGGGTCCACGTTTTGGCAGATGATTGAATCTACGAGGCCAGAGCGCTTGGTAACATTTTCAAGCCATTCAATGACGCTCAAGGCGCTTCATGATGTAGGGTATTGGCAGCGAGATGTTATTTCCGAAGATTCCAGAATTTTTTGGCAATGCTTGTTGCGATATGACGGAAAGTATCAAACCGTCCCGCTTTATACAACAGTATCTATGGATGCGGCACTTGCTCCGAATTGGTGGCAGACGCTCATTAATCAATATAAGCAAAAGCGAAGGTGGGCGTGGGGAATAGAAAACTTTCCTTATTTGGTAGAAGGATTTTTGCATAATAAGCGCATTTCTTTCCAAACAAAGTTTACGTATTTATTCCGTACCCTTGAAGGACATTATTCTTGGGCAACTGCAGCGATTATTGTAGCTGTGCTTGGGTGGATTCCTGTACTGTTTGGTGATCCGGGATTTCATCAAACGTTCCTATCGTATAGTTTACCGTTTATTACTCGTACGCTCATGACGATTGCAATGTCTGGGCTTATTATTTCCGCTACGCTTACTATTTTGCTCCTCCCTCACAGGCCTCAGCACTACAGCCCGTGGAGATATGTACTGATTATTCTGCAGTGGGCGCTTGTTCCGTTAATCGCTACGCTCCTTTCTGCATTCCCTGCGCTTGATGCAGAAACTCGGTTGATGTTTGGTCGAGATTTAAATTTCAATGTGATGCAAAAATCGCGCAAGCATGTAACTGCGCGCGGAGTTGAGGTGCTATGATCTTCGATACTCGGATGGTATCCCCTTGGCACTTAAGCGCGCTGTTAGGGATGTTTATCGCGATGTACTCATCAGCGGCGTTTTTGGTAGGCAGAAAGGTGGTGGCGTGGAGAGTGCATTCTACCGGGCGACCGATTTATTATGCCGGGTGGATTCTTGCACTGCTTATAACCGCTGCGGCATCGATTGCAATTCGTAATGTTGAGCTTGTGTGGGGGCTGGTTGGTTCTGCCATTATTATTATTTTAATTGGGAGGCTTGATGAGGATCGGAGTATTTCTGTTCGAAGACAGCTATTTTGGCAAGCGTTAATTGCGTTGTGGGCAGTATATTTTGGATGGACGATTCCGTATGTAAGTAATCCGTTTGGAGATGGTGTGATTATGATTGCGTACGGAGGATTTGCTGCGTTTATATGGCTCATGCTGTGCATGAATGCGATGAATTTTTTAGATGGCACCGATGGGCTTGCAAGCGCAGTCGGAGTAATTGCGTTTGCATCCCTTGCGGGGATTAGCTTACTTCCTGCAACGCAGGATCCGTTGACGCTTATTTTATCCCTCATTGCAATCGGCGCTCTCACCGCATTTTTCTTATGGAATGTTCCGCCTGCGAGGGTGTATTTAGGGACGAGTGGAAGCTGGTTTCTGGGGATGTTTTTAGGAATGACGGCCATAATCGGTGGAGGAAAAATCGCAACTGCGTTAATTGTGCTTGCGCTCCCAGTTCTTGATGCGTTGTTTGTCATTTTTTATCGAGTAATGAAAAAACGGTACCCGTGGAAAGGCGACACGACCTCGCATATTCATCATCGATTGCGGGCATGGGGAGCGTCTTCTTGGGGAATTCTCCTTTCTCTCGGGGTTATTACTGCGCTCTTGGGAATAGTCGCAGTTGTTGCGCCTACTCATATAAAGCTTGCCGTGCTCGTACTTTTTGCCATTATCTTTTTTGTAAGCCGTGCAATGAGTATGCGTCGGAAAGCATGAAAACGATTCTCCTTATTATTGGAGCGATAATTGTAGTGGGTGCGGCGATATGGCAAGGTATGCCATGTGCAAATTTTTCTGAAGGGGTGGTGAGTACTTCGAGTCATGCTATACGCGTTGCTCTTCAGATAACTCAGGAGGAGCAGGGGAGGGGCCTTGCGGGGTGTACATATATTCCCAAAAATTCAGGGATGTATTTTGTGTTTGATGATACGGCGGAGCGGATATTTTGGATGAAGGGGATGGTTATTCCTATTGATATTATTTGGATTGCGGACGGACGAGTGGTGGGTATTCACAAGCAGGTGCAGCCAGAGCCGCTTGAGACTGCGGATACTTACTTAGCTCAATATACGAGCCCACAGCCCGTAGATGCCGTTTTAGAGGTTGCAGCGGGGGTTGCCGAGGCGTACGGCATACAGGAGGGGGGAGAGCTATCTCTTGACAGGAGGTAAACCCTCTGCGATACTTCACCTATTCTTATGAAAACAGCAGTTATCAAAACAGGCGGAAAGCAATATGTTGTCCACGAGGGCGACATGATGGTTATTGACCGTATGGTGGGAAAAGAAGGCGATAGCGTTACGTTTTCTGAAGTTTTGCTTACCTCTGATGACGGCAAGGTTCAGGTTGGAACTCCTCTTGTAGAGGGTGCGACAGTAACAGCTACGTTGGTTGAACAGGGAAGACTTCCGAAAGTTACTGGAGTAAAAATGAAGCCAAAAAAGCGCAATATGCACTACTTTGGCCACAAGCAGCACATCACGCAAGTAGAAATCGGCAAAATTACAGTAAAAAAGAGCAAATAAAAAATACCCCTCGCCATGAGGGGTATTTTTACATCTTCGTTCTTCCTGAAAACGCCGCATTGAGGGTGAGTGCATCCGCAAATTCTATATCGCCGCCAGTTGGCAGTCCTCGTGCAAGGCGAGTGATTGGAATATTAAGATTTTTTATGTAGGACATAATATGCCGAGTAGTAGCTTCGCCTTCCATGCTGTGCTCGAGCGCAATAATAACTTCGTCGATTTTTTCTGCTTGGCTGCGCGCGATTAATTCTTTAAACGTAAGCTGATCTATACCAACACCTTCCATGGGGGAAATAAGCCCGCCCAATACGTGGTAGAGGCCTTGGTACGAACCTGTGCGTTCAATTGCTTCTACGTCGAGTGGGTCTTCTACAATGCAAAGAATGGAACGAGTGCGCGAAGGGTCTTTGCAAATTGCACAGGTGTCATCTTCTGAAAGGGAGAAACATACGGAGCATGTTTTTACTCGATCATGGAGTGTTGCGATTGTTTCTGCCAGTATCTTTGTGACTCCGCGTTGTTGGCGCAATAAATGAAGCGCCAAGCGTTGCGCTGTTTTCGTCCCGATTCCTGGAAGGCGAGTGAGCTCGTGAGTTAATTCGCGAACTGCTTTGGGGAGTACTGTTGCCATAGAGCATTATGCTTGCGCATGGACTCCGGGAGCGTGTTCTTCCATATGGAACATTTCCATTTCTGTGTAGCTGACGAAGTGGGTGTTGAGCTGGAGGGGAATTTCCCCGGTAGGACCGTTACGATGTTTTTCTATAATGAGGTCTACTTCCATAATTTCCGGCTTTTCTTCGCCTTCCCATGGCTGGCGATGGAGGAACATAACAATATCGGCATCTTGTTCGATGCTTCCGGATTCACGCAAGTCGGATAATTTTGGCCGAGCTCCAGCTCCGGTACGCATTTCAACTGCTCGAGAAAGCTGGGAAAGAGCGAGTACAGGGATTTGCAGTTCGATCGCAAGTTTTTTGAGGCCTCGAGAAATTGCAGAAACTTCTTGTACACGGTTATCGGTGTAGCGGGAAGATTCCATGAGCTGTAAGTAATCGATAATGAGCAAGTCTAGTCCGTGTTCGCTCTGCAGGCGCCGTGCCATTGTTCGCATTGCCATGACGTTTGCTGACGGGTTGTCATCTATATACAGTGTAGCTTGTGATAAATCCGAGATGGCATCGCCAAGCCTCAAGAAGTCATCATCCGCTCCACCTGTTGCGAGCTTTCCGGTACGGAGTTTCCATAAGTCTACGTGCGCATGTGCCGCAAGTAAGCGGTCAACGAGCTGGTCTTTGGACATTTCTAGGCTGAATATTCCAACCTTTGACCCTGCAAGGGCTGCATTGCGCGCAAAGTCGAGGGCAAGGGTTGTTTTTCCAACGCTCGGGCGGGCTGCCAATATAATGAGGTCGGATCGTTGCCAGCCGGCAATCTTTTTATCAAGGCTGGGGAATCCGGTCGGTACGCCACGCGTTACACCGCCACCTTTATGGAGCTTGTCGATTCGGACAAAGGCCTCTTCTAGGGCGGTTGAAATGGAAACAAAATTTTCCGTTTTTAGGCCTTGAGATACCGCAAATAATTTCTTTTCCGAATCGTCCATAACAGTTTCAATGTCGAGCGTTTCTTCAAATCCTAATTCCGCAATATCGGAAGCTGCGGAAATAAGTCTTCGGCGAGTCGCATTGCGCTGTACGATTTCTGCGTAATGCACCACGTTTCCGGCAGTAGGGACAACGGTTGCAAGGTGGGTGATAGCGCTTTTCCCACCAACATTTTTTAATTCTTTCTTCTCTTTAAGGAGGCTGATAACAGAGAGTACGTCAATCGGACTACTCTTGATATACAGATCCATCATGGCTTGATAGATAACCCCATGATTGTGATGGTAAAAATCTTCCGGTGCGACCCAGTCTGCAATCTTTACGATTGCGTTTTTATCAATCATTAAGCTTCCTAGTACAGATTCCTCTGCTTCGGAATTATGGGGAGTTACTCGTGGTTCTTTGCCAGGCATACGTATTACTTACTATACCGTGCCGGATGTGCTTCTAAAGGGGCAGAAAAGTGGAAAAGATGTGGATACTATAACGATAAAGTGTTTGTTACGCCTTTTTCTGGGTTATTTGGGGGCCCTGGGGAGTGTCTTTAATTTCATAGCCGCTTTGTTCGATCTTTGTGCGAAGTTCGTCTGCTGCTGCATAGTCTTTTTTTAGTTTTGCTGCTTCTCGTTCTTGTGCAAGCGTGGAAATAGCTTCTGGGATTGGAGTGAGGATATTTTGTTCAAGTCGGTCAATAACCCCTACTACTTTATCCATTTGTACAAGAGATGCAAAAAGGCGAGAGATGATTTCAGAATCCGCATTGTTATCTACTGCTTTGTTGATTTCTTTGATGGTCTGGAGAAATGCCGCAAAGGCTACGGGCGTATTTAAATCTTGTGCAAGGGCTGCTGTAAATTCCTTCAGGAAAATCGATTGCTTTATGCTGCCCTCACCCCCACCCTCTCCCCAATGGGGGAGAGGGGATAGGCGCATAAGCAATTGCTTAATACTGTCAACGTGTTTTTGGTATTCGTCGAGCAATTCCCAAGAAAAATCAATCGGGGATCGGTAATGGTGTGCGAATGCGAGCAATCGAAGCGCAAGTGGGGAGTAGCCGCGCTCTTTGAGCGTATCGATGGTGATAACTTCGCCTTCGCGTTTTGCCATTTTCTTTCCATTCATGAGAAGGTGGCGATTGTGCATCCAGATGCTTGCAAATGGTTTGCCTGTTGCGCCTTCTGATTGCGCGATTTCGTTTTCGTGATGCGGAAAGCGATTATCTTCGCCGCCTGTATGAATATCTAAAGTTTCTCCGAGGTATTTCATGCTCATGGCGGAACATTCAATGTGCCAACCTGGGTAGCCTTTGCCCCATGGGGAATCCCATAGCTGGAGGTGAGAGCTATCTATCATCCACAGTGCAAAGTCTGCCGGATTCTTTTTTTCTTTTCGCGCTTCTATTCGATGCCCGGCATCAAGAGCTGCGAGGGTATTTCCGGACAGCGCCCCGTATGAAGGGAATGAAGTAACATCGTAATATACGCCGCTTGATGCTACGTACGCGTGCCCGCGTTCGATGAGCTTTTCTATAATCGCAATCATTTCGGGAATATGCTCGCTCGCTTTTGGGTATGTTGTTGATTTCTCGATATTAAGCGCAGCGGCATCTTGGAAAAATAGCTCCGTTTGTTCAGATGCAATATCTTGCGGAGTGCGGGACGTAGCTCGTGCTTCTTTCTCGAGCTTGTCTTCTCCTTCGTCTATTTCGTCTTGGGTGAGGTGGCCTACGTCAGTAATGTTTGTTACGTCGTGGACGGTATACCCAAGTAGTGCGAGTGTACGTTTTAGTGTATCGGCAGCTAAAAAGCGGCGCATGTTCCCAATATGCTGGCGTTTGTATACGGTAGGGCCGCAATTATATATAGTAACCACTTCGGTGCCGGAGATAGGGGAAAGCGGTTCTTCTGATCGACTCTTCGAATTGTACAGTGAAATAGGCTCCATGTACTCTGTATCATACGGGGGTACGAGTGCACATTCAAATTTACGTTATGCATATTTTGCAAAGGAGATTTTCATGGCTTACCAGCCGCCCTTACGAGTTGCGTTGGATTTTGACGGAGTGTTGGCACATGACAGGGGAAGAATCTTTTTAGATTTTCTCATTTTGGTGAAGCAGTGGAGGGTTGACTTGGATCTGTTTGATAAAAACGGATCTTGGACAAATGCTACGGGGAGGCCAAAGGTGGAACTTGATGATGCGTACGAAGAGTTTAACGCATCAGCCTTCGCTCCGCCGCTCGAGTGTATTTCGTATGCGGGAGAGATTTTGCAAAAACTTTCTTCTTTTTGTGAGTTTCATCTTGCGACGTCGCGCAAAGGTACGGCCCTGGAGGGCGCTATCAACGTGCTGGGGTCAATTGGTGTTCCGTTTGCCTCATATAATGGGGAGTGTTTCGGCAGTAAGCTTGAAGTTATGCGCAAAAAGGAATTGCACATCTTGATTGATGACAATCCTTTCGAGCTTGCGAAGATGGCACAAGAGTTGAATTTAGACGAATCTTTGTGTGCAATTCAGTTTCCATCTTTCTTTACGCCATCTACTCCTGTTTTGCATCCGAACGTATACCGACTTCCGGTATGCGATCGTGCGAAGCGCCTGATGCATTCTAAAACAAGGGTTACCTATGCAACTGAGCAGGAGATACTGCGTCAGGCATGGAATGAAGCTTTGCATTGGGTTGAGAGGTTGTCAGCAAAACGGTTTAAGCCTCAAGTTGCGTAAACGTGCGTACCTCGTGTGATGATTATCACTCGAGGTTTTTTATTATTCGATGGTATTATTACGCGTATATATGGACGGCGCAATTTTTATGCAATTAAGCACGTTGCTTGTAATCACTGTTACGGTGGCGTTTATTGTTCGGCTATTGCGCCAGCCGCTCATTGTTGCGTATATTGTTGCGGGTATTACGGCAGGGCCGATGTTTTTTAACATTTTGCAGAGCGAAAAAACGCTATACGGACTATTTGCTCAATTTGGAGTTGTGCTCCTGCTCTTTGTTATCGGGCTTAATCTTAATTTTCGAAAATTAAAAAGCATTGGAAAAGTTTCTTCGATTGTTGCTATTGGGCAAGTGCTGTTTACCTCTATTGTTGGAACGCTTATTTTGCTGTGGATGAATTTTCCTATGGTGTCCGCAGTGTATCTTGCGGTTGCAATGACCTTTTCCAGTTCGATTATTATTATTAAGTTCTTAAGCGATAAGAAGGATACAGAAACCATATACGGAAAATATACGATTGGGCTCATGCTGGTGCAGGACGTAATCGCCCTAACACTTATGGTTGCCATTGGGTTTGTAAAAACCGGAAACGTTACTACGTCTGCCATTGTATTCTTGATTATAAAAGCGTTGTTTGCGGGCGCTCTAGTACTGTTGGCATCAAAGTATGTATTGCCTCGCATACTAAAACATATCGCCGCTTCCTCTGAATTTTTGTTTATTTTTGCTATTACCTGGTGTTTTGGAATCGCAAGCTTTCTGTACATGCTCGGATTTTCATTTGAAATAGGAGCTATCGCTGCGGGTATTGCATTGTCATCTTCTCCGTATCAGCTAGAAATAGGAAGTCGTATTCGCCCGCTGAGAGATTTTTTCTTAGTATTGTTTTTTATTGTATTGGGGAGCGAGATGCATCTTCAGGATATTGTGACTATATGGAAGCCCGGTACAATCCTTGCGCTGTTTATTTTGATTGGAAATCCGTTTATTTTGTATTTTCTGTTTCGTGTACTTAAGTTTACGCGGCATAACAGCTTTCTTTCCGGATTAACCGCTGCGCAGGTAAGCGAATTTGGATTTGTGCTGCTCTTTATTGGGAAGCAGGCGGGGCACATAACAGGAAATGAAATTCCCGTATTTACCTTTGTTGCCCTTGTAACGATATTCGCTTCTTCGTACGCCATTTTGTATAATGAGCAGATTTATCGATTTTTACTCCCGGCGTTCCAGCTCTTTGGCCCAGATAAGCGGCGCCAAGGGGAGCGTCCGCATATGGTTCATGATGCGTGGGTGGTGGGGTATCATCGCATAGGTAGAAAAGTATGCGAAGCGCTGAAGAAGAAAAATCTTTCCGTAGGGGTTATTGATTTTGATCCGGCAGTTATTCAAACGCTGCACCGGGAAAAAATACCAGCGTATTTTGGGGACATTGCAGACGTTGAATTTTTAGCTGATCTGCCACTCGGAAATTCCCAGCTTATTATTATGACCATCCCTACTACGGACGATCAGATGAATTTAATATCCCAAGTGCGAGCAGTAAATCCGCAAGTGCTGATTGTTGCAAATGCATCGTATCCGGCAGAGGCAGAGCGGTTATATGAAGCAAGGGCGGATTACGTCATGATGCCGCATATGTTGGGAGGAAAATGGATTGCTGATGTATTAAAGAAGAAAGTAACCCATAAGAGTCTGGCGAATTTACGGGCAGAGCAAGGCGAAGTGTTTTCTTAAAAGGAGTATACTTTTTACATATGAATAGGATAAGCATTATTACTCTTCCGGTTCTTGTAGTGTTTTCTTTGGCGCTTGGCGGATGCACTCGGGAAGAAGTAAAGTCAGTTCCATCTGGAGGCACGTATCTTTCTGTAAGCGGAGGAGCAAGTTTTGATCAGGCGGTTACGGGAACAAAAGAGAATGAGAATATCGCACTGTATGATCTTGGAAAAATTCATCGATCTGCTCAAAACCCCTCAATTATTTTTATGGCGGCAGGAGAAAAGGGTATGGTGATATCTCGTGATGATGCGGCTACATGGGAAACTATTCCAACGTCTTTATCTGGTACGGTAGACGTAGCGATGTTGCACACGGGTGTGCTGATTGCAACGGGGATAGACAAAGATGGGCAGGGGAGCGTAGTGCGAAGTCTTGATAACGGAAAGAGCTGGCAGAATGTATTTACACTCCCACTTTCGCAGCAAAAAAAGACGATTCGAATTATAGGTGGCGGGTCGGAGCTGGTTCCCGCAATTATTTCTTTAGAAGTTGATGCTCAAAATGATGACATGGTGTGGGCGGGTACAAACGATGGAACGATATTTTCCGCAGAGCAGTCGGGTAAGGTATGGAAAAAGGTTGCAGAAATTCCTACAACAGCGGCGCTTGTGACAGGGGATCGTTCGGGGGCTGCCATTGTGCGGCTTGAGGGGGTTGCTGCTAGCTGGGCGGATGTGCTTATGATAACGCGAGACAAAAAAATGCTTGCCATAAAAGATGGCACAGTACGTACAATTGCCGTACCTGAAGTATTGGATTCTCCACTCGCTTTTGGAGGAGTTTCTGGTAACCGCAACATTCTCGATGTTTCGCTCGTTCCGGGATTCCCCAACGCTCTTATTATTGGCACAGATAAAGGTGCAGTTGTAACGCGCGATGCTGGGAAAACGTTTGTAGAGCTACGGTTGCCGTTTGATGCAAGTAAGCGCGTTTCTA
>CAZZHI010000007.1:0-7635 GCA_964654145.1 uncultured Candidatus Saccharibacteria bacterium
TCCTCGCGTTGCAATCTGAAACATCTGCCCGCCATCACCCTCGCCTGCAACAAGAGACAAATAGAATGCAGGGCCGAGCAATTGGGTATTCTGCAAGACGCCCGGATCATACTCTTTCGTCGTATCCATCGTATATCCTCCTGAAAACAAGGTTTCTCGTAGATTGGAAAGAACGGCCAAAATAACCGCAACGTATAATTATAGCACAACTATGTGCTATATGTCAATTATTCAAATGTATTCTGCGCTTCTGGAAGAGGTGGGTGAATTACGTCCTTATCTGAAAGAATCGGTTGTTCAACTGGCCACGCAACTGCAACTGTTGGGTCATTCCAAATAATTCCTGCCTCATGCTCAACGGAATATTCTTCTGTGCAGTAATACACAAGCTGCGTATCGTCTTCAAGTGCACAAAACCCATGAGCAAATCCTTTTGGAATATATAGCATGTTCTTTTCTTGCGCAGTTAACGTTACGCTTACCCATTTTCCATACGTGGGGGAGCTTTTTCGAATATCAACAGCAACGTCAAACACACTCCCCTTAATTACTTGCACGAGCTTTGCTTGAGCCTTGGGAGAAAGCTGGTAATGCAATCCGCGAACTACATCTTTTTTACTCATCGAATAATTAATCTGAGAAAACGACTCAGAAATTCCAGCCGCAACAAAATCGGACTGCTTGTACAGTTCAGCAAACCCACCTCGCTCATCGCCAAATACTTTTGGCTGAACAAGCATTACTTCTGGAATTTCTGTTGGAGTAAACGTAAACGGCATATAATTTATTTTGAATCTTGTTGCTCAACTAGAAATGCATCAAGCCACTCCCTTGCCTCAGAAGGAGAAAGAATAGTAACCTCTTGTTCGTTTTGATCGGTCATACGTGTTATATACAACAATACTATAAGTAAGAGTCCTCGCGCTAGCTATCTTTTCAGAAGCGTAATGTATGCTTCTGGGGGCAACTCAATAGAACCCGTAGTAGAAAGTTTCTTTTTTCCTTTTTTCTGCTTATCGAGAAGCTTACGCTTACGCGTTACGTCCCCTCCATATAATTTTGCGGTCACGTCTTTTCGAAGAGCCGGCACCGTCTCTCTTGCAACCACCTTTCCGCCAACCGCAGCCTGAATTGGCACCGCAAATAACTGGCGCGGAATAACGTCCTTTAATTTTTCTACCGTTCTGCGCCCAACCGACTCCGCCTTATGCCGAGGAATAATTAAAGACAACGCTTCTGCTGGCTCATGATTAATAAGCAATGAAAGCTTTACCACATCTGCGGGGCGCCAATCCTTTACTTCGTAGCTTAATGATCCGTACCCAGACGTTACTGACTTTAATTGGTCATATAAATCAACCACAAGTTCACGAAGAGGCAATTCATAGTGCAAAAGCATACGATCAATTCCGAGCACCTCTTGTGCCGTTAATACTCCCTCATGCTGCTGCATTACTTCAAATACTGGCCCTAAGTACTTACTTGGTAGGAGAATATCTGCGGCGCACCATTGCTCCTCCATAGACGCAACATGGCTCGGATCAGGAAATGCATCCGGAGTATGAATATCAACGTTACTGCCGGAGGTAAGCTCAACATGATACAAAACGCTCGGAGTAGTTACGACCATTTGCAAGTTATATTCCCGCCTCAACCGTTCTTGAATAATTTCTAAATGCAACATTCCCAAAAACCCGCATCGGAACCCTTGCCCGAGTGCATGACTCCGCTCCATATGTACCGCCAAGCTTGCATCATTTAATTGCAATTTTGACATAGCCTCTCGCAATACAGGGAAATCACTACCATCTACCGGGTACAACCCTGCAAATACTTTTGGCTGGGGGATAGCATACCCCGGAAGCTGCTGCACTAAGTGCTTTTCGGAAGCTTTTGTAATCGTATCCCCCACGCGCGCTTGGCGAATATCTTTTAACCCCGTTGCAATATATCCAATTTCTCCAGCACCAATTATTTTCTTTGGAGTAAATTGCGGCTTAAATACTCCAACTTCTACAACCCGATCATCAACGTCTGTTCCTAAAAATGTAATCGCATCACCCTGCGCAACCGACCCCTCCATAATCCTCACATATGCAACAACTCCCTTATAATCGTCATATACCGAGTCAAAAATAAGCGCCCGAAGCGGAGCCGCTGATACTTCCTTAGAAGGAGAAGATGATGGAACCTTTTCACATACTCTATCCAAGAGCTCAAGAACACCTTGGCCCGTTTTAGCAGAAATATGCAAAATGTCCTCTTTTTTTACTCCGAGCAAATTAATAATTTCTTGCGAAACCCCCTCCACATCAGCCGCCGGTAAATCAATCTTATTAATAACCGGAATAATTTCGAGGTTTTGCTCAATAGCAAAATACACATTAGAAACTGTTTGCGCCTGCACGCCCTGCGTTGCGTCCACTAATAAAATAGCACCCTCTACAGCCTTTAAGCTGCGCGATACCTCATATTGAAAATCTACGTGTCCGGGAGTATCGATAAGGTTTAATATATGATCCTTATACTCCATTCGTACCGGCTGAAGCTTGATCGTAATTCCCTTTTCACGCTCTAGCTCCATAGAATCCAAAAGCTGCGCCTGCATATTTCTTTTTTCTACAGTATGCGTTAATTCAAGCATCCGATCAGCAAGGGTGCTTTTTCCGTGGTCAATATGCGCGATAATGCAAAAATTGCGTATTTCCATACAATTCCATGAAAATAGCACGGTTTCGTATATTTTTCAAGCTACTCCATCATGCCGGAGAACCGTGACGTATCACTACCTTCGACTAATCGAAACTTACGAGGAATGTATTTTTTAATAATTTCAAGCTCTTCACTCCGTAGCGTCATACATACAATAATGTATGTGATAATTCCTCCTGTAAAAGACCCAATAAGCTGGGTCGCAATCCCCCAAAAGCGCTGCATGTCTACAACATCAGCAAGCGGCGTCTTGAGCGCCTGGGCAACTCCTGCAGCTGCCAAGGTAGCAATTGCGATTTTGAGCGTGCTCATAAGGACTTTTTTATCGTCAAATCCATCGAGCTTAAAATGAAGTACGCCAAGTAAAATTGCAATTTGAATAATAGCCGAAACAGAGAAAGCAATGGCCAGGCCCTTTACTCCCCACATACTAGAAAAAGGAAACGCGAGAACAGTATTTAAAACTACGCTAATCGTAGAAATAATAACGGGAGTTTTTGTATTCTGCTGCGCATAGAATGCACGAGTTAACAGCGGAATAGTAGCTTGAGCAAAAATACTCATCGCCAAAAACCCAAAAGTCTCATGGGTTGCAATTGTATCATCCCAATTAAACGCTCCGGAGCCAAACAATACTCGAATAATTTGCGCACGCAATAAGAAAAATAATGCGGATATAGGGAGAACTAAAAACATCACATACCGAAACGATCGGGTAAGCGTATGTCGAAATGCTACTATCTGGTTGCGAGCAATTTGTTCAGATAGCGTAGGGAAAGCGGCCTGCGCAAACGCAATCCCAAAAATACCAATAGGGATATACTGCACATTGTTTGCTAAATGAAAGGCAGCAATACTTCCAGAAAGGAGGCGGGAGCCTAATATCGTTACCACTAAAAGATTTGCTTGCTGCGCAGCTAGCCCAAACACGCGGGGCAGCATCATGCGCCATAACTGTTTCGCATCTTCATACGACGAAAATAAAACTGGCTTCCAGCGGAACCCAAGTTGAATCACACTCGGGAGCTGCACCACAACATGAAGCAGCGCTCCCAACACTACACCCCAACCAAGCCCGCGCACTCCCATATATGGAACTAAATATATAGCGCCAAAAATAATTCCCAGGTTATACAAAATAGGAGCTAATGCATACGCAATAAAACGCTTGTAGGAATTGAGGATTCCAGAGAATACAAAACTAATGGAAAGGAGCAATGGCTGTAATGCCATAATTCGAGAAAGGGTAATAGTAAGCGCCAGTTTATCGCCAGAAAACCCAGGAGTAATTACAGGAATAATCCACGGCGCAGCTACTACGTACACAAAAGAAAGCGCGCCAATCCCTAAACACATGCTATTTAAAATAGCGAGCGCAAACCGATGAGCCTCTTTCTTCCCACTCTTTCCGGAAACTAACTTCTTTGTAAACAAGGGAATAAACGCGGCAGAAAGCGCGCCAATAACAATAAGATTAAAAATAAGATCCGGAATCCTAAACGCTGCAATAAATGCATCAAAGGTATCACCCGCCCCAAATAATGTAGTAAATGTCCTGTCTCGAAGTAATCCAATAATCCTACTTACAAGAGAAGATGCCCCAACAATAAGAGCAGCCGAAACGATAGATCCATTTCCAGAGAGTTTCATATAATTTTACGTTTCAAACACAATGCCTGGCACAATGTCGGAAGTCAATTCCCCCCTATATACATAATTCGTACGAGATTCTAGCGTTACTCCCGATTTTGGAACAGCATCAATAATAGTAAATTTCTCCGGAACTGTAATAGATGCGCGAATCGTTGTGCGCTGCTGGCCTGGCTGTTTTGCAACCCCTAGGGAGTATGAAGCAGCGCGATGAAACAAGCTTGGCATAGCAGCTGCCTTTGGAATTGTGTAATGATAGAGCGTCACAGACGTTTGCCCCGGCTTTGTAACAACCCAATTCGCAAAGAAGGTGTACCCGGATTCCGTGCCTACCGTAGTGCCGTCCGGCATTCGATATTGATTTTGCTGCCAAGCAACCACTTCAGGGTCCGCCTCTAACTGAAGCGAAGCGTCAGCAAGTACCGGGCGAGGCACATCAGATTCTGGTGTAAACCCTTTTGCTTCAATTAACTTTGCACCTTTCGGAACAAGCGTTCTTTGGTACACAATATTTGCCTTTGCAGAAGGGTCCTCTCCAGCTGGGTACGGATATGCGATTTTTTCTTCTGGCCCCCGATGAGTCCTGCGCACCGTAACCACTACATCAGCATCACCAGATTCCGACAGCGTTGTGCGATAATCAATTTCTTGCTCAATAAATTGATCACTTTTATGGCCTCCAATATTCGCATTATTTACCATTAAAAATCCTTCAGCCTTTTCCGGAACTGCGCCACCCCAACCCAAAGCAGTTACCTGGTCTTGAGCTTTTTCATCAGCAAAATATAATAATAAATCTTTTTCAAAAAGAGACTGTGTCAGGGCGTGAAGGGTTTGCAGTTTGCCGTTTCCAGACCCATCAGTAGGCGATGTTGCAAATAATCGTGTAAGAAGCAGCGGGGTTAAATCAGAAAGAAACTGCTTTGGCTTATTAACAGTTCGATCATAGTTATATGTAACTTCCCCCTGCGTAACCTCTTTAAAGTTATCAGCCGTAACGGCAATACTATATCCCGGCACAGAAATTGGCCCCGTTACTCGTAAGAGGTTTTCAATAACCTTTGGAGTCATCATAATGACGCCATCTACCGTAGGGCCTCCCTCTTTTTCAAATAACTGCGCTGCCTTTTTCGCATTCGTCCTGTAATCAACAAACCAATTTGAATCACGCAAAAACCATCGGTTCGTGATCGGAAGCAGAGGGTTTGGCGGTGCAAGAAATTTCTTTAATTGCCCGTCGCCATCGTACACGCTCCGAACGTCTATATTTTCCACCTTTCCTTTTCCAACATTAATTAATCCAACCGTGCCAATAAATCCTCCGACAGGCCGAAGCTCATCACTGTTTGCAAATAATAGTAAATACTGTCGATCCCGCTCTGCGCCGAGCAATGCGAGCATCGTACCGCTTTCTTGAGTTAAATGATCCAGTGTGCTTTTCGCTTTTGGCACAATCGCTTGTAACGTTTTTATTTCGGATGCAATATTCTCCGGCATAAACGACGTTTCAATATCCTGCAATTTCTCTTCAGCCGATGCGAGCGAGTCTCTTGCTGATTCCATTTCTGGTTTTGCAGACACAATAGCATCAACAAGCGGCGTTTCGAGAGTTACCGACAAAAAAGGCTCGATAGCTCGAGACATATGCACGCCTGCATCCGCAAGAAGCGTCCCTACTTCTAGCATATTTTGCCCTGCCTGCACCGTACCAGTAACATCCAAAAACTGAAGAATATTCTTCGATGCAGCAAGAGCATTATCCATGTCAGCCTTTGCGGATGTTAGCTCTTGAGAAGCAGCAGCAAATTGCTTTTCGCTTTCCAAAACATCCGTACTCGCCAATGCTGCCTGAGCACTCCCAACGTGCGCAAATGCTCGCGCCGCTTTCGCCTCAATAGTCGCAAGTGCAGCAGTGCCGCGGCCCGCGCCCTGCAAATTCCATACAATAAACGACGTAAGAGCAAAACCAATAAGTAAAAATATAATTGCCATTGCCCTGCTCGGAGAAATAGCAGAGACCGAAAAAGAAACTGGCAAAGAAACTATAGATCGGGGAGGCACAACCTCTGTTTCCTCTGCGCGCAAATGCGAAACATCCCTATCGTCAACAGGAGAACTCTCAAAAAAATTGTACGCCACATCTCGCTCTGTAAAAATTTGAGGAGGCGTCGCAATTGGTACAGGCTCTACCTTTTTAGGGCGAAGTGCATGCGGAATTGCACGCGCAGGCCGCGCACTTCGATTTTTTTGAACGCGAGCAGAAAGCGCCTTGGGTGGCACTGCGTGCGCAACTGACTTCTTTGGAGACTTTCTCGTACCTGCTAGCGTACCCCTGTATGGAGGCGGCATAAGCGTTACTTTCGGAGGAGCACTTACAACATCGGCCGTATGCCCCTGTGGTTCGTTTCCAAAAAAACGGTGAGAAGGGAGAGAAATACTATGCTCTATATCCTTTTTTACCTGTTTTATATTCCAAACCTTGGGGGTAGCAATACTTTTTTTGCGGAAATGCAGAGAAGAAGCAGATTGCGCATTTTTTTGAGCGTGTTTCTTGCGCTTTGCGCGAAAGGGTTTTTGAAGCCGAGAAGGCAGCTTCCAGTCAATACGAACCGTCTTGCCTTTCTTGGAAGGAGTAATGTCTTGCACACCCTTATTGTAGCGCATCTACCGATTTTTGCTCGTCCACAAATTCTCCCACCATTCGGACGGAGAAGTTGTATATATTGCCTTCCCAAGCTGCTTGGCTTTCTTCAAGGTAAGCTTCTTTAATTGCTCATTTCCCTTTGCTCTTCCTTTTCCGTGAAGCCACACAGACGCCTCCTTATTGCCCTGCCATTCGTATTCTCGGAGCAACAATACCTGGTCCAATAAATCAGCATGCTTTGCTACAAGCGCCTCTTTTGTTTTCCGCTCTTCGTATTCATCAACAATCTCTTTTAACTCCGGAAACGGCATATCTTTAAACTGATCTGCGTGCACCTCTTCTTCAAACAACTTTACATATCGCTTATGCACCCAGTTATGGTCCCCCGTGCGCGCTTCGGCAATGTCATGCAAAAGCGCCATCATTACCGACTTATACGGATCCGCACCTTCTTCTTTCGCAAGAATCCAAGCAATAAGAGCAACTCGGTACGAATGGGAAGCAATCGTATCCGAATCGTCATCCGTTAATAGCATCTGCCGATGCATACGCGGCAATTTACGCATCGTCCCTATTTCAAACAAAAAATTCGCAATTCTTCGATACGCATTCATACAAAAATAGTACAC
>CAZZHI010000007.1:7735-20065 GCA_964654145.1 uncultured Candidatus Saccharibacteria bacterium
TTTCCACGTAAACTGCTCTGCATGTTTTTTTGCTCCTTGCGAAAGATTTGTAGCGTAGTTAGGATCTTCAAGAATACGCATAATTCCTCGTGCAATATCTTCTACTGATTCCGGATTCACGTACTGCGCATTATTCCCAAGGAGCTCCGGCATACTGGAAACATTCGATGCAACTACCGGAGTTCCGCACAGCATTGCTTCCAACGGTGGGAGTCCAAAGCCTTCATATAGGCTCGGGAACACAAACGCCTTTGCCTCTGCGTATAATGCAGGCAATAGCGGATGCGGAACAAAGCCGGGGAAAATAATATCCTTCTCAAGATGGTGCTCGTGCACATATTGAATTAAATTGCTGTATCCCGGCACTGGCTTGCCGGTAATAAGCAGTGCAACCTCCGGATGCTGCTTTCGAACAATTTGATACGCATCAAGTAATCGCAATAAGTTTTTGTGGCTCATCCACACGCCAACAAAAAGCAAAAAGGGGCGGTCCGTACCAATTAAAAGCCGAGCTTTTTGCCGAGACAATAAAGAGACGGGCGAGAAAAATTCTGAATCTAACCCTTCGTATATGGTTGTAATCGGAGCCATGCGAGAAAATGGCAGTTCACGCATATCATGCTTGGTAGTATGCGAGACTGTAATAACGTGCTTAGCACGAGCTACCGCATGGGCAAATATTTCCTCATACGCAATTTGCTGCATAAACGATTGGCGTTTTTGGCCCGGGAAAATAAAACGAGTAATGTCATGAATCGTTACTACATAGGGCCTATTATAGAAATACGGAACATTAAAATGCGCAAAATGCACAAGGTCTACATTAAGGCCTAAAAGCTGAAACAAGAATGTTGTTTGCTCTTTTAGGGAATAGTAGGAAGGCTCTACTTCAACATATTGAAAAAACCCTGAAGTATCTGCTAATTGCCGAGCTATCTTCCTGCTTTTCCCTTCCGGAACCAAAAGAGTAAATTTTTCTTCTGGTTTTTCTAAAAGAATTTGAGAAGCAAGATTACGAATGTATCGGCCGACACCCGTCCAGTAAAAGGCTCGCGCATCAATCGCTATTTTCATACCTTCACTATACAACCGATTCTAAAATTTCGATGGTTTGCTGTGCTGCGCGCTCCCAAGAATACTTCTCTCGTATTTCTTTTTGTATTCGGTCAGGAACCCGCTGAGGCGCTACCAGAAGCTCTTTTAATGTTGCGGCAATTTCTGGGGTGTTATACGGATCTACAAGCGTCGCCCAATCGCCTACTACTTCAGGAAGGGACGAATTGAAAGAAACAACAGCCGGAGTACCCGCAAGGAGTGCCTCAAGGGGCGGAAACCCAAACCCTTCATAAAAACTCGGGTACACAAACAGGTCAGCAGCAGCGTATAGCGCTTGCTTGTCCGCCTCTTCTATAAACCCAATCCTGTGAATTCGATCCGCATGCAGCGAGGATTCAATAGCGTGCAATAGCTCTTTTTCTTTCCACCCACGCTCCCCGGCAATCACCAAATCCTGAGAAACATGCCCCGCTATAGCAGAAAACGCCTCAATAACACTGCTAATATTTTTTCTTGGCTCCATCGTCCCCACAAAAAGCAGAAAACGTTGCGGAAGGCGGTATTTCAAAATAGTTTTTTGAACATCAACAGAGTTTGGTTTTTGCATCTGCTGAGAAACTCCTGGGTAGATAACGCGTATTGCATGGGGGTCCAGATCATACACGTCAATAAGGTCTCGCCGAGTATGTTCCGATACCGCAATAACATGACTAGATTTTTCCATAAGGCGCTTTGGCCTCATGAGCGCATGCCACGCTCTTCGCTTCAAAGTTAAAAATTCAGGAAATCGTTCATACGAAACATCATGAGCTACTGTCACAAACGGAAGCCCCGGAGAGAGCGGGAGGAGCCGAGGATTCGGTACAAACACAACGTCTATATGCTGGCCAATCATGCGATCCCACCTTGGGGCACCTAGTAGCCCCTGGGAGGCATTTAGAAGTTTGTTCGAATAAGAAAATGAATGTACTACTACATTTTCTCGAAACTGCGGAAGAGTAACTTTTCGAGCAGAGTTATAAAACGCATGATACGTATGAAGAGGCGAAGCAATAGCCATCGCTCGAATAATCTGCGTTGTATATTCTTCTACACCACTGTGCCTACCCTCCATAAGCGAGCGGACATCGATGGCTATATGCATATATTACGAAGGCCCCCTATCAATAGCCTCCTTTAAAAGAATAAGAAAGTTTCCACCTACCCACACCAACATAAACAACGAAATCGCAATCGGAAGAGGGTCGGGCCGCTGAGTGCTTGTCCAAGGAGTTGTGGCAATTGCACGAAATACAATAGCTGTATTTCCTTTTTGGTTGTATTGATCTACCGACCCTTCAACAGCATCCATTAACCCAGAAGATATATCTTCCGCATGCTGCCGAGAAGCATTACGCACTCGCACACGCACAAGCTGTGGTGCTACTTTTTCAGACCGAACCGATTTTACAAGATCAATGGTATCTTCAGTAGGAAGCGGAATATTTGCCCCACCATATGCAGCAACAATTGTTTCCGGAGAAACAATAACTCCAGCTAGAGTTGCGGAAAAAAGATCTGTTGCAGAAAGTGCATAGTATCCATCGTATCGAAAATTACTTGACTCATCCCGCTGCTCCATTGAAACCATATAAGAAAAATTTACCTCATAGGTAGCAGGAAACTGTTTTGCAATTCCATATCCCAATATAGCAACAAGAATGCTTATCCCAAGAAGTTTATAAAAATTCCGAGCAAGAACACGAAAGGAAGTTCGAATAAAGAGGGTAGGGTCTTCTTGCATATCATATGATTATGCACCCACTACTGACTCCTTGCAAAACGCATCCCAAGCCGCATGCGTACATAGCTTGATTTCCCGTATAAACCGATCGCGAGAGAAGCTTTCTGCATGGGCGCGAATTTCCCCTTTGTTCCAAGCAGTGCTTTCCAAAACCTCCATTGCCTGCACCATACTCTCAACGGTTTGCTCAGAGAAAAGAACTCCTGTCTTCCCAGAAACAATCGTTTCAAGCGCCCCTCCTCGTCCATACGCAACAGTAGGAACACCGCTTGCTGCAGCTTCGAGCGGTGTAATCCCAAAATCTTCTTCTTGGGGGAATAAAAGCGCTTTTGCATTCCGATATAATTGAGGCAAATCACTATCAGGAACAAATCCTAAAAATTCCGTGCTTGGGCCCGCGAGTGCTTGTAACTCCTGAAGCTCCGGTCCTGTGCCCGCTATTTTTAAGGGCTTCCCCAAGCGCTCTGCAGCGCTAATTGCTATATCAACCCTCTTATACGGAACAAGGCGAGAAACAACAAGATAGTATTCCCCAACACCCTCCGATGGAGAAAAGCGATCAGTATCAACAGGGGGGTATATTACTTCAGAAGACCGCCCATAATACTTCTGAATCCTTCCTGCTACATACTTTGATAACGTCAGGTATTTATCAACTCGCTTTGAAGCCATATAGTCCCATAAACGAATATAAGAAATTGCAGGCGGAGCAAATTTTTGAAACCAATGACTCGATGAGAATTCTCGAACATACCGATGACTCCCATCCCATGCATATCTGGTGGGAGTCATACAATACGAAATATGAAGCGTACTCGCAGGGGTTATAATTCCTTTTCCAAAACTATGCGCATTAGAAATCACCACATCAAATTGTGATATATCAAACTGCTCAATAGCAAACGGCATAAGAGCTAGGGGAAAATACCGATGAGAACGCCGCGCTCCAGGAAATCGCTGTAAAAAAGATGTTCGAATCCTACCAGGATCAAATGAAACTCGTACCTGCTCTGGATCATACACAAGCGTATAAATCGGCGCTTCCGGAAATGCTTCCGCAATCGCCTCGAGCACACGCTCCCCTCCCCCCATATGCGTTAAATAATCATGAATAATGCATACTCGCATATACACTACATAGCATTTTTATCTCGGAATAAAATAGCAATCGTCTTTAAAAGGAGAATAATATCAAGTCGAAGCGACCAATTTTCAATATATGCAATGTCAAGCTTCGCCTCTTCCTCAAAAGAAAGTCCCGCATTCCCTGCAACTTGAGCCATTCCAGACATCCCCGGCTTAATCGCAAATAGCTTACGATGATACTTATCATACTGAGCAACTTCTTCTGGTAAATGCGGGCGAGGCCCGAGCAAACTCATCTCACCTTTTAATACGTTAAAAAGCTGCGGGAGCTCATCTATGCGCAATCGGCGAATAATTCTTCCAACGCTTGTAATACGGGGGTCGTTTCTCATTTTAAACAAAGGTCCAGATCGTTCATTTCCATTCCCCCGTAACTCTTTATATTTTTGCTCAGCCTGCTTTCCGCCATACCGAGGACCAACACAATACTCTTTATACATGCTTCTAAATTTTATTATCTCAAAGGGAACCATATTCCTTCCGGCACGTATTTGAAAATAGAATATTGGCCCAGGAGAATTTCGCCGTATAGCAGCTGCAGTAATAAGAAAAAGTGGGGATAGAAAAATAATCCCAAACACCGACCCAATAATATCTACAATGCGCTTTGCAACCCTCCCCCATCCATCTAGTGGAGTTCGCGAAAGCTCAAGCAATGGCACCGTACCGATTTGTCGATATCGAACATTAATTGCATGTGTTTCGAATATATTCGGAACATAACGATAGTCGATTTTATACTGCTCCGAAAAATCGAGAAGAACTAAATTATCACCCTCAGGAAGAGAAGGGTTCGTTTGAATTACCTCATCAATCCCGAACATATTATAAATATCTTGAAGAGCTTTCCAGGATACATGCTCCACTTCCCCAATCACTCGATATCCAAGATTCGGACTTCGAAGAAAAATTGCTGCAAGATCTTTCGCAAAAGGACCGTTACCAACAAGCACAACCCGATGTACCCCCATCCCCCGAGAGAGCAATGTGTGTTGCGCTTTTCGCACCAACATTCGCCCCAAAGATACAAATAAGAAGGCAAACACATACGCAATAATTAAAATAAATCGAGAAGGGAAAAGTTCTGCGCGCAAGAAAATATACAAAATAACCATCATAATACCTATGGAAATTCCAGAAAATATTTGCGTAACTTCATCAAGCGCACGTCTCGTTACTCGCATGCTATACAGCCCATGGAGAGAGAATACGAAAAGAATAACCAAGGAAACGCTACTTGCCAGCTGCACGTACTGCGCAAATGGTAAGTCTAATTCAAACACTACCGGACGAAAGCCTTGAGCAATGGGGCTTAAACGAATGAAATACGCCGCTGCAGCCGCAGACAAAAGCGCGATGAAATCGATAGGCACTAACAGTGCTCCAAAAAACAGCTCAGAACGCTTCATGCCTTATAGAATACGCTTTTCTTCCATAATTGACAAATCACAATTTTTCTGTAATATGCAATATGCAGATGGATGGGCAATCGCCCTACGGGGAGGAAAGTCCGGACACTATTTTGTCATTTTGACAAAATACCTGGTGGCAGATAACGTCTGCCGGGCGCGAGCCTAGGGACTCTGCATTACGCGGAGTGAAAAGTGCAACAGAAACATACCGCTTGAGCGAAGCGAAACCCTGAGCTTGTCGAAGGGTCAACTCCGCTTACAGTAAGGGTGAAATCGTGGAGTAAGAGCCCACGCGGCGACGCAGTAATGCGTAGTCGGGGTAAACCCCACCAAGTGCAACCTCAAGAAGCTTTACGCAAGTAGAGCAGGTAGAGGGCAAAGATATTAGTAGCGATACTAATACAAGACAGATGATTGCCTGAAATAACAGGATCCGGCTTACAGTCCATCTGCACCTATAATAAACCTCGCCCAAAAGGCGAGGTTTATTTTTTCATTTCCGCATCAAGAGCCTCATTCACCAACTTATCTGCTTTTGCGTTTTTGCTTCGCGGAACATGCTCAAACGTTACAGAAGAAAACGAAGGTAATACTTTTTTTATCTTTGCAAGCAATTCTTGTAAATCCTCGTTTTTCACTCGATACTCTCCGCGCACCTGCTTCACAACAAGCTCGCTATCTAGGTAGCATTGCAGTTCTTGTATTCCCTCTTCTTTTGCCCGAGAGACTCCAGCCAAAAGAGCACGATACTCTGCCTGATTGTTCGTTCCAGTTCCGATATATTCTTTATAGGAAATAGGTAGAGAGCCTACCTCGGAAAGTACAAATCCAATTGCAGCAGGCCCTGGGTTTCCCCGCGCTCCACCATCCGTATACAGCGTTGCTCGTTTCATATATGACTATTTAGCAACACTTACATGCACGCCTCATAAGCTTCGTCACTCCAATTGCACCCAAAAGGACCGGCCAAACAACATCAACCGTTTCAGGAGCAATAATTCCCCACTGCCCACAAAGAAATGTTATCGCAATCAAGATAATAAATACCGGAATAGCTTTATGATGAGAACAATTGCACACTCCACAATTGCCAGAACAAGACTCTAGGCCGCATGACTCACACTTTTTCTCTGTTGAACTAGTATCCATAGGTATTTGTATATAAAGTAAATCTTTTGTAAGTGTACTCTATTTGTACTGCTCTACAAAATTGCCGTATGCGCCTACAAGACGCTCCCCGTACACCTGAAGCGACGTTTTCTTGCACTCTGCATCCAAGGCAGCTTTGTCATCGTTTGTGATTACTTGAGACCCAAGATTATCCTCGTTGACCAAATAATACATTATAGAGTTTGGATTACTTACGTGCGTAAGCCCAAGAGCGTGCCCAAATTCATGCGCCAAAACCAGTGTAAGATCTTTCTTATTTGTGAATTCGTAGATAGTAATAGATTTTCCGTTGTATTCGCCCTGGCCAAATTCCTCTTCGTCCCCAAATGTATCGTTCAAGTTTTCAACCGTGGCATTATACGTTCTTACAATTTGCTCTTCAGTATCTGCAAGCGTATTAACCTGCTCGGCAAGCGCGTTAAGCGATCGGCGCTCCTGCTCAAGAGCATCCTTCTTTGTAAGCAATGCGCGCTGTTGTGCCTGCAACACTTCATACTCCTCTTCCGATGCGCCTCCGGATACGTTTTGCTTCTGAATACTAGCATTAAGGGCTCGCACCTGGGATTCATACGAACTTTCATTTCCTATATAGGCAGATTTTGCCTTGTTATACTGTGCGAGCGCACTGCTATATTTTTCCTTAAGGTCCTGATGAGTTTTTGACGTTTTCTGCAAAGAGTTTGTAATAGTTCTTGCTTGATCAGTTCTTTCCTGGCGATTGTCATATATAAAATTAATAGCAAAACTTGAGTCAGGATTGTATGTAAATAATTCTTTTTGCGCAGGCACTTCCCATAACTTTTCTGCATCCTGAATAACGCCTAGCATATCTTTTTCGGGCATATTAAATCGCGCGTCTAAGGTGCCAAGCGAATACTCAATAGGCTTTACACATGGGCGAGGGAGCATAAGAGTAATAGCCACCCAAAAGAGTGCGCCCACACATGCAAACCCAATAATGTACCGAAGAATTTTTCCCACCTATACAGTATAGCGCTCAAGCATAAATAGGCTATCATACAATGCATGGAAAACGACATTTCGAAGATTAAACAGGAATTAGAACAAACTCGTAAAGAGTTTTGGAATATCGACCCGGAAGCAGGGGCGGTGCTTCAAGCGCTTATACACGCAGCAAAGCCTCAAAACATTCTTGAGGTTGGCACCTCGAATGGATACTCCGCGATTATTATGGGAGAAATAGCTTCTCGCTATGGGGCACATATTACTTCTATAGAATTTTTCCCTGAACGCCTTACCCTTGCGAAACAGAACATAGATCGAGCAGGACTTACTGAACACATCTCCATCCTCCAAGGAGATGCTGCGGAAATATTACCGAATCTCGCGCAGCAGCAGCATCTTTATCAGTTCATTTTTTTGGATGCAAACAAAGAAGAGTATGCACTATATTTTACAAACGCAATGAAGATGATAGCTTCGCGCGGGATTATTGTCGCGGATAATACTATTTCACATAGAAAGAAGCTTGGTGCCTTTTTCGATGCGATACAAAATGAACCTCGTGCAAATGCATTAGAACTCTCAATCGGAACAGGTCTTACAATTATTACGATATCGTAACGCTACCACGAGCAGCAATATCCTCCAGGCGAAGCTCCAAGCTCTCCCTTCCACGAAATTCATTCACACCAATACTCGCAAGCACATCCACCGTATCCCCAAGAGAGGCAAGCTCATTGCCTAACCCAAACCCAATAGCATCTATTTCCTTGTCCCCAACTAAAAGCTTTGCTTTTATGTGGTCATTCGATTTCCCCACAGTCTTGCCAGAAAGAAGGCGGAGCCCCTCTATAACAAACGAAGGCTTCGCATTTGCTTCACCAAATGGTTCAAATTTTGCTAACGCATGAGCCAAATCCCAAGACGCCATATGGGGAGAAATTTTCGCATCAGCATAATGGAGAACAGGGGAAGATTCGGCCTCCTCTCGCTCAAAGTATTCCGCAAGTCCCTGCTTCATATGATCCAATTTTTCAGGAAGAACAGAAAATCCAGCAGCAGCTTTATGGCCCCCCAATTTTACCGTATGATGGCGAACGGTTTCTAAGGCAGATAACACGTTTACATGCCCGGCTCCGCGCGCAGACCCTACCGCATACTGAGAATTAGCTCCCTGCCCTATAGGCAACCCCACGACGAACGCTGGTTTGGCGAATTGAGAAGCGAGCCTTCCTGCAACCAGCCCCACAATCCCCGCAGGCCATGTTTTGTTAAACACAAACACAAACGGTAACGAATGATCTATATCAATATGCGCTTCGTCCATCATTTTACGCGTCATGGTACGCCTATCGTTATTAAGTCTCACTAATTCCTTTACTGCCTTCTCCGCTTGCTGCTCTGTAGTTGCAAGTAATGCATTAAGCGCACTTTGAGGATGCCCAATTCTGCCAGCTGCATTGATAAGCGGCACAATACGAAATGCAATATCTTCGGCGGTAATTGTTGGTACATTAACTCTTGACTGTGCTAACAGGGCTGCAATTCCCGGCCTACGCGTCCTCATTAACACCTCTTTACCAAACCGAACAATGGCACGATTCTCTCCCAAAAGAGGCATTACGTCTGCCACGGTGCCAATCATAACCATATCAAGCAACCATTTCTCTCGATCTGCATCATTCGCATACGGAGAATCTTCATGGCGGAGAAGCGCCTGTGCGAATTTCCACGACGTCCCCGCTCCGCATAAATGCCCCCAAGAATATGAGCCATCAGGATGCCGAGGATGTAAAATAGCGTGCGCCGCGGGCAGCACTGCAGGCAGCTCATGATGATCAACAATAATAACGTCCTTCCCAGAAGCCTGCAGCGCCTCCACTTCTGCAGCATTACTAATTCCACAGTCTACCGTGATTAATACTTCAAATTCATCAGCCATACGCGTAAGCGCTGCACCGTTAAGCCCATATCCATCTTCATACCGATGCGGAAGATACGGAATTACATGGGCCCCTACATCGGTTAAGGCCTGCACCATAATAGCAGTAGAGGTAATGCCGTCCGCATCATAGTCGCCGTATACAAGAACTCTTTCCTTCTTTTTTACTGCTCGCATAATCCGGCCTACCGCAATATCCATGTGCGCAATATCGTACGGATTATGAATATCTCGCGCGTAGGATGACGAAAAAAAGCTTTCCCGACTTTCGTTATCTACTCCACGATTACGAAGCAAAATCTCAAGAAGCGTATCCTGATTATCAACGGTTTGTTCCCCTCCTCGTATATTCCAAGCTCGCATCGTATTTACAACGCGACTTTCGGACCCCTCATATGAGATGTCGCATCGTGCTTACTTTCCAGGTGATGCGTCATTTTTTGCAACATTTCGATAACTGCGGCAAGTTGCGCAATAATATTTGAAACATCGCGCTGCACCTCTTCCCTCTGGCCAATAATATATGCCAGACGCAACCAATAATCAGCTTCAATTGCTTGCATTCGCGCCTCTTCAACATTATGCATAAACTCTTTCTCGGAATCCGATGCGGTAGCCCGCACTAAATACTTCCCAATATTCATACTGGAAACAACCAATTCTTTTTTAATAACAGCTCCGCCCGATTCTTCATGAAAGCTATCTGCCACCTGAACCACGTCTTGAGCAAGTTGAAAAATTCGCTCCCACAGCTCTGCTTGGCGCCGCTCCCACAATGCGCGATGTTCAGAAGTGTCCATGGGGAAAGTATAGCATACAGCTACGCTCTACAGCACCACGTTTCGAGCTGGGGCAAATGTAACCCCTTCTGCAGCACGCTCATAATGAGATGTTTGATGTTCAAGAAATCGCTGAAGCGAGTGCGCCATAGGTGCGTGAATTTCGTCTTCAATTTGCAGTAATCTATTATATTTACTTGTTCTGTCGGAACGCGATGGTGCTCCTGTTTTGATCTGCCCAGCACCAACTGCAACTGCAAGATCTGCAATAAAGGTATCTTCCGTTTCTCCAGATCGATGAGAGATAACAGCGTTGTGCCCTGCATCCTGCGTAAGCAATATTGCTTGAAGCGTTTCAGATAGAGAGCCGATCTGATTTGGTTTAATAAGAACAGAATTCGTAGCACCATTTGCAATACCCTGCTTAATGCGCGTAGCGCTGGTTGCATACAAATCATCCCCGACAATCTGCACTGCATTTCCATTGCCCTGATAAAATTTTTGCCAATCCTCCCAACTATCCTGCTCAAAAGGATCCTCCAAAGAAATAAGTGGGTACCGTTCCTTCCAGGTTTTGTATCGAAACGCTAAATCATTTGCATGCAAAAGTGCCCCGTCAATCATGTATCCTTTTTGTTCGCTATCGTAAAATTCATCAGAAGCCGCATCTATTCCAAGGTATATGTCTACCCCAGGAATATACCCTGCTTGCTCTATTGCATGAATAATTAAAACAAACGCATCTTCACTCTTTTTTAATACTGGCGCATACCCACCCTCGTCTCCGACCTCTGTTCGAAATCCTTCCCGCAAAAGAATAGTTTTGAGTGCATGGTGCACTTCAACGCCCATACGAAGCGCCGTGGCAAAATCTTTTGAACCAACCGGAACAACATGAAACTCTTGAATAGAAAGGTTATTGCTGGCATGCCTTCCGCCATTAATAAGATTCATCTGTGGGACAGGCATAAGGGGTTTTCGTTTTGGAAAGAGCTGTGCCAAGTACAAATAAAGAGGAAGTCCTTGGGCTCGCGACTCTGCTCGCGCGCATGCAAGAGACACCGCGAGAATTGCGTTTGCCCCTAAGCGCGCTTTATTCTGAGTACCATCTAACTCTATCATTCGCCGATCTATCTTTTGCTGGTTTGCAGTGTCTTGCCCCACAAGAGCGGTATTAATTTCCGTATTTACATTGGCAACTGCGCCAAGAACACCTTTCCCTTCGTATCGCTTCTCATCTCCGTCGCGCAGCTCTACGGCCTCATGCACCCCCGTAGAAGCTCCAGACGGAACCATAGCGGAAGCACGTACTCCACCCTCACAGATTACGGTAGCCTGAACAGTTGGCGTACCGCGGGAGTCAATTACTTCTCGGGCAATAATACGTTCTATTTTTGCCATATGTTAGGAGGCTTGGTTTGCATCAGAGGCAACAAGCGCAGTTAGCCCAGGAAGTTTTTTTCCTTCTAAAAACTCAAGCATAGCGCCTCCTCCAACAGAAACATGATCAAACGAATCAAGGGTATTGTATTTCTCCAGAACATTCACCGTATCTCCGCCGCCCACCACTCGATACCCGGAATGGGTAGCGAGTCCTTCCATAAGACTTTTTGTGCTTGCTCCATATGCTTCAACTTCAACCCTTCCAACTGGTCCATTCCAAATAATCGTCTTAGCCCCTTCGCATTCCGCAAGCATTGCCGCTACAGACTTTGGACCAATATCCCACACATCGCCTACATGCTCCGGAATATATCCAACGTCTATCGTTTGCATATAGGATCCATCTTCGTTTCCAATCACAACATCAACAGGAAGGACGATTTTTTCTTTGTATTTTTCAAGCAAATGTTTCGCAACTGCAATCTCATCAGCGGCAAACATAGATTCTGGCCAGCTTCCTTGAGCCGCTAAAAAGGCGTTCGCAATCTTACCGCCAAGACACATTTTATCAACTTTTGTTAATAAATATTCAAGAATACCTATCTTTGTCGTAATTTTCGCCCCGCTCGCAATAGCAACATACGGATGCTCTGCTTTTTCCCGCAACTGCGAAAGTACTCGCACTTCTTCTACCGT
>CAZZHI010000007.1:20165-25311 GCA_964654145.1 uncultured Candidatus Saccharibacteria bacterium
GGAAGCATTCGTACATCCTCGCGCAATAATTCCTGCACTCGCCGCGCAATAGCGTCCATATTCAAAACCGACTCTTCTTCCCCCGGCCTGCCCAAGTGTGCAAGTAATAACACCTTGCACCTACGCTGACGCAGCTCTTGAATGGTTGGAATAGCAGCCTGGATTCGATAATCTTCCGACGCATCAACAACACCGTCGTCTCCAGCCGTAACATTAAAATCAACACGAACAATGACACGCCTCCCATCAAGGGCGATATCATCCATTGTGCGCAAATTTCCAGTCTGCTGATTCATATTATGAATTACCAACGGCAATCACCTGCTCTACGAGCCGATTAGAATACCCCCACTCATTGTCATACCATGCCATCACTTTTACTAAATTACCTCCAACAACACGGGTTAGTGGCAAGTCCACAATTGCAGAATGTGGATCCCCTATAAAATCGCTCGAGACAACTGGATCCTCCGTTACAGAAATAACTCCTTGGTATATCGGATTTTCTACTGCATCCCTAAACGCCTGATTCACCTCTTCGGCAGTTACATCCTTTTTTAGAACACACGTTATATCAGATATGGACACAACCGGAACAGGAACCCGAATAGAGATTCCATCAAACTTACCAACCAGCTCCGGAATAGCCCGCGTTGCAGCTATAGCAGCCCCCGTAGTAGAAGGGACCATATTCACGGCCGCTGTCCTACCTCTTCTAAAATCTCCTTTTGCAGGACCATCTACAATGCTTTGCGTTGCAGTATATGCATGAGCGGTAGTAAGAAGCGCCTTCTCTACTCCAAACACATTTTCTAGTACCGCCATAACCGGGGCTGCGCAGTTAGTCGTACATGATGCATTCGAAACAATAGGAAGTCCGGCAAGCACATCATCGTTCACACCCATTACTACCGTGGGGACTGTTTCACTTTTTGTTGGCCCAGAGATGACAACATGCTTTGCTCCTGCGGCAATGTGCTTGCTTGCACCTTCTTCTTCAGTAAAAAATCCAGTAGATTCAATTACTACATCTATTTGCAAATCTTTCCATGGGAGCTTTTCTGGCTCCTTTTCCTGTAGTACTTGAATTCTTTTTTCCCCAACAATAATAGCGCTTCCCTCCACAGTAACTTTCCCTCCGTATCTTCCGTATACGGAATCATATCGCAATAAATAGGCTAAGTTCTCAATATCGCCCAAGTCATTAATAGCGACAACTTCAACGTCGCTATGCGTAAGCGCTATTTTGCACGCAGCCCTTCCTATTCTTCCAAATCCATTAATTGCAATTCTTACTGACATAAAAAAGTGTGATTAATTATAATGTTGCATACACGCTCGGACTAATCTCTTTATTCTCTTCTATCATATGCAATACAGCGGGTAGTTCCAAGAGGCCCTCTCGTGCGCCAATAGAGGCAACGACCGACGTGGCGTTTGCATTTCCCCATTGCATTGCTTCGGGAATACTCTTGCCATGAACCAAGGCAGCAAGAAATCCTGATCCATATGCATCCCCTGCACCAGTACGCTCAACTTCCTTGCCAGGATATATAGGAAGAAAATAAATAGATTTCTTGTCGGACACATATGACCCCTTAGCTCCGTCAGTCACAACAACATGCTCTATGCCCATTTCATGAAATCCGGATACAAGAGGGGCTATCTCTTTTGTTTCTACTTCCAACACACGAGCCGCCTCTTCTCGATTTACGAATAGGAGCTGTGTTTTCTTCAATATTGGCAGCAATCCATTTTTCCCAAGGTTCATTTGGTAGGTTCCCGGATTACATGCCAAACGAACACTGGGATTCTTCTCTAAAAAATCCAAAACCTGGGCATGGAGCGCCTCAACTCCTCCGCCAGAGACGGATGTTAGATACATCCATGAAGGCACCGGCAGATTGTGTGGCAATTCGTATTCTCGAGGTTCATGATATACCAAAATCGTACGTTCGGATTTAAACGTAATTACAACAGAAAGATTCGTACCGCGCTGATGATCCGTCGAAATACACGAGGTATCAACTCCGTTCTTTTCCAGCACTTCACGTGCACGCTTTCCTTCGTCGTCATCACCTAACACGGTATAAATTGCCGCCTTACAACCCAAGCGAGATACCCCAACTGCGTGATTTGCCGCGTTCCCCACCCCCGAAACTACTATCTTGCTGTCTACCGGTATTTTATCTCCATAGTCCAAACACAGCCTGCACGTATCACCCTCTAGATTGCACTGAAGGGTTGCATCATGTAATTGCATGAAAATATCCTCGGTAGTATCTCCGATAGCAAGGATGTCCATGTATATTAGTATATCGTAGCTGTGCCAGAGGAACCAAACGTATCCATCTTTTCCTCTACCACTTTCTGCATTGCATCACGAGCAGGCGAAAGCATATTTCGAGGATCATACGACGTGCGCGGATTTTTAAAATATGCTTCTACCGCCGTTTCAAACGCAATTCGAAGCTCTGTATCTACATTAATTTTTGCAACATGTCCTTCGCACGCCTTATGCAAATGCTCAGAAGCAATACCAGAAGCACCATGAAGAACGAGAGGGATATGCGGAACCTTGGACTGAATCTCTTCGAGTAGTTCAAACCGAATATATTCCTGTCCCGTAAATGCGCCATGAATAGTCCCAACAGAAACAGCCAAACTATCAACCCCTGTTTTTTCAACAAATTCGATTGCTTGCTTAGGATCAGTAAGGAAAGAATCCGGGGTAGAACCGCCATGTAAGTCTTTTAGGCCTTCTTTTCCAACAATAGCGCCTAATTCTGCCTCCACCCAAACTCCTCGAGCATGCGCATATTCAACCACTTCTGTTGTTTTTTTAATATTTTCCGCAAACGCAAGCAGAGAATTGTCTATCATAACAGAGGTATACCCTGCCTCAATGCATTCTTTTACTCGATCAATACTTTTTCCATGATCCAAATGTATAATAACTGGCACTGAAGCTTCTTTTGCAAGAGTACCCATAATCCCCGAAAGAACTGAGACGCTTCCGTATTCAAGCGCCCCTTCAGATGTTTGCATAATAACAGGAGACTTTTTTTCTTGAGCAGCCCGAATAATCGCCTGAACCATCTCCATAGTAGAAACATTGAATGCGCCAATAGCGTAATCTGCTCGCATTGCATCAGCAAGAATTTGATGAGGTTTAGACAGCATACGCAGCGGCGACCTTCGAAACAATGTCGATAAAGTCACGAGGGTGTATCGATGCCCCGCCTACGAGCACCCCATCTGCTCCTGGGCCTGCAATATATGGACTCACGGTATTTGAGGCAACACTACCGCCATACAAAAGATATATCCGTTGAGCTAATTCAACATCAAACTTTTCCGCAATTCGCTTGCGGATCAATAGCAGCACTTCATATACTTCGTTTGGCTCGGGAATATTTCCGGTTCCAATTGCCCAAATAGGCTCATACGCGATTGCAGTTTTCATAAGCGATACTCGATCAAGAGAAGAAAGCAGCACATCAACTTGAGCCGAAACAACTGCAATAGTCTCTCCTGCAGCATGCTGCTCTTGTGTTTCCCCAACGCACACAACGGGGCGTATTCCGTGTGAAAGCAACAGCTTTGCTTTATGAACAACCATTTCATCTGTATCGCCTTGGCTATACCGCACTTCACTGTGCCCAACAATGCACCATGTAATGAATTCTCGAAGCGTAGAAACGGAAACGCTTCCCGTATATGGCCCCTTCTCTTCATGGTGAATGTTCTGCGCTCCTACTGCAATCGGAGTACCCTTAAGCGCTGCCGCAATAGCTGGAATAGACGGATACGATGGGCACACAACAATTTCTGCAGCGTATTCTTTGTCTTGCACCAGCTTTTTCATTGCACTACACACCTCGACAGCAGACTTGTGCGACAATTCCATTTTCCAGTTCCCAATAACAAGTGGTCGTTTATCCATCTATTTCAGTGTATGGTATACTGCCACTATGAACAATCCCTCGCCGTACCTTTCGGTTGTCATCCCTGCGTACAACGAAGAAAAGCGCCTCCCTCATACATTGCGCGCTACAATTTCCTATCTCAAAAAACAACATTACACATGGGAAATTGCCGTAGTAAACGATGGCTCTACAGATAAAACTGCCGACGTTGTTCGTGGATTTTCAGTGGAAGATAAAAGAGTCAAATTACTCCAATACGGCGGGAATAGGGGTAAAGGATTTGCCGTAAAATATGGCATGACCCACGTACACGGAGACATTCAAATATTCATGGATGCTGATAATTCTACAAGCATTGACCATATAGAGTCTTTCGCTCCGCTTGTAAAGCAAGGCTTTGACGTTGTTATTGGATCGCGTGATATCGCGGGTGCAAATATCTCCGTACATCAACCAAAGTGGAAAGAGCTTCTAGGCGACCTCGGGAACTTCTGGATACAACTATGGGCTGTTCCTGGTATTAAGGATACGCAAGCAGGCTTCAAGCTGTTTACAAAAAAAGCATCAAAAGATGTATTTCCATACCTTACTATCGATAGATGGGGATTCGATGTAGAAGCACTCGCAGTTGCGAGAATGAAAGGATATAAAATTTCCGAGCAGCCGATTCGCTGGATTAACGACCCAAATAGCAAAGTATCCCCCACTGCATACCTAGAAGTATTGCGCGAAGTGGTTCAGGTTCGCTTTAATATGGCCCGCGGCATATACGACTCACATGGATCCAACGGAACATACAACTGGTGAGTTGCGCCAAGACCCAATTACTGAAAATTGGGTAGCAATGGCAACCGGCCGGGCGAAGCGTCCGGATTCTTTCGCGGAAAACAAACCAAAAAGAGAACCGCTTCCTCGCTACAAAGATGATTGCCCGTTTTGTAATCTTGCAAAATTCCCCCAAGACCCAGACATTCTTCGGCTTCCAGACGACCCGATGAAATGGCAGGTGCATATTTTTCAAAATAAATATCCAGCCTTTGTGCCAAATAAAGAATTTAAATCATGGCAAGAAGGCCCATACAGAACAACCAGTTCAGTGGGGTACCATGAATTACTTGCGACTAAATACCATAACCAGGACGACGGCATCGTAGAACGATCCGTTCTTGAGCTTGAGCTCGAAGCCCTTGTGCTACGCTATCGTCAATTAAAAACAT
>CAZZHI010000008.1:0-12218 GCA_964654145.1 uncultured Candidatus Saccharibacteria bacterium
TAGACACCCTCTATGTCCCAGACGGATACGCTCCATCAGCCCTTCCAGAAATTCGACCTGCTGCCCTTGGGCTTAGAAAAGAGCAATATGGCATTCTTTTTGCAGAAGATGAAACAACTATTAGGCGTATTGCAAAAGCGTACAAGGCATCAAAGGCGAAGAAAAAACTTATTATATTTAGATCAAAAGCCTCTCTTGGGCTAACCGCAATTGACGTGTCTATCTTTAGCAGATCAGCACAATGCAATGGATGCACAGAGGGTCATTCTTGCAACGCCATCCCCTCTTCACCAGGAGCTCTTAGGTTCAACTGCAACATATATAACACTTCAAGATACTGACATGTTAGAAAAAACTCTGTATAAGGCAGCAGGCGCTCCAAAAACGCGCCCAGAAGCCTCTGTTCGAGCTACAAAACACTTCTCCTGGGAAAAATCAGCACAGGAGTATATGCGCGCATATCGACAAGCTTCCCCTGTCTTAGTTCCCTTTGATTCAATTGTTTCAAAACAGGACTTTAAAATAGCCGCATAACCCTGTAGAGTGCACAACAGGCGGATGTGGCGGAATTGGCATACGCGCATGGCTTAGGACCATGTGGGGAAACCCGTGGAGGTTCGAGTCCTCTCATCCGCACCCTTTTCCCAAATACACTTGACAAAATGTGTATTTTGGGTATATAATAGTGAGTTACGATCGTTTTGACCGAACCTTGAAAACCTAGAAAACCATAGGGAAATTCCCTATATCCCCCAGAAAGGACCTCTTCCATGGATACGCTTAGTGTTTCGAACGTGGTAATAGTTGTTGTAAGTATTCTGGCCACATTAATGCTGCTGAGGTCTTTCAAGATTCTCAGACCAGATGACGGTATCGAAGTGTACCAATTTGGCAAGCATGTTGGCACGTACTGCCCGCGAGAATTCCTCGCCAGCCTCACCGCTAACGAAGAAGGAAGCGCTACGGCAAGCCAACAGGAAAAGTATCGCCAACTTGGTATAAAAACTAGCCCCTTCGACATCGTATTTGCCTTATGGCCGATATGGACGATGGTGCGGTTTCCAACGAGTCCGGTAAAAATTTCACTCCACGCGAGTGACGTTTTTACAAAAGGCACAGAAAAGCTGCCTCGCGTAGAAATAGGCGCAACACCGGCGGTTTCAATTCGTTTCTTAAGTATTCGAAATGTAATCCTGGGAGTTGGCCTTCGAGACGAGACAGATTTAACGAAAAAGTGCAAAATTACAGGAAGTGGTGGTGTTAATTACTTCGATACTGCCCTCGCACAAGGAATTCGCGAGCAAACCAAGGACGCAATCCGAGAAGGGCTCCGAAAGACTGCGAGTGAATTTGTTTGGAATCATGGCTCGTCGCCAAATTCCATCGAAGAGAAAGAGATTGTTACAACGAAACGGTTGTGGGAGCTCATGACGCTGTATGAACTTGCTGCGCCAGAATCCGTTCTGGCTCAGTCGAAAATCCTCAAACGGCCGCCTGGCTGCAATAACCTTGCCCAAGTGGAAAAACTTACCGTTGAGAGCTTTCTCGGGAGTGATGTTCTCACGCTAGACATCAATATCTCCCAGCTCGACCTCGCCGGCGATGAGCCAACTGCATCTGCGGCGCAAAAAGCTGTTAATCAGCAATTTGTAGCCATGCAGAATGCGGCGGGAACAAAGGCGCAAGGAACCGCCGAAGCTGAAGTCATTAGAAGTAAAGGTGCTGCGGGGGCAGATGTGATTCGCCTTGAAGGCGAAGCAAATGCCAATGCAGCAAAAAACCTGCAAGACTCTCTGCAAGGAGCGGATCCGGGCACTATCGCCGGGCTGCTGCTCTTAAAGGGCCAACAGAATACTTTTATTCCTGTTGGAGGATCTATTCCGGAAATTCTTAAATCTATTGGAGGAAAGAAAGAATAATGCACACCCTTATCGCAATTGGAGTGCTGGTGGGCATCGTGATTCATTTCCGACCATGGAAATATCTTACGAAGTCCCCCAAGGGCCCAGATTGGGCAAAAAAGCATCGATTCCTTACCGGACTACTCATTGTACTCTCGCTCATCTTTCTCCCAGAAATTGTATATCTGGGAAAATGGGCAGTAGTTTCAATGGTTGCCGGTGTTGATGGAGCAGTTCGAGGAACACCGCGCTCTCAATGGGGCGTGGTTTCTCACAACGCTCCCTCAGAGAAACCTTTGCCGATCTCCCGTGAAAGCTCCCCTATCAAGTGGAGCAAGGGAGCGAACGCAAAGCTGCGAGATAAAGTCTGTCGTGACTTTATCTACGAAAACGGAGTGTGTTTTGCTGGGATTATCCCACCCGGATCATTTGCGGAGGCGACATACTATGTTACCAACACAGATAAAACGGCAAAGTGGGAGGCGTTCTTAATCGACTTTACGTCGATGGGAGCATTCCTGCCAGCAGAACGACTCATGGACCGAGGAGGAAGAGGAGAAACCAAGTCTGTGGACGTGCTCCATATGCCTTCACTCTCCTCTCCGAAGCAGAAATACGACGAGAGAATCAGCAATGATTCGCATCGGCGTATTCCGGACATCTTGGAGTGTTACATTCAAACAGTTGGCGAACGGCCAATTGAAGTGAATGTTACGCACCGGGACCCAAAAGGAACCTTTCAGTACATTGTGGAAGTTGGAGTGGACGAAACGTCGTTTACCCTTCCTCACAAAAACTGGAAATACCTGTGGGTAGCCCCTGTTCACCACAAGGACTACCAAGCTGTGTGGAGAGACCACTGGATTGAAGCTGGCGGCATGACAAACGACATGGCTCACGAGTTATTCGCCATCCGGCTTCGTGCCAATGGAGAGTACGCTACTCTGGCCAAGGCTCGATTGTTTCAGCCGTCGGACTTAACAGATGGACATCTCTCGCTCGGCCTCAAGCTGCCGAGCGACGAAGAGGCCGCAAAGCTTGAAGCGAAAAAAGGACTACAACCCGCAAAGGTGATTGTAGGAATCCAACTCTAGAAGAAAGGAGAAAAGTTCTTTACGTTACACCCACCAAGCAGTTATTGCTTCGGTGGGTTTTTTATACGAATAAAACGTTTGCGATTGCCGCCACAATAACAATGAATGCAAGAATAACGATTGTTTGTAATATTATAAGCTGCTGCTTTCCTTGAATAGCACCATCTCCGGGATTCCAATTAAATTTAGACGACGCTTTCAGTATTCGGCGCACAAAGATGGCCACAAGCACCACGCAAACGATATTAAATACGAGTAATTGTTGTATTGGGTCTATCATATTTTTTAAGTATACATACACTGAGCAAAAGAAAAACGCAGAACATTTTATGTTCTGCGCTCCTCCTTGGCACTTCGCAATTACGCAACTGCGATAGTTCCAATAATGAAGTTCACAATTGCTGCAGAAAGACCGATTACGATAAGTCCGATTAATGCATACAAAATTGTATTCTTCGCTTGTTCTGTTTGATCAGATTCCCCTTGGGAAGTGATATACCGAACTCCACCCATTACGAGATAGATTGACGCTGCGATACCCGCAACTACGAGCAATCCATTTACGAGGTTAAGCACTGAAGGGATAAGCCCTCCTCGAGCCGTATTCGCGAAAGGAATTGCTGGCTGCAACCCCTGGGCAAATGTGCTCAACGGAGCAAGCAAGAGAGCGGAGGCGCTTGTTACAACGCGAACGATTGATTTAATGTTCATATACGACTCACCTCCTTTGTAGAAATACTCATATCGATACAACAAGTGTACCACATTAGTTATCGCCAGTAATCACCATATCCCCACCACCCTCACCATTTCCGGAAATTGTATTGATCATGAAGTTCACAATTGCTGCAGAAAGACCGATTACGATAAGTCCGATTAATGCATACAAAATTGTATTCTTCGCTTGTTCTGCTTTTTTATCATCACCTTCAGAAAGTACGTAACGAACCCCTCCGAGAACAAGATAGATAGCGGCTATGACGCCCACCAACACAAGGAGAGCGTTCACCCATGCCATAATAGTGTCGATAAGACTATTGGTATCCTCGTTCCCCGAACACTGAATACCGAAAGCGCTGCAGTCATCTCCCGAAACCTGCGTAATTTGTGCCGCAACAGGAAAAATAATAAGCGTAAGAGACGTTATAACAGTTACAAAGAAAATTGTTTTCCCTAGTTTAGACATAAAATTATGTAGTAGTAATGCTAATAACAACGTTTACAACGATTGCCGATATACCAATCACCACAATTCCAATAACAGAATAAAGAATAATGGTTTTTGCTTGCTCTGCCTTATTCTCATCACCCTGCGAGGTAATGTACAAAAATCCGCCGTACAAGAGAGAAATAACTGCGACAGTACCCACCAAAGAAAGAAGCCATTTTACAATTGATTGCAGAATTTCTTTTGCGCTCCTTCCTTCTGAAAGCTTGTTCGTGTCTGCAACTGTTTTAATTTGATCCAACCCTTCGGAAAATGTTTTTGGATCACCACCGCCGCCTTGGGCTAACCGTGAGGATCCTTCATCGTCTATTCGAAGAATGTTCGGAGCAGGTTTTCTGTTTTCTGGGCTGATTACTGAACCGGACTGCGCATACGCAGAAAGCCCGAGTCCATAGCAAAGCAGTATTGCAAACATGATTCCTGCAACCGCGCGAGCTTGAGATGTGTACATCATAATGTTGAACCAGAAGAAGAACCGCCTGACCCGCCCAATATATCTGAAACGACGATATTAATGATTGCGTACGAGAGAATAACAACCATTAAGCCAATAATCGCCCACGTGATTGTCATTTTCGCCTTTTTCACCTGATCTTCGTTTCCGAAATCTATAATCATGCGTGCGCCGCCAATAATAAGTGCGATCAGTGCAAGAAATCCTACTAACCCGAGCATCCAATTAATAATTCCCTTTAATACATGCGTGATAGTTGTTGACCCGCTTTTCTCAAGAGGGTTTTTAATTCCACCACCGCCACTTCCAACGCTTATATTCCCCGACTGTGCCAATACTGGCTGAATTGCGCCTCCAAGAATTATTAGCAATAGGAAAGAAGCTACGAGAACAGCGATGTGGGATATATTATTTTGCATTGCTTCCAATTATTCGCTGAAGCTGATCCTGGGCTTGCTTGAGTGCATCCTGTATAGCTACGCCTCCTGTTGCAACGCTATCAATCATCGCATTAAATATACCATCAGTTGCGACAATATCAATTCTCGGCCAACTTGATGCTTTTAGCCCCTGCTCTGCGAACACTCCCATAACTGGATCCGTAGCGTACTCCGGAATAGTGTCTCTCCGTGCGGGTGGCAACCCTTGTGCCTTGTTTACTATCTCTGATGCCGACTTGCCCGTTAAGAAGCGGACAAATTGCCACGCAGCCTGCGGAGACCGGGAGGAAGCAGAAACAGCAAACGGCCAGTAGCTTGCAAAGGTAACTTCCGCAGCATTTCCTCCAATTTGCGGCATAGGAGCTACTGCAAATTGTAAGCGCTGATTTTTCGCCTTAATGGTAGGAATTTGATACGCGTAATTGAACAACATTGCCGTCTTCCCTTCTGCAAATGCGTCGATGGAGTAATCCTGGGAAATGTCCCATGTGTATACCTGCTTCGACTTATTGGCAAAGTCTGTATAAAACGCGAGTGCACGAGCGCCAATATCGTTTGCAATATCTACCCTTCGCTGCCCCTGATTGGTATTAATAATAGGGAGCCCGCTCTGCATCATTAAGTTTTGAATAATATCTGGGGAGCGATTTATGTTACTCGCTGTTCCGATAGCCCCTCCAGACTGACCGATAACTCCAAGACGAGAGACTTTTGTGATAGCGATAACTGCCCGCTGAAAATCTTCCCACGTTTTAGGAGGTTGAGAAATTCCAGCATTATTAAAAAGATCAGTATTGTAAAAAAGAGCCAAGGTATCTACGGATGTAGGGAGCGCGTACACGTACCCATCACGAACAAGATCTTTGTCCACCACTTCCACAAACTCTGTGAGTACATCTCGCTGACTAATCGTTTCGGCTGGCGCAGGACTCATAAGGCCTCGCTTTGCCTCTACCCATGTATTGTTAATAACGAACACATCTGGCCCCCGACCTTCCGCCAATGCCTGTACAAGCTCTCGTTCATACGTAGCAACAGATGCAATCTTTTTGTATTCAACAGTGATTCCTGTCTGATCCTTAAACGCACGAAGAATCGGACCCATCGTATCGCTATCCTGCCACAACCCCCATACTACAATGCTTGTGGTAGTGGTTTGCTTTACGGGCGCTGGCTGGCGACACCCAAACCCCGCAAGCGCAAATGCGCTTACAAGTATAAGCAAGGCCGTAGAATGCTTGGATGTAAAAAATTTCATACTATTATGGAGCAAAAATAAGACCAAAATGATATGGGCTCGGTTCGAATTTTTTTACTTGCGTAAAACCAAGAGACTCTGCGATCTCTTTCATTTCGTTATCATGACGACGCTTTTCTATTGGTGGACCAAACGGAGTCGCGGAAGTATTCCACTCTACGACTGCTACGTGGCCATTTGCAGCAACGATTCGTTTTGCCTCTGCAAGAATTTTATTCGGATCAGACTGATGAAGAATGTTCGCAACCAATACCCAATCAACAGATTTATCTGGAATAGCGCTTCCTGGGGTGTTCTCTACGTTTGCGCGCATCGTATGAATAACAACCCCATGCTGACGAGCCTTGTTTTCAACTTCTGCCAAAATATCCGGACGGACATCAACACCGATTACTTTGCCGTTCTTTCCTACTATTTTTGCGGCAGCAATAAGGTAAAACCCTGCGCCACACCCTAAATGCACAACGGTTTGCTGTGCGCGAAGCCCAAGAGAACGCCAAAGCGTATCGGGACGAATGAAGGAGTTCGTTTCAGCCATATAAATACCCTTGCAGTATAACACAAGAGCGCAATTCCTGTGCAATATATTCCCTAATTTTTACACTCTATCCTTCAATCGGACGCCAAAGCGTGAATGTAGATATTTTTCCGCTTTTATCAGAAGGGCGCATTACTCGAACCCCTTGAGTTGACCTCCCCTGCTTACTTACAGACGACGCAGATATACGAATTACTTGCCCTTTCTCCGAGACAATCAGAATATCAGTATCCTTTACGCTTTCTCCTCGTAATACAACCGCCTGTACAATTGAACCAGTCTTTGCGGTTACCTGAGCCGTACGAATACCGGAGCCTGCTCGTTTTTGAATGCGATATTGAGACAATGGAGTGCGTTTTCCGAATCCTTCCTTTGTAATAACCATAACTTCCTGATCGTCTTGACCAGCCCTGATAACGTACATAGCAACCACTTCATCGCTTCCCTTTAATTTCATTGCATGTACCCCTGCCGCAGTTCTCCCCATTGGCCTAATGTCCTTTTCAGAAAAGAGAATAGCTTGGCCATTCTTTGTTGCGATGATAATCCGATCAGTACCAGCAGAAACCCCTACCCATTCCAATGTATCTCCATCATTTAGAGTAATCGCCTTTAAGCCCGTGCGACGAATGTTTAAGAATTCTTCACGAGAAGTTTTCTTAATAATGCCGCCCCGGGTTGCCATAACAAGGTACTCTCCGGCCTCTTCTGCATCTGGAACATCCTGTACGGCAGTCACCTTTTCATTTCCAGCTAACTCTAAGAAGTTCTGGATAGCTTGGCCCTTTGCCGCTCGCGCCGTTGCAGGAATTTCGTATGCATTTGTTGAAAATACGCGCCCTTGGTTCGTGAAAAACAATAATTGCTTATGCGTAGTCGTTGCGAGGAATAAGTCAACGATGTCTTCTTCT
Organism: uncultured Candidatus Saccharibacteria bacterium; assembly: GCA_964654145.1. GTDB lineage: Bacteria > Patescibacteriota > Andersenbacteria > UBA10190 > UBA10190 > HO2-45-11b. Next base: position 7,825 of record CAZZHI010000008.1, read on the forward strand.
TTTGTAGTCATGCCCTTTACGCCCTTTCCTCCTCGATTTTGAACCTGATATGTGCTTGTAGGGATGCGCTTAATGTATCCTCCTCGAGTAATTGTAATAACGGTAGGCTCATCTGGAATTAAATCTTCCTGAGAAAATTCGCCTATTCCGCCAGCCACTACGCGAGTCCTGCGATCATCTCCGTATTGCTTCACAATTGCTTCATAGTCAGCGTTTACAATTGCTGCAACCTTTTTTGGATCCTTTAAAATACCTTCAAGCTCTTTAATGAGCATTTTCTTTTCCTTTAATTCATCCTCAACCTTTTTGCGCTCAAGGCCAGCAAGTGCAGATAAACGCATTTCCAAAATTGCAGTCGCCTGGGCATCGGAAAGCTTAAAATTCTTTCGTAGGTTTACATGAGCAGTTTCCCGAGTTTGGCTTTTTCGAATCGTCGAAATAACTTCATCGATGTGATCAAGCGCTATCTTTAACCCTTCTAAAATGTGTGCTCGCTCGCGAGCTCGCTCTAAGTCAAATTTCGTCCTGCGAACAACTACCTCTTTTCGATGGCCGATATGCTCCAAAATAGCTTCCTTAAGCGTAAGAACTTTTGGCTGCTTGCCATTATCTACAAGCGCAAGCATGTTTACGTGGAATGTTTTTTGGAGATCCGTGGTATCGAACAGTTGATTTAACACCTTCTTTGGATACGCATCGCGCTTTAATTCAATCACAATGCGAATACCGTCCTTATCGGACTCGTCGCGCAAATCTCGAATTCCTTGGATTCTATCCGCCTTTACGTTTTCTGCTATCTTCGTAATAAGCTGCGACTTATTCACCAGATATGGGATTTCGTTCACGATAATTTTAAATGTGCCGTTCTTTGCTTCTTCAATATCAGCAATTGCACGAGTAACGATACCGCCTTTACCCGTAGCGTATGCCTGTAAAATGTCTTTCTTATTATAAATTGCACCGCCCGTAGGAAAGTCTGGCCCATGCACGTACTTCATAAGATCCTGAATCGTAGCTTCCGGATGCTCGATTAAATGGATTGCGGCCTGGCAAATTTCCTTAATATTGTGCGGCGGCACGTTTGTTGCCATACCTACTGCGATACCGATCGTACCGTTTACCAAGAACTGCGGAATTGCGCTCGGAAGTAACGTTGGCTCCTTTTTAGAACCATCGTAGTTATCAACAAAATCTACCGTGTCTTTTGCGATATCCGTAAGCATTTCGTCTGAAATCTTTTTCAAACGAGCCTCGGTGTACCTCATTGCCGCAGGAGAATCTCCATCGATATTCCCCCAGTTTCCCTGACCATCAATAAGCGGGTATCGCATTGAGAAATCCTGCACTAATCGAGCGAGGGCATCATAAATAGACGCATCCCCGTGAGGATGGTACCGAGCCATTACGTCTCCAACTACGTTTGCAGATTTTCGATGTCGTGCCGTGGAACGCAAGTTTTGTCTCCACATCGAGTACAGGATACGACGAGCAACTGGCTTCATACCGTCTCGCACGTCTGGCAATGCTCGTGAAACGATTACGCTCATTGCGTAATCCAAGTAGCTCTTTTGAATTTCCGCAGATAGTTCCTGCGGAATTAAAGAGCCAACGTTGTTTTCAATATTCTTGTCTTCCATATCCTTACCGTAACTGAGCTGGCAATAAGAGCAATGCCCACACGAGAACAATAATAATTCCAAACACGAGAGTTAAGACCAAAACAGCCTTATGGCGCTTGTGTTCTGGCCTGTTTTGAATCTCTTCTATCTTTTGTTCTATTTTTTGCCTCATGGGTTATTTGTATTATGGAGCAAGAATAACAGTCTGCATATCCTCTTGCGGGAGTTTACTCTTCCTTAAGATGAGTTTCTTTTCCGGCTGAGACGACTCTACTCCCATTTCCTCTAGAAATGGCTTCAATGCATTGAGCTTCTCAGAAGAGCCTGGAATCGCATAGTGAATAGGAACTACGATCCTTGGCTCGATAGTAGTAATCATTTTCATCGCTTGTTCTTTTGTCATTCCACTACCTCCGCCAATAGGGGCAAAAAGGACATCAATATCTACTAACTCCAATTCCCTCAATTCCTGCTCATTTAAATCACGATTTAATGCCCCTACGTGGAGAAGAACAATATCTTCTATCATCCAACGCTGGAGATTCCTCTCTGTTCCATCCTCAGTGTTCCACCCGATAGAGTGCAGAGTGAAATGTCGCAATGAGTATTCTCCCGGGGTATCTATAATAGTTGTCTCTGGAGTTGCTCCACTTATATTACTCATTTCCAGATCACTCGGATTAGAAAAAGAGAGGATATCTGCCTTTAAGCGAGAAGATGGGTCCAAGATGAGCGTAGTCTCCTTAGAAACTACTTTTATGGTGTACTGTCCGTGCCAAGATAGTTGCATGTGCTGAAGCATACACTATTCATATTGACCGTTGCAAACCGTTATGTCATGATGCCTTGTATGAAAACTGAATCAACAACACAGGGGCAAATCAACATGGAGGAGGTATTGGAAAAGCATGCCGACCTTGCTCATGTACCAGTATCGGGTGAGGTCTTAAACGGGACAATCCTCGAAAAGACAAGTAACGCACTCTATATAGATATAGGGCAGTTCGGAGTAGGGGTAATCTACGGAAAAGAGCTTTTTGACGACATGGACACATTTAAGCGGTCCAAAATAGGGGATACGGTCCAGGCTACTGTACAAGAAATTGATAACGAAGACGGATACATTGAACTTTCCCTCCGTACAGCGACTCGAGAACGCAGCTGGGAAGAGCTCCGAAGGAAGCTTGATGATGCTGTTGCCTTTGAAAGCGAGATTATTGATGCAAATAAGGGCGGTCTTATTATCCGTATTAACGGTGTAACTGGATTCTTGCCAGTATCACAACTAGCTCCTGACCACTACCCTCGCGTAGAAGGCGGCGACAAGTCAAAGATTCAAGAAAAACTCCAAAGCTATGTTGGCCAAACATTCAAACTAAAGGCTATTACCATTGACCAAGAGAACGAAAAATTGATTGTATCGGAAAAGGCTGCGGTAAGCGATGAAATAAGTGCCACACTTGAACACCTTGGCAAAGGAAAAACTGTATCAGGTACTATTAGCGGAATCGTGGACTTTGGCGCATTCGTAAAATTCGAAGAAAACGGCCAAGAACTTGAAGGATTAGTACATATATCAGAACTTGCATGGCAGCGAGTAGACAACCCAGCCGACTTTGTAAGCGTTGGTGAAAAGGTAGAAGCAAAAGTTATCGGAATTGATAACGGTCTTCGTATTTCCCTCTCTATTAAACAACTTCAGGACGATCCATGGTTAAAGGCGGCAGAAAAGTACACGATTGGCGACACTGTTAAGGGGAAGGTCCTCAAAGTTACTCCATTTGGAGGCTTCGTAAAGCTTGATAAAGATATTCATGGGCTTGTACACATCTCTGAATTCCCTCAGGATATGCAAAAGGATCCTGCGGCACACTTACACATAGGCGACGATATGGAATTTACAATCATCTCCCTTGAACCGAAAGAACACCGACTTGGGTTAAGCTTGATGAGTCCGGCAAAAAAGACGAAAAAGAAAAAGTAATATTCAGAAAATAGGAGGGGATTATTTACAGCTCCTATGATACATAAAAAAAATATCGAACTCTTTGTATTCATAGCACTTAGTATATCTCCCCTCATCCACGCTTCGACTGAAAGCATTGAACTAAGTCGTACTATGTGGAGCTGTTTTATGGTGATTAGCATCGCGCTGATCACTTTTTTTTACTCGTATCAATTTCGTGTTCATGTATTTTCTTCTACTATTTCTCGCATAGCAATAACTCTCAGCGCAGCATTGCTTCTGATGCAAACATACCCAATCAGACCGCTAGCTCTGTACTACATTCTAATAGCGGGCGCATTATCGTATGCAATTTTTCATATATATAAAAGCGGGCATGCTCAAAAAGCCTCTTACATCGTTGTTATTCTTGGTTGCATTGCCCTGTACTCACAATGGGGCATTGCCCAATTTATTGTTCAGCAAGATATTGGCTTAGTACGAATCGGTGAATCAATCCTTTCTCCAAACATAAGCGGAGTTGCTTCATTTTATTGGGAAGGTCAAAAGTTTATTCGAGCGTATGGCCCCTTTGCGCATGCCAATAGCTTTGGTGGCGTTGTTCTCTTGGGAATTGTATTGCTGTTTATTCATAAAAAATCTTTCGGGAGCCCACTTTTTAATCGAACACTGCTATCTCTTTTAAGCCTGGCTCTACTTACATCATTTTCTCGAGCTGCGCTACTAGGCTGGATATACATTATTACATTATGGGTATGGAAAAATCGTAGTGTGGCGCTTATACCCGCCGCTATAGTCATTATTCTTTT
>CAZZHI010000008.1:12318-22676 GCA_964654145.1 uncultured Candidatus Saccharibacteria bacterium
GAACGCATAAACCTTGGCCCTTACTAGCGCTTGTTCCGGCTCTTGTACTCGATCATTATTTCGCAACTCAATTAGCACCTCTTGTATTCCTTATCGTATCCTCCCTGTCCGTAGTACAATAGAAAAATGAATATTTTATTACAGGAGCTTTCAACTCCTTTTGCATCGGTTGCAAGCCATGCAGAAAAAATAATTATGCCCAACGGAGATATTTTTTCTTCTGAAAATATTCCCGATCATCCACACAAAGATGCGCTCGTATTAGGCTTGCTACAAAAAACTGTGGGCAAACCATCTTGGAAAATTTCATCTACGGAATATCTTGGGAAAAAATTTCCTGCGCATAAAATAATTCTAGAACATTCCTCTCAAGCAAATACGATTTTGTGTACCACGAGCCACGCAAAAGCAGCTCTTCATGAAAGTTCTCACACGATAGATTCCGACGGGACTGAAATTGCTATCACGTCTCCTCTTCGCTCCAAAATACTCGCACTTATAAAAAAATATTCTTCTGAAGGAAATTTTTTAACGGGAGCTTCAATACAAAATATAGAACGATCAAATAATTCTTCTCGAGGATTCGGTAAAAAAATATTTTTAGCAATTGGATTATATCCATATGCAGTTCATGATGACGCACGTCGCACACTCCACGACATGAGAAAGAACCAAACTTCTGTTCGATTATTTTCTGAACAACATATTGAAACGTGCAGATCAATCGCAAAACAACTTGGGATTCCTTGGCAAGAAAATTGTGGTATCACATCGGACCAATTGCAATCCATGCATGATGACGAGGTGAGAAAAGTTCTTGATGATATCTATATATTTGCAGAAATGAATGACTTAGACGCATATCGGATTATGAGACTATTTGAAGAGCGTGGAAATAAAGTGCTTCATCCGCTGGCATAAACACCGATGCGCACAGCCTCACAAAAAGGAGCTGAGGGGGAATTGTTAGCACGAAAATATCTCGAACAACTTGGACTAACATTCCTGTCTGCAAACTGGCGATGCAAAATGGGGGAAGTTGACCTTATCTTTCAAGATGGCGATACGCGAGCATTTATCGAAGTTAGGACGAGAAGCAAAACCTCATTCGGAAGCGGAGCAGATACCGTCTTTTTTCAGAAACAACGGAAGCTTATTAGGACCGCAAAGTACTATCAGCAGAAAGAGCAGTACTGGGGCAATATACGATTTGACGTTATATCTATTGGGTTACAGGAATTAGGGGACCCAGTTATAAACTATATACCCGACGCATTCACAGAAACCTAAGGATCAATGCGTTGACACGGGGGTAGTCCCATGATATATATTGAGGTATCAGATTCCGCGGCAACCCGCGGAATTCTCATAAATACAACTTTATAATTACAACCTAATAACTATTATGAGCAGCGAAACTCCATCATTTAGCCTAGCAATCGATCAAATCGTAGCAGAAAAAGGCATCAGCAAAGAAAAAGTATTAGATACTATCGAGCAAGCCCTTGCAGCGGCGTACCGTAAAGACTTGGGCCAACGTGGGCAAGACATCCGTGCAGAATTTAACGAGCAAGACGGAAGTGCACGTATTTTTCAAGTTACAACAGTAGTTGCTGACGAAGAGGTAGAAAACCCTTCTGCACAGATTGCATTAACTGAAGCTGTAAAAAATGACCCTTCTGCAGAAATTGGCAAGGAATATGTAGAGGAAGTTACTCCAAAAGATCCTCACTATGGTCGTGTTGCGGCACAAACAGCAAAGCAGGTTATTATTCAACGTATCCGAGAGGCTGAGAGAGAAGCGACATTTGAAGAATTCCAGGATAAAGAGGGGGAAATCATCTCTGGAATCGTTCAGCGCATTGAGGGAGAGACTGTCTTTATTGATATCGGAAGAACTACGGGAGTACTCTTTCCGGGAGAACAAGTACGAGGAGAACGCTATCGTGTAAACCAGAGAATCCGTGTATACGTTGTAAAAGTAGCACTTTCAAGCCGTGGACCAGAGATTATCCTATCTCGCAGCCACCCTGGAATGCTTCGCCGATTATTTGAAATGGAAGTTCCAGAAGTATTTGCCGGCACCGTAGAAATTAAAGGCATCGCACGCGAAGCAGGAGAACGATCCAAGGTTGCAGTAATTGCAACAGAAGAAGGAGTGGATCCTGTAGGCGCTTGTATTGGTCAGCGCGGAACAAGAATTCAAACGATTATTGCAGAGCTTTCCGGAGAAAAGATCGACATTATTCAATGGGATGAAGATGTTGCACGATACATCGGGCATGCACTTTCACCTGCGCGCATTATGGCTGTAGATATTTTCGAAGACGAAAAGCGAGCATTGGCGCATGTAGAAGAAGACCAACTTAGCCTTGCAATCGGCAAACGAGGACAAAACGTACGCCTTGCAGCAAAGCTTGCTGGTTGGAGAATCGACATCGTGAAGGCTGGCGAAGAAGCTCCCGAAATAACATCAGAAGAGCCAAAAGAAGAAGCAACAGCTGAGCCTGCGGAACAATCTCCGGAAACACCCGAGACCCCTTCTGAAACAGAAGAGAAACCTGAATAAACCCACACTATGGATATTACTGTTACCCCGAAAAAAGAACGTTCGGAAGTAGAGATTGCCGTGTCTGTACCTGCAAAAGATTTTGCACCTTTTGTGGAACGTTCCGCAGCTAAACTTTCTCAAGAATTTTCAATAAAAGGATTTCGCCCGGGAAAGGCTCCAAAGGATCTCGTTATAGATAAGGTTGGAGCAGATCGAGTGCTCCACGAAGCAATGGATGAGGCTATCCCCTATTTCTTTGCACGAGCAGCTCTTGAAAAAGAAATTCAAGTAGTGCATCGTCCATCTATTTCAGTAGAAGAACTGGGCTTAACAACTCCATTTCGGTTCACTGCAATTGTAGAAGTTATTCCAGAAATTACTCTGGCTGACCCTACAAAACTTGGCGCAACAAAACGAGATATAGCCGTTACGGAAGATCAAGTAGAACTTGAATTAAAGCATTTGCAAAAAATGAGAAGCACGTTAGCTGAAGTAGAGCGAGAAGCAAAAGATACAGATGTAGTCACTATTGATTTCCAAGTAAAAATAAATGGGGAGGTAATTGAAGGAGGAGAAAGCAAGAACCACCCTATCACTCTTGGCGAAGGAAGATTTGTTCCTGGGTTCGAAGAGGCTCTTATGGGAGCAAAGGCAGGAGAAGATAAAACATTCTCTATTACATTCCCTGCAGACTACGGAAAAAAAGAATTACAGGGAAAGCAGGCTGAAGTTTCGGCCCATGTGCATAGCGTACAAGCAAGAACAATGCCGGAACTTACGGACGAGTTTGCAAAAAGCCTCGGGGCATTTACAGATATGAAAACCCTTAAGGAAGACTTGCGCAAAAATATCGAAAAAGAACTTGCAGCAAAAGAAGAGGAACGCTATATCGGCGAACTCGCAGAGAAGTTAATGGAGAAATCAACATTTGGATTTATTCCGGAGTCTCTTATTAATCATGAAATCGATCGAAGAATGGAAGAGTTTGCAAACATGCTTGCATATCAGCAGAAAACAATCGAGGACTACATGGCACAAAATCAAACCACCATGGAAGCAATGAGAGAAACAATGAAAGAGTCTGCAGAAAAACATGTTCGAATCGGCCTTGCACTTCGTGAACTTGCAAAGAAACATGATATAGCTGTTACCGATGAAGAAATAACAGAAGAGGTAAATAAACAACTGGCACACTTTGCTTCTGCAACACACGCCCACGAAGAAGTAAATCCAGATGAGTTACGCGAATACGTTATCAGCACGCTCAAGAACACAAAGACACTCGATCTTCTCAAATCCCTCGCAAACAAAAACTCATAGGAATATACTTAATACTATTATTTATAGTATTACACATACCCTATGAGCTATTTAGTCCCAACAGTACTTGAAAAATCACAATTCGGAGAACGAGCATTCGATATTTACTCTCGACTGCTGAAAGAACGTATTATTTTTCTTTCTGGAGCTATCGATGAAGGCGTTGCAAATATCGTAATTGCCCAGCTGTTATTCCTAGAACACGAAGATCCTAAAAAAGATATTAAGCTCTATATTAATTCTCCGGGCGGACAAGTAACTGCCGGCATGGCAATGTATGACACCATGCAATTTATCCAACCAGACGTTTCTACGATTTGCTTTGGGATAGCTGCAAGCATGGGTGCAGTATTGCTCGCAGCAGGGGCTCCTGGAAAGCGCTTAGCGCTTCCGAATGCGGAAGTTATGATTCACCAGGTAATGGGAGGCGCAGAAGGCCAGGCTTCCGATATTGAAATTAGCGCACGACACATTCTAAAAACAAAAGATAAGCTTAACCACATTCTTGCGCACCATTCCGGCCAACCTTTGAAAAAAGTGGAAAAGGATACGGATAGGGACTACTATATGTCTTCAGAGGAAGCAAAGGAATACGGACTTATTGACAAAGTTATCACAAAGGCGTAAACAATCCGTTCCCCCCTCTTACTTTATGATTTTTAACTACTCTTATGGAATTATCAGTATTATGGCCTGCCATAGCGATGGCAGTGCTTGGCTTGGGCTCAGGATATGTCATCAGTCAGCAAATCGGATCAAAAAAAGCGCAAAATCTCGACGATAAAATTGAACAAAAGCTCGCAGCAGCACGAGAAAAAATTCAGCAATTACGGCAAGAAGCAGAAAATCAGGCTGCTGCAATTCGAGAAAAGACTGAACGAGAGCTTGATGAACGAAGAAAGCAGATTATTGAACTTGAGGGAAGAATTGCAGAACGAGAATCAAAAATTGATGCAAAAATAGACTCCCTTGAAACAAAGGAACAGGATCTTGCAAAAGAAAAAGAATCTTTAGAGGCAGAAAAAAAGAAGCTCCAGGCACTTCAAGAAGAAGAGCAGAAGCATTTAACAGAAATTTCAGGGCTCACAGCCCAGCAAGCGGAAGCGCGCATGCTTCAGCAGGCCGAAGATCGCACCAAAGAAGAGATTGTTCGCCGTGTGCGAAAAATCGAGCAAGAAGGGGAACACGAGCTAGAAGAAAAAGCTCGGAACATCCTTTCTACCGTTATTCAGCGATACGCTTCTTCACATATTGCCGAGAACTCTACGTCGTACGTAGATGTTCCAGATGAATCGATGATTGGCCGCATTATAGGGAAAGAAGGAAGAAACATTCAGCACTTAGAGCGACTAACCGGTTGTGAAATTGTTATCGATGAAACACCAAACTCTATTATGGTTTCCGGCTTTTCTCCTGTACGCAGACAAGTTGCAAAAAAGGCACTAGAAGCACTCATGAAAGATGGGCGAGTACATCCTGGACGAATCGAAGAGGCGATTGAGGAAGCGAAGAAGAAAATAAATGACGATATTCGCGAAGCAGGAGAGTCGGTTGTATATGATTTGGGCATCGTAGACTTTCCCCCGCAACTCGTTCAGCTTGTAGGCCGCATGAAATATCGAACCAGCTATAGGCAGAATATCTTGAAGCACAGCTGGGAAGCTGCTCGGATTGCAATCATGCTTGCCGAAGAGATTGGAGCTGACGTAAATATTGCAAAGAAAGCGACTCTTTTGCACGACATCGGCAAAGCCATTGATCATGAAGTTGAAGGGAATCACGTAGAAATTGGGGAAAAGATCATGCGGAAATTCGGAATAAGCGAAGCAATTATTAAAGCTGCTGCTGCCCATCATGAAGACTATCCGTTCGATACGCGAGAAGCGATTATCGTGCAGGTTTCTGATGCAATTTCCGCAGCACGCCCAGGCGCACGTAAAGAAAATGTAGGGGAGTACGTAAAGCGCATGGAAGACTTAGAGCAAATCGCCACCAGCTATACAGGAGTAAAAAAAGCATACGCTATTTATGCAGGCAGAGAGATTCGCGTATTCGTAGAACCACATGAAGTAGATGACTTAGCTGCAATTACCCTAGCGCAACAGATTGCAAAACAAATCGAGCAAGAACTAACATACCCGGGAGATGTGCGCGTAAACGTGATCCGCGAAACTCGAGCGGACGCACTTGCACGCTAATATACGATATACTGCACACATATGAGTGCACACACACAACAAATAGGCCTCCACGTATCGGCAGCAGGCGGAATGGGCAATGCCCCGGAGAATGCGAAGGCAATGGGTGCTGAATGCTTCCAATTTTTTTCTCGCAGTCCGCGAGGCGGAGGAGCTGCGCCTATTACAGAAGAACAAGCAGAATTATTCCGATCACGAAGTAAAGAATATGGCATGGAAAGCAGCATTCATACTCCGTATTACATTAATTTCGCTTCAAAAAATAATAAGATCTATCATGGTTCTATTAATGCGGTACGAGAGGAGCTCCTACGCGGTACACAGCTGGGCGTACAGTATGTAGTGACTCACTTAGGAAGCGCAAAAGATCACGTTGAAAATAAAGACAGCGCCGTTCCGCCTGAAGCTATCGCTCAAGCAATAGAGGGCTTAAAAAAGATATATGAAACAGACGAAGAGCTTACAACCACGCTCCTTCTTGAAATATCTGCCGGCGCAGGAGCCGTGCTCGGCGATTCGTTTGAAGAGCTCGCTACACTCCTTGCGGGACTCAATAGGAAAGACGTCCATGTATGCCTTGATACCTGCCACATGTTCGCATCCGGATACGATATTCGTACACGAGAGGCACTCGAAGAGACGATGAAACAGTTTCGATCAATCATAGGCATAGAACATCTTAAGCTTGTGCATATGAACGACTCTAAAAAAGAGCTCGGGAGTCATCGAGACCTTCACGAGCATATGGGAATGGGCGAAATTGGAGCAACTGGCATGCAAGCAGTGCTGAAGCACCCCGATTTTGCTCATGTAAACTTCATTTTAGAAACAAAGCACGATGAACATATTGAACAAGACGTTGCTTTCCTAAAAAAGCATCGCGTATGACACGAGAAGAAAAGGCTCAAGCGCTGCAAGCGCTCACCGAAGAACAACTGCCCTACGTTATTGCCAATTCCACATTACACGAAGGAACCAAGCAGGCAGTGCCTGGGGATGGCAACCCTGATGCCGATATTCTCTTTATAGGAGAAGCTCCTGGGCAGAAGGAAGATGAGCTAGGAGTGCCGTTTGTAGGGGCTGCCGGAAAGCTGCTCAATGAGCTACTTGGAACAATCGGGATGAATAGGGAAGATATTTTTATTGCGAATGTTATTAAGCATCGCCCGCCGGGGAATCGAGACCCTTTGCCTGAAGAAATTGCAGTATATGCGCCTTGGCTCGCAAAACAAATTGAAATTATTGACCCAAAAATCATTATTACGTTAGGGAGATTTTCTATGGATTTTGTCTTAGGTTCTGGCTTTTCTATATCAAAAATCCACGGCGAACCGAAACGAAAAAACGGAAGAGTTATTGTGCCCCTCTACCACCCAGCTGCGGCACTGTATTCGGGAAATTTACGCCCTACGCTGTTTGCGGACTTCCAAAAAATCCCCAAAATTATTGCCCTTATAGACCAAGAGGCGAGCGAGCATTCTGAAAAAGCTCAAGAAAACCAACAGCACTTGCTCTAAAGCGAAAAAAACTTTATTGTTGCTATACGCTCAGATGGCGGAATTGGTATACGCGCAGCCTTGAGGTGGCTGTGGGAGCAATCCCGTGCAGGTTCAAGTCCTGTTCTGAGCACCCGGGTTTTACCCGAATATATAGGGCGATTAGCTCAGTGGTAGAGCAATTCGTTTACACCGAAAAGGTCGGGGGTTCGAATCCCTCATCGCCCACAGCGCCGCGGTAGCTCAGTGGTAGAGCGCAGCCCTGAAGAGGCTGGCGTCGACAGTTCAATTCTGTCCCGCGGCACCAGGCGGGTATCGTATAGTGGCTATTACACCTGGTTGCCAATCAGGAAACAGGGGTTCGACTCCCCTTACCCGCTCCAACTAACGCATTGCTTCAATTTTATGTATAAAAAAGCCGTATGGGTATCCATACGGCACTTCAAGCAACATGCGGCTATAATTACTTTCTTCGGACAACGATTTTCCTTTTTTCACGATCGAATGAAATTACTTCATATCGATCAACGTTAGGTTTCGACTGAATCACCGCCTTGCCCGTAAGCATACATTCCACCGTACCAATGGAGAGCGCTAGCGTGTCGCCTGGGCGGGGAATAATATCAGAATCGCCAAGCCCCTCAATACTTACACTTAACCTTCCGCCAAAAACTTCCCGTAAAACGTCGTTTGTAGTCTGCATTTGAGCCACCTTTCCATATTATAGCCATAATGAAAAGAACAATTCTGCTTAGGAGCTTGGGGCAAGGATGCCTTATTGTCAATAATCAACCTGCTAGCCCAAGTGCAACCTAAAAGAGATTAACGTATATTCTAAATAGGTACAGATACGGCTTGCTCATTACAAAAAACGCGCTGTTAGGAAGAAAGAAACCTCGATTCCCCTTAATAAGGGACTAGTCTAAACTGCGAAGAATCTTTCTTTGCAGGGTTGAAAGGGTACATGACAGTAAACTACCCTAAGTAGGCTCTCTTGGGTGCGTACGAGCCCATTGAACCGAACCCGCCTGCGGTCGTAATTAAGGCGTACACCCGCCGAAAAAGACTCAGGAAAGACTAAACCTACCAGCGCGCTTTTTTTCACAACGACTTCTCCCAAGAAGTCGTTTTTTCCTTTAATACGAATAATTTGCCTTTATATAGCCAATTTTAAGTCACATTGACGAAATCCACTAAATAGTACTTGACTTTTTCTGTGGATATGCTATAGTTGCATGTTTCGCCTGATAGATCTCATTCTATCAGGCTTTTTTGTTGGCCTCATTTTGGTCAATCCCGTGAAAAGCCCAAGCCAAAAGCAAAGCTTTTTCGGGGTTATCTCTTAAGTCTCTCGCCTATGCGTGCAAACGCAATCCAGAGACACAAACACCTCACAAACACCATTAGCTATATCGCAGCCCGAATACTTCCCGTCTTCATGATTACTGCTATCTTGATGCCATCCCAGGCTTTGGCGTTTGAACTTCCTCCTAAAATTACTCCTGAGACGTTTATCCCCCAAACTCCAGAAACCTCTCATTCATTCTTATCGAGTACCGTGGTTGCAGTTGCCTCACCGGTAACAACCGTGAGCGCAAAAACAACGAAGCCTGCAAGCAGCCTATCTGCTCCTCGCCCTTACGATGGCAACCCCGTAGTAATGGAAGGTATTGCCAGCTACTACAGCAAAGCCGGATGTCTTGGATGTAACCCACTCTTCGTAATGGCAAACGGCCAGGTCCTTGATGACAACGCCCTTACGATGGCAATCGGTGCCGACAAGAAACACCTTGTTGGATACCAAGCAAAGGTTACAAACCTTGCGAACGGAAAATCTGTCGTTGTTCGAATTACGGACACAGGTGGATTCTACAAAGACAAGTATGGTAATCGCGTAGCCGACCTTACCATTGGTACAAAGCAAGCCATTGGAATGAACGGCGGGCTCGGAAGAGTTCGAGTAGAAGTGCTATAAAAAGCACTTCAGCCACACACCACCCTGCATATAGCAGGGTGGTTTTGGTATAGAGGAAACACTTTAGGTGTTCACCGGTAATCTCTTAAGCCCCTCGCGAGAACGAGTCCGTATAGCCAAGATAACCCAATAGAATTTGACTTTTCTGGCAGGCTCCGTAGAATTACCTGTACATATCTATGGACCTATTACGTGAATTTGAAATGAAGCAGATTGAAGGCATCGACCGGCCTGTCCTTCGCGCTGGCGATATTGTTCGAGTTGGAACCAAGGTAGTAGAGGGCGACAAGTCTCGAATCCAGGCATTTGAAGGTACTATTATTGCCCTCCACGGAAGCGGTCCATCGAAGTCCTTTACCGTTCGCCGAGAAACTGGAAAGTTTGCCGTTGAACGTGTATTCCCGTTATACAGCCCGCTTATTACAAATATAGAAATCGTAAAGCGCCAAAAGGTTCGAAAGTCCAAACTGTACTACCTTCGCAAAGAAGGCCGCCGACGCGTGAAGGAAGACGAACTCTATATGCAACGCCACGTACAGGAAGAAAATGACAAAAAGCGCCTTGCCGAAGAAGCTACCAAGCGAGCAGAAGAGAAGGCACTCGAAGAAGAGCGAAAGGCGCAAAAAGAAGCAGCAAAAGCAGAAGAAACCCCAGAAGAACCAAAAGAATAACAGTATCGCCCGCTATGCAAGCGGGCGTTTGTTTGGTATTTATATGTATACGGCCATGTCGCCAAGTGGTAAGGCATGGGACTGCAAATCCTTTATCCGCCGGTTCGATTCCGGCCATGGCCTCTGAAAATTGAATAGCAAATGCCC
>CAZZHI010000009.1:0-2067 GCA_964654145.1 uncultured Candidatus Saccharibacteria bacterium
GCAGGACAAGAGACTTTGGATCTCTGAATCGGGGTTCGAATCCCTGCCCGGGAACCGCGCTGAGCGCGGTTACCCCACGCTTAGCGTGGGAACCAGCTCACATATAAAAAAAGACCGTTCGATAACATATATCGAACGGTCTTTGCCATAAAAGAACAAACCTTCGCTTACGCAAATGCTTCAATGAGGCGAGGCACGGCATTCATTTTATCGATCGCCATCTCGCATCCCGCATCTTCCAACAGATGCAACAAGCTATCGTCCGCAGAACACCCAAACATTCGGCCCGCATACCCTTGCTCTTTAAACCAGCGAACGGTTCCGGGGTCATTGCCGTCGTAGGTTGTTTCTCCAACCAGCTTTCCGCAAAAGAGCACGGCATCAACATCTGGGTTGTTTTCGTATTGCTCTACAGCATCTGCAAGAGTATAGGCTTTCAGGACCGTTATTCCCGCTCCTTCAAACCGAAGCTCAAAGAGCTCTTGAAGAGGATGATCATCCTCAATCACAAGCACTGTTTTTGCCACAACACTACCTCTCTTTTAAATTGGGTAAGAACTTTTCCGAATACAGGAAATAGTATAATAGCAATTATTTATTGCTATGTCAATAATTTTATATGAAAAACCCTATACAGCTGCTCGAGTAAGCACTACCTTTCCAAACGGAACAGAAAATGCTCGGCACCATATCCAAATCTCTGAATATTCGTCTACATTAACCTCTGCTGGAATTTCATAATTCTGAGAACCTTCATTGCCCTTTAAGCGGCCCAAGTTTACAGCTGGGTCATATTTGCCATCTTTTCCCAAGTGCACAAATAAATCTGGGCCGTTTGTAACAGTAAAATCTTCTTCAAATCGAACATATGTTTTTTCTCCTGTTTTTATGAGACGCGCAGTACCCGTTGCGCGATGAAGTTTATCGAACCCAGAAAATGGGCCCTCTGCAAGAAATCCGGGAATCGCTGGAGTTATGACAACTATACGATCCCTGGGAGGCACCGCACTTGGAGCAAGGATTGTTTCTACGGGAACCGTTGGCAATGCTTCGCTTACGCGATTAGTAATAAAAAGTGGGGAGCCAAGCCACCACGCTAATGCAATTCCGATAACACCTACAACCGCTAGTAATACCTTTTTCCATATTTTCATATACAGCTAGTATATCATCGTTGTACGATACAATACATGGAAATTGTACTTACCGTGAGCCAATGTGTAGAGGCAATTAATATTGCACTAGATTCATTAGGCGAACTTACGGTCGAAGGCGAAGTGTCAGAATTTCGGATTATCCAAAACAAATGGGTAACGTTCGACATTAAGGACAAACAGAGCGTCCTCAAGTGCTTTATGACCGTTTGGAGTCTGCGCACACAAATTGAAGATGGGATGCTTGTAAAAGTTACCGGTCAGGCAAATTTGCGAGCAAAAGGATTCTTAAGCTTTGTTGCAAAAAACGTACAACCATCTGGAGAAGGATCGCTCAAGCGCGCGCTTGAACTTTTGAAAAGAAAGCTGGAAGCCGAAGGGCTCTTCTCTCCAGAAAGAAAGCGACGCCTCCCGAGATTCCCAGAACACGTTGCGCTCATTACTTCAAAAGAAGCTGCAGCATACAACGACTTTTTAAAAGTACTCACTGCTCGCCAAGGGGGCCTGACTATTTCTTTTATTCATACACAAGTGCAAGGCGCGGAAGCTCCTGATCAAATTATTGGAGCACTCCGAACGGCAAATTCGGAGCTCCAGCATCTCGACGCAATCATTCTTGTTCGCGGAGGGGGTAGTATGGAGGATTTAATGGCATTTAATGATGAACACGTTGTACGGGCAGTTGCGGAATCCCGCACTCCTACTATCGTGGGGATTGGGCATGAACGAGATGTATCCCTTGCAGAGCTTGCTGCCGATATCCGCGCTTCCACTCCAAGCAACGCAGCGGAACTTTTAGTGCGATCACGAGAAGAAGTTACGCTGGATATCTCCCGAATGAAATTATCTCTTTCGCAATCGCTTACAAATAAGATTGCACAACAAGAATCACAGATTATCCGCATGACACACG
>CAZZHI010000009.1:2077-7092 GCA_964654145.1 uncultured Candidatus Saccharibacteria bacterium
GCGGAAGGCTTAAGCAAACTTCTGAGAATGCTCGCCAGATCATTCAAAGAATTTCTTCTGTTTCGCTCCGATTACGAGATACCATAACAACGTCTATCGAAAAAATTACTGGCATGAAACGAATTCTCGTGGCACTTTCTCCACAAAAAACAATCGAACGAGGGTACAGCATTACTCGCAATTCAGCTGGAAACATCATCAAACATGCGTCTGATATTTCAGTAGGAGAGGAAGTAGTAACAACACTCGCCAAAGGCAATATCACATCCGTTGTTCGCACTACCTCCTCATGATACAGTTAGCTTTATATGGAAAAATCCGATAAAAAATTTAACTTCACAAAAGGATACGAAGAGCTAGAGGGGATTGTGCAAGATTTTGAATCGAGAGAACTCGACCTAGAAAAGGACCTCCCCAAATTTGAGCGTGGCCTTGTACTCGCAAAACAGCTCCAGGATCGCCTCAAGGAAATTGAAAATACCGTACAAGAAATTGAACGTAAATTCTCATAGCAAAACATGAAAAAAATACTGATCCTTGGAGGGGGGTTCGGTGGGATATCAACCTATCAGCATCTTCATAAATTGGTTCATCCTATTAATGTTCATAACATCAAAATTGAACTCATTAGCAGGACGAACTATTTTACGTTTTCGCCCATGCTTCATGAAGTTGCAACGGGGTCAGTAAATAGGGAGCATATTATTCATCCACTTCGAGAAATACTTAGGTGTTGCGGGAAAGATTTTCATCAGGCAACTGTTACAAAAATTGACCCAAAGAAAAAGATTGTGCATACCGACATGGGCAGCCATACGTATGACATTCTTGTTATTGCGCTCGGAGTTGAGCAAAGTTTCTTTAATATTCCTGGCGCATCAGAGCATGCCCTTGCTCTAAAATGGCTCCCCGGAGCAATTGCAATTCGTAATAGAATTATTCATTCATTCGAACAAGCATCCGAAATGCACGACCAACGCAGCGGGGCTGAAATGGATAAGTTTTTACAATTCGTCGTAGTCGGGGGAGGAGCAACGGGCACAGAGCTTGCAGGGCAAATATCCGATTTGATTCGAAAAGAAATGAAACAATACTACCACGACGTGCCAACTCAGCACGCAAAAGTACTGTTTATTCATTCAGGCAAGCGCCTTCTGGAACAACTTTCCGAAAAAGCATCAAAGAAAGCTTTGAGTCGCCTCGCATCTATGGGGGTCCAAGTACTTTTAGGAGAACAGGTTACAAAAGTTACAAAAAATGGAGTTACACTCTCTTCCGGGTCATCCATTGCAAGCAATAGCGTTTTTTGGACAGCAGGAACAGAAAGCGTACTTCCCGGCATTGCCCCCAAGAGCCTCTTAAACGAACGTGGACTCCTTGCTGTATCGGCAACATTTCAAACCCAAGAGTACCCCGAGATATTTGGAATAGGTGATAGTGCCCGAGTTACAGAACCGGGGTATGAATATCCGCCACTTGCCCAAGCTGCGGTGCAGTCTTCTTATCTTGTGGCGAATAATATTATTGCCTACCTTCGCAAAAAACCTCTTAAGAAAAAAAGATACTATCATAAAGGGGATATTATCCCCATTGGAAATAGGTTTGGAATTTTTGAAAAAAAGCCTTTCATTGTTTCCGGATTTTTTGCATGGGTACTGCGTCGCGCCATATTCATCTTAACTATATCGGGAACCGCAAATAAGCTGCACATCCTATTTGACTGGGCTATTGCCCTCGTACTGCCTCGTGACACCTCAGAGATATAAGCATACAATATAGACATGAATACAAAGCCATATATCTTCGGATTAGTAGCGTTTTCTTTATTTGCAATACCTGCATCAATAGCACATGCAGCAACATTCCTTACTCCATCAGGAGATGTTGCATCTGTACGCAGCGAAGTTGCAGGCGATCTGTACACTGCTAGCCAGTCAGTAGTTATAGCATCTCCTGTAAAGGGGGATATATTTGCAGCAGGAGATACGCTGGATATTTCCGGTTCAAGCGATGCAAGTATATTTGCAGCAGGAAATAATCTTTCAATTACCGGGGCCGCACAAGACGACGTCCGAGTTGCAGGAAACAGAATAACTATCGGGTCAGCAATTGCTCATGACCTCTTTGCGGCCGGCTCCGTCCTCTTTATTTCACCAGAGTCAACAGTAGGTGGCGAGGCCTATGTTGCAGGGGAACAGATTACTATTTCCGGAAAAATAAACGGTGATGTACGAGCTGCGGGAGAACGCGTTCTCGTAACAAAAGATGCGTCTATATCAGGAAAGTTAACCGTGTATGGAAATGAACCAACAATAGAAGAAGGAGCAACAATAGCTGGCGGCATAAGCACCGTTGCCAAATCGCAATATGAAAAGAACGAGCGAAGTACCGCTTCTCGCATGCAAGGGTTTATTGCCTCAGTTGCGACTCATTTTGTTTTGGCAATGTTCTTCATTATTGGAACACCCGCGCTTCTGAAGCGAGGGCAACACACCTTCGTAACAACTCCAACAAAGTCAGGAATAATCGGACTGGTATGGATTATTCTTTTTATTCCTGTTTCCATCATCCTTCTTATAACTCAAATAGGCTCATTCTTGGGATTATTCCTCCTATTTGGCAGTGCTCTATCTCTCATGATTGCATGTAGCGTCTCTATTATAACAATCGGAATGTTCATACATAGCAAAGTTACAAAAAAGACAGAAGACACCCCTACGTGGCAGCATGCGCTCATCGGATCCCTCGTTCTTTCATGCCTATTCCTATTAGGATTCTTAGGATTCCTTATTGCGAGCGTTCTATTCTTAATTGCACTAGGAGCTACAGGTAAAACGCTTAGCGACTTAGCTCGAGGTATATAAAGCTATGAAAACACCTACCAATATCTCGCTTGTTATAGGACTAGCAATTCCAGTTGTAATGGTCGCACTTATTGCAGGGGCAGTACTCTTGCCCGGAAGATCACTAAACCCTCAAACAGACTTCATATACGCAGTTGGGCCATACCCAACATATTCAACGCGAGTTGGAAATCAAATTACTCAACACGAACTTTCAGTAAAAGATGGGGTCCTCACAGACTCCGCAACAAGCTACACTGCTCCCGCAGATCGATACGAATATCCGCCAGAAAAGGTTTCTGGCCCCCGACTTTTCGTGCATCGAACAAAGAGTGACACGAACGAAGAAATTTCAATTGAAGACGCAAAGAAGTTTAAAATTTCTACCGAGAAAAAATCTCCCGAGGGGCTCACGGTATCATTCGGACAACGTTCGTATGGAGTGTTTCCGTTCTTTGGGGACGGGGATAACGACAGAGACCACGCGTATCTCTCTAACGAATATGCGAGCAAAGAAGTTTCCCTCATATCCGACGTATCGCTTAACATGTACTCATTCCAGCTTGTTGGGTGGGTTATTGCAGAAAACTAACTATGACAAAAAATGATCTTCTCACATCAATTACCGAAGCTTCTGCAGCAAGAACTATTTCGGAAGCCGACATACTGGAAGCATTTCAAAAAGGACAAGGAGAAATTAAACAGCCGCTTCGACGCAAGCTTAGTATTATCAATATTTTGTATGCGCTCGGCGGACTTATTGTTGTTATTGGTATTGTCTTATTTTTCCAACAGCGATGGGAAACTCTTACATCCACTGCTCGAATCCTTGTAACGCTCGGGTCATCAATAGCTGCCTACGCAACGGGTATCGCGCTCACAAAAGTAAAAAACTTATCAGGAGTAGCATGGAGCTTCTTCCTCATCTTTGCGCTCCTTGCGCCGTTTGGAATATTTATCACGCTCGATACCCTAAACTACAACTCACCGTTCATGTCGTATGAAAATATTATTTATTCCATCATGTTTGCATGGGTATTATCCTCATTCTTCCTCCTTAAGCTAAATATCTTCCGCGTATTTAGCATTATCTTTGGAAGCTTTTTGTACTTTAGCGTTACGGGTGCATTTCTCGAACGAAACCCGGCTATCCAGGTAGACACGGCGTTCCAGTATCGTTTTCTCTTTCTCGGTATTAGCTATCTACTCCTTGGGTATAGCTGGCAAAAGGTTGCCGCGACCCTTACTCAATGGATGTATGCAGTTGGAACAGTCATGTTCTTAGGGGCTGCGCTTGCGCTAGGCGGGTACGCACCTGCAGCAAATAGGTTCTGGGAAATAATCTTCATAGGCCTTAACTTCGGAATCATGTTCTTAAGCGTAACGCTCAAGAGTCGTGCGATGCTTGTTATGGGGAGCCTCTTCCTTATGGGTTATATCATGAAAATTACCGCGGAATACTTCAGCGATACGCTCGGGTGGCCCATCTCATTAATACTTGCAGGATTTGCGTTAATCGGAATCGGCTATGGCACCTTTATGATGAATCAGCGATACATTAAGAAAATATCAGCGACCCCTGCCTCATAACATCCATTGAACCATTCCTGTAGTAAGCGATAGTACTTACTCTTCCGGGCTTTAACGCTCCGCCATCTAAAATACACGCTAACGACAAATCGTAGGTAGTTCCATCTTTTCCAGGGAACGCTGCTTCAATTTCATCTGGCGTATAGCATGGATCTTGGCCCGAAATATTTGCACTTGTTGCCGTAAGCGGAAGTGCGGTAGTCTCCGCAAGATGCTTCATAACAGGATGATCGATAACACGAAGCCCAATTAATCCATCTTGCGCTAAATGAGCCAAAGATTCTTGTGGCCTTACCAAAAGGGTAAGTGCTGCATTTCCGTATCGATGAAGCACAGCCTCTTCTCCGGGAGTAAGAAGAAGGTACGTATCCCATAACGCATCAGACATATAGACCGTAAATGTTTTTTCTGCTGGTCTTTTCTTTATATTGCGAAGCCTCTGGAGGGCGTGCCCAGATAACGCATTTACAGCAAGGCCGTATGAAGTCCCAGTAGGGAACGCTGCAACCCTACCCCCAAGAATCATCTCTTTGGCATATAACACATCAACTGTCCTCTTGGCATACATAGCTTTTTGTATTG